>NZ_JBXWOS010000006.1:0-212360 GCF_059611005.1 Ruegeria sp. CDSB117
GAGATTGTGGGCGTCTCAGGCGTGCATATTATGGCCTATCGGCGCGAACACCTTGTCTCCAGCATCATCCTTGAATCAGGTGTTCTGGCAGGACGGCGCAGGCGGAATAAAGGTTAACCTGTCTGGTTGGATAACCATTGCGTGTCGTCATTGAACTTTCGGAACAGCCGACCACTTGCAGTGATTGACAGACTTCTAACCGTGCTGCTTTTCGCTGCAGACGCAATGTGCGGATTGCTGCCGTTGGGGCGGGCGCAGCGAATTCACACTTCGTCCGCAAGGCAGCCGTTCACTGAATTGTTCTGATTGTCCGCATCGAGCACTTACGACTCGCAACCCTGCCGCTGCTTCGCTGCGGGTGCATACGTTCGCTCGGCAGCCCCTTACAGACGGTCGTGACATAAGCATTATGGGCTAGGTCCGCAGGCACAAAGAGTGGAAAAAAGCCGATAGTGGTCATGGACTCACAAACATTCTTGTAGAACCATTTGGCCCCAGGCGAATTGCCGAGGGCACCCGCCTATTGTTCAAGTCAGTTCAGTTCGTTCGATGATCTTATAGGTCAGGACGGAATTCTTCAAAAATCTCTTTTTTCATTCTCCCTGCGACGTCGGCTTCCTTTGGAAAGTTCCAAAAACGGCAGCCACTCACCTATGACAACATCCTCTTTGAATACGTTATTGTGAGTTAAAAGACTGCTTCTGATCTGGTGGATACGAGGATGCTGCGCACAAAATCCTTTGCAGCCAGCGTTGCCGAACAACTGGTCTTTTGCAAGAAGTCGCACCCCACCATCGGGTAGAAACTTAACCCACTCGTCGTTAGTGGAAATCGTATTGAGCACACTTCCGACCACCGCTTTGTCTAACAGCGATGACCAATCATAGTTCGTATTGAGGATCGAACCGCACAGGATCACGGCGTCGAAATTTTTGGTGATGTCGTTTGCTTCCTGCAAATAGCGTCCGACGATGTATGTCCCGAAGGAGTGAGCGATCACTGAAATAGGCCCTTCGTACTGGCGTCGGACTTGGATCAGCCAATCCCGGAAGCCTTCAACAACGCCAGCCTTCTCTGGCTTCGAAGCAAGGATTGAGGCTTCGCGGTAACCATAGATGTATGGCGCAATAGCCCATCCAGAAGCGGTTGCCGACAGGCACAGATGCGGAAGCCAGCCCTCAGCATGCGTGCGTATTCCGTGGATGGGCACGATCACGCCCTTGGGCATTTGCTGCTGGGACCAACGCCGCCCGGTGTAGGAAACCTTAACTATTTCAAGGTCAGGCGATGATATTTCGGGAGGGTGAATTGTCTTAACAGTCGAGTGGAGTTTTATCTGGACAAGTCCATGAGGCACTTCGGAGCGCGTGGTGGCCAACAGTTCAAGATAGGCATCCACTATAGAGACCTGTTCCTCCGCCAAGAGTTGTACATCGAGAGTGACACCATTGGCGTCGTATCGCTCACTCGACTTGGGAATTTGATCGGAACGCGCAAATAGGATGATGATGTCCATGTCTGACGGGCGCTTCTTTTTGGATACAAAGGAGCCACCCACGATGATCGATCTCGCCCCTGCATTTTCCGCCCATTCAACGATGTTGCAAAAGGGTATGTGGAAGTCGCTGCGCACCACCTCCTGGTGGATCCCGATCATGTGTTCGCTGTCGCTGCAGAACGTATTCAGAAACTCGCTTAATGATATCACGTGCGTACCAGGAACCAGAAGACCCTCATTAAAGGTCAATCCCTCATTTGACATTTATCCGCTCCACAAGAACTTTGTAGCTGGTTAGTAGCATCCAGATGAGAGGATACAACGGGCGAAGGTCAACTCAGTCAGCCAGGCTCGGCACTGTGACCCTCGAAAGGCCGCTATGCTCCGCACAGCCGTCGTTCCTAGCGTTACAGGCTGACTGTGCAGGGAATGGCAGAAAAAGTCCGCTCACCAGGTATCCCGCTTTAGACGGTAAACGACCGCTTTTTGCGGTTCGCTGCTTGCTGCACGTGCAATGTCCTAGAAGTCGGTGAACGGCAACTTAGGGCTCTTATCTCCAATTGAGATGACAAGAGCGCGGCGCTGACGCACATACTTAATGGCAATGCTGCAATACTATGTGAAATTGCTGAACGGCCATGCTCTGCGCTTTAGAACGCCGCTCAGCACTTACTCTCTGCTAACAATGGCTTAGCCCTTTCGCTGCCGTGTATTTGTGCGAAAGATTTTGAGGCTACGCGAGGCGTCAAAACAACAGCTCTTGAAACTCTAGCCATGCTTGGCCGTCACTGTACGATTTCGAGTATTCAACCCGGCTGTTGTGGTTGGTCGTCCAAGTAGCCCGACCAATGCAAGTGACTTCTCGGGGTGATTGAGCTTCCGTCGATATGTTCACGAGGTCGCGCATGGCAACGCCATAGTTTTTCGCGGCCTGATCTTTTGACAATGCTATAATTTCGTCTTGAATACTCTCGCAGTCCAGATTTCCGACCTCAATATCCATTTGCCTCAACAAATCAGCCACCATCTCCACTGGGTTTGGTGGCTCGCCTTGAGAGAGCCAGTTCAGCCCATAGGTCAATACAAAGCTAGTTGCCAAGAAACCGACCACCACTTTGACAAGTCCAAAGGCGGAACTTGAGGTGGAATCTCCATCATCCTTAAAATCCAATGGAGCTCCACAGTGAGGGCATGATGCGGCGCGATCTGAAATTTCAGCTTCGCATTCGTAGCAGGTTTTTAGGGCCATCGTTCACTACTCGTTTTGTATGTTTGATTGGTTTTTTGGTTTGGGCCGGAGGTTTCTGCGATGTTGCCGTGGCGATCTTGGATCGCATTTTCAACGGGGTTCAGAGGTTGAAACTTGATCAATCCTGACCAAGCCAGAAGTCACAACGCAGGTTCGTGTTCGGCCTTCTCGTTGATTGGTGGCTATTTGGCGGACAAAATCATCGCCATGCCGATCAGTGGAACAAGCATAAATTGGATTGAACAGATTATGCGGAACCATCCGTTGATCTTATGACCATTGGTTTGCAAACGCATTCCACTGCGGAACATCCATTGGCCAAGATAGAAGCAGGCCAACATTGCGACTGCACCGATTAAGAACTTCATTTTGTATCCTGTTTTTGGGGGTAGAAAGTTCGGATCAGATATTGACCGGCAAGTTCTAGGGTCTATTGAAGGACCAACACTGCGCACACCTGTGAAAAGTCGGGGTAGATAGGATCGGACGCGCTTTTTTGCCCGGTTTGCAGGCCGAATTCGATCATCTCATCCATGCATAGAGCGATGCGTTCCGCAATCATCTGCAGCTGCCCGGTTTGGATCAGGTGCTGTACTTGCGCATCGGAAGGAATCAAAGCTGTGTAATAGTTCGCGGCAGATGCGACTTTGATCTGGTAAGTTGCATGTCGCCAATCGGCTATCTTGGCGTCAACCGATAGATAGTTCGCCAGCCAACTTGGCAAGCCAATACTCTCCTCAGGCTCATCGGCTTCACCAAATATGAGACCTTGTGCGGAACCAGCTAAGATGAAGTCGAGGAAATACTGCGCGTCGGCTTCAGTCGCGATCGAAACATCTGTTCCAAATTCTTTCAACATTAAGAGCCCAGCCAATAGAGCCCGCTCGGTTCCAGTACCCCATAGACCGTCAATCTGCTGAGAGTACAAGTTCTGCTGTTGAAGCTCAAATTGCGCCGCTTCACGAGAGGCATGGTCGAGCTCACGGAATGCAGTTTCTAGGTTGTGACGTTCGGTCGCTGTCTGTGCAAAAGCAACGCTGCCGAAAGCAAACAGAAGGGATGAAAGTATAATTCTCAGCAAGTTAGATCGCCTTATTCCAAAATGGGATTATTCTAATTTGGGATTATCAGGTCGCCAACGACTGATCAATACGGCACCTAAAATTGAAATCCCTCAGAACCAGAGAACATCAAATATTGATAGCTGGCCTCAAAGAGGCCAGACTCCGAGCAGGCTTGACGCAAGCGCAGCTTGCGGAACGTTTGGGCACTGTTCAGTCGTTCGTTGCTAAATCAGAAACTGGTGAACGACGAATGGATGTGGTCGAATTTGCAAGATGGGCGGATGCAACGACCGGCATTGAGGCATTCTGCAAAATTCTCACAGAGATGGTAGAACCATAGTGTACTTCTCGGGCAAACTCTCTGATGTTACAGCAAAGAATAATTCCACTTTTTCTGAAACTGGCGTCCAAGTCCAAAGACTAAAGAACACTGCGCCGCAAAGAAGCGGACGATCGCAATTGCGGACATAAATGCCCAAGTTGCGGGACGAAGCTGCCGTTAGCTACAACAAATTCCGATGACCGCTTTCGGTGTATTAACACTACCAAGGTATGTTCACTTGTGTTGGCGGTAAAACACACTTTACGCACATGTGCCTGTCTCCAACCATGGCTCGAAAAGGAAAATCTTAAAACCGCCATCCCGCATCTGTTAAGGCTGAAATCACCCCTTCCGACAAATCTGGGCTGGAGTAAAACGCTGCCAGAACCAATTCTGGCCTGAACTCTGGCCAAGACTGTTTCAGTTGGTTCAGTATTGCCTTCGCTTTGTTGGTTTCACCCAACCTCTGATGGGCAGCCGCCAGATAAACCAATGACAACGCACTGACAGGGTCACCGTTGTCACTCGCAAATTTCAGAGACGAGATTGCCTCCCTGAACTCTCCAATGTGAAAGCTGGCAACTGCGTGAATGTTCCTGTGTGCAAACCGATGGCTCCCAATTTCTCGCGGATGGCTTGGGTCACTGACTTCATACGCTTCTTCAAAACGACCCAGAACCAGCAATATCAGGCCGCGAAAGTCCAGAACATTTCCATCTTTGGGACGTAGCGACTGCGCGAGTGCTGAATATTCCAGTGCATTGTCATAGTCGCCAGAGACATAAGACACCCATGCCAGCGCGGATTGGCTCCAGCCGTTTGAGGGCGCAATGTCCACCGCTTTCTGTGCCATTTCTATTGAATACAGTATCAGTGCGTCACGCTCTTCCCCGCCTCGCGATAGGAGGGCCTGGGTTCCCAGGCTGTGGGCCAACCCAGCATATCCACAGTAGAAATCGGGGGCTTCTTTAATAGCCATACTGAATATGTCGCCAGCCAGGATCTGGTTATCGATAGATGCGATTGGAAAGAGCAGGCCCCGAGCTTGATCACAGTAGTTTGACGCCTGTACTGCAGCGGGTGATTTAGCGGATAGAGCCTGTCGCTCAAGTGAGCGCGCGGATGTCTTTGGGTTGAGATCAACAACCTGTTCCATGCGCCCGCCCAAGACGTAAGCAAGAGCAATGATCGCTATGGTGACAGCAGGGATGCCAATCAGCCAGGGTAATCCTGGCCTGAATGGCGTGTGATCGACATTGCTCTGAATTGTACCAGAGCGGTCCTCGAACCAAGGCGCGTAGCCGCCGCTATCAATGTGAATGCGCAGATCGTCTCCAGCACCTGCCGTTTCATAGTATTGCTGAAGTTTCCGCCGTAACCGCCCCGCATCCACACGAACAACGTTAATGTGGCCGTCATCACTGGCAAAACTCTTGAAGTAAACATCCTGAGCGATTGTTTTGCCAAGAATAGCCTCGGATCTACCCGCAATGGCCTCTTCGACAACGTAGCTCAGAAAATTCCGAAGGCGTTCCGCCTTGCCAAACATGTCACTCGCCAACACCTGGTCCAGCGCGTACTTCACACGGGTCGCGTGACGTTCCGGATCAAGGGTCAATTCTCTGTCGGGCATCTGAAACTTCAAGTTTCTCTGTATTTTCAACTTCATACTGTCAAATGAATATTTGAATGTCACCCTAATTTCACGGTGTAACCCTTCCGCGTTGCGCGATGTGCCCTCAGCCTGGTGCCCAGAGATGGACTAGGCGCCAGGGCAATGACGGACATCAACTTACTAAAGCTCGCTTTTCCGGACCAAATCATCTGCATCCGCGTCATGCGAAAGAACCATCGTGGATTCGAGGCACTTTGCAGTGACTTCGAGTTGCTCTCAGCCGAGTTGGAGAGGGCCCGGAAGGTCAATGAGCAGACGTCACCATGTCTGATCGACCCTGTCACCGAAAGCCTAGACGGGCTGGCCGAGGAAATCGCCGAGCATCTCTCTCGCTTCACCAATTCAGAGATTGTCCCGAAAGCCATTTCAGAAGTGGTTCCCATATTCACCCAGGCTCGAACAAAGGACTGAAAATATGCTGCAAGACAGACAGAGGAAGTCAATTAAGTCACTCAGCGCACTCGCCGTCGCAGCGACATTGTTCGCCACAAGTGCGTTCGGTCAGGCTCCTCCGGTACAGGAGCCCTCATCCCAAGAAGATATTGAGGCTGCACTGACTGGCGGCGTCCCAATGGGACGTTGGAAAGAGGGCCTGACCTTTGAGGGCATCTCTCCTCAACCGTGGTTGAAAAGTGCGGCAAACTGGTTCCCACGCACCGAAGATGTACAGCCCAACGAGATGAGAATTATCTTCATGGGATCCGCTCCGTTCATTCGCCCTGGGCAAATGAACACGGCGATTCTTGTTGAGTTGGGTAACGGTAAGATTTTCATGTTTGACATTGGTGAGGGCTCACCAGCGAACATCATTGCCAGTGGGTATGCACTGAATGAAATTACCGATGTATTCATCACGCACCTGCACGTAGACCACTTTGGTGGGTTGCCGTACCTGTGGATGTTCGGAACCTGGGCCGGTGGATGGCACGAGCAGTTGACGGTCCACGGCCCATCCGGCCGCACCAAGGAGTACGGCACCGCAACGATGGTAGAAGGCATGAAAATGATGACCGGCTGGCACCGGGATGCGTTCAGCGTCTTTCCCGTTGGCAAAGGTTGGGACATCGAAGTCAATGAATTTGATTTCCGTGACAATGGCGGCGTGATCTATGATGAAGACGGGGTCAAAGTCACACACTGGCAAAGAAGCCATGCCAAGGACGGTGCGTCCGGATACCGGATGGATTGGAATGGCATGTGCTTCATCTGGACAGGTGACGGTCGACCCAACATGATCGATATTCCTTTTGCCAAAGGCTGTGATGTCTTCGTCACGGAACAGCAGCAGGAAATCATCGAAATCTCATCCGGAGTTCAAGGCGTGCCGCCATTCCTCGGGCGGTATACCGTCGATACCCATCACACGCCCAGCTATGCGGCCGGCTACATTGCCAACTTGGTGCAACCCAGGCTTCTGATGAACACTCACATGAGCTATGACCCCTATCAGATCGAGGAAACCGTGGCGGAAATCCGAGAGCACTGGAAAGGCCCCTATCACTTTGGAGCGCCTGACGGGATCGTTGTGAACGTCACCAAAGATCAGATATGGGTTCGCGAAGGCATATTGCCCGAGTTTCCAAATTCACGTGCGCCGCAGTTTGACTTTAGCAATGGTCAGTTGATCGTGCCGAAGCCACCCCATCGGCGCGAAGACATCCAAGAACCCTACGTGCGCGATATGGAGATCGATCCTAAGCTGTACTATCCCGAGGGATATCATCCTGAGCTGCTGACCGAGTGGCCAGTTGATGACGACCTTGTTGTTCCTCTGGAAGCGCTTCCCGAAAATCTGAAAGAGAGTATGGGCGCGGCGTGGCGCCATCGTGAAGCCAACCGCAAAGTGTTGGAAGAGCAAGGTGACAACTAAGTCATCATGACAAACAGGGCGATCACTCGTAAGTTTGGGTGGTCGTTCGAGCTTTTCTGGAAACATCACGAAGGAATGAAGTCTTGTTAATCGTACTTGGCCTCTACTTTGGAATAGTCTGGCTGGTCTTTTCCAAGTTTCACCTTCTCCCCTGGAATGGATTCTGGAAAACTCTGGTTTACGGTGTAGCCGGTGTTATCGCTCTGGTGGTCATCGGTGCGCTGAACCACACAACTCCGACTGGCCCGGTATCCATTCAGGGTGTTTCAACGAATATTGCTCCGAACGTGGCGGGCACGGTTACAGAAGTCGTTGTGGAGCCAAACCAGGAAGTCGCAAAGGGCGAGACCCTATTCCGGATAGATAATGAAGTTTTCAAAGCCGAGGTTTCCCGGCTCGAAGCTGTCTTGGAAACTGCAAAGTCATCTGCCGACCAACTGGTATCAGATTTATCAGCTGCCGAGGCCGAGATTGAATCCCTGACTGCTCAGCTGACTTTCGGAATTCAGCGTCGTGATGACATCATCCGTTTGGAAGAACGCGGGGCATCAACGACGTTCCAACTGCAAGAAGCTGTCTCAACCATCGACCAGTTGACCGCGAATATCCGCGCAGCAGAAGCCCGGAAGACAAGCCTTGAGCGGCGTATCGCCGCGAAGATCGACGGGCGCGACGCAGGTGTTGTGGAGGCTGAGCAGACACTTGCGCAAGCTCTTTGGGATTTAGAGCAAACAGTTGTAAAAGCGCCGGGAAACGGCGTTGTCACGGCTGTATCACTACGGCCAGGTAACCGCGCCACTCCGCTACAAGGGGCAATAACTTTTGTCGAACCCGGAGACTTTGCAGTAATTGCTACTCTTCCCCAATCCAGTCGTGCCAATGTTTCGGTCGGTGACGAAATCCGACTGGCATTTAGAACGGAACCCGGTGGAGAAATTACCGGCCGTATTTCCGATTTTCCGGTCGGAACTGTCGAGGGTACTGTTGATCTTAGATCAGGCCTTCCCTCATTGCGCGAACTAACCGGGATATCCAGCTACATCGTATTGGTTGAACTACCTGCAGATGCAGACAGTAATTCCTTGCAATTTGGAACGTCAGGAACAGCTTTGGTCAAGACAGACAAAGCCGGAGCCATTGGTGTTTTGGCAGAGATCCTTTTCTGGATCACTAAAAAGCTCAATTATCTTTGAAAAACCAAGCCAAAACATCTGTGTCATCAATGAAAACTGTTGAACTCAAATCATTGGTGTTTCGGTGGCCCGGTCAACCTGACCCGGTTCTCTCAGTCGATAGCTTCGATCTTGAGGTCGGGGAAAGCGTGTTTATGAGAGGCCCCAGTGGCAGCGGAAAGACCACGTTGCTCTCGGCAATTGCTGGCGTGATCGATGTACCGCAAAGCGCGGTTCGCGTTGCAGGCACGGATGTCGGCGCTTTGGCCGGAGGTGATCGTGACCGTTTTCGCGTGGATCATTTGGGGATTGTTTTCCAGGTCTTTAATCTCTTGCCTTGGCTCAGTGCGCTTGAAAACACGTTGCTGCCCTGCCGGTTTTCAGCGCAACGGCGCAATCGGTCGGGGCCAGACCCCAAAGCTACCGCAACACGGTTGCTAAGTGATCTGGGTCTTGAGGATGCTGCGCTGATCAATCGACCTGCCAGCGCACTGAGTGTTGGGCAGCAACAACGCGTTGCGGCGGCGCGTGCTCTGATAGGGGCGCCTGAAGTAGTTTTGGCGGATGAACCCACCTCGGCTTTGGATGAGGACGCAAAAGGCTCGTTTGTCCAGTTGTTGTTGAAGGAATGCAAAGCATCAGGGGCGAGTTTGTTATTTGTCAGCCATGATCGCAGCCTGGAAAGACACTTCGATCGGAGCGTTGACTTGCCGATGCTGAACGCGGGCAAAACGTGATGTTCAATCTTTGTTATAAAAGCCTTCTCAATCGCCGCTTTATCGCTGCGTTAACTGTTCTTAGCATTGCCTTGAGCGTGGCTTTGATTGTTGGGGTTGAACGACTGCGAACGGAGGCACGAGCGGGTTTTGCCAATTCTGCATCAGGGATCGACCTGATCATTGCGGCACGCGGAAACGATGTGCAGATCCTGATGGCAACGGTTTTTGGTGTCGGCACAACTGGCGCTGGTATCAGCTGGGACAGCTACGAGATGATCGAAGATCTGCCCCAGATAAGCTGGACAGTGCCAATCATGATGGGTGACAACCATCGTGGATATCCCGTGATCGGAACGTCCGAGCAATATTTTGACCACTTTCGTCATAGTGGCGGCCGGCAACTGATATTTGCTGAAGGTGTTCCGTTTAAATCTCCAGATGGTGCAGTGATTGGAGCAGAAGTTGCTCAGGCTTTCGGGTACACGTCAGGCACTGAAATCGTGAATGCCCATGGCTCAGGGGAAGTCGCCTTTGATGTGCACGACGAAGCGCCATTCACAGTGACCGGCGTGCTGGGGCATACCGGGACGGCCGTCGACAGAATGGTTTTTGTCTCACTCGAGGGTTTTGACGCCTTGCACGAAGAACCTGCGTCAGAGGTTGCGGACCCATTCGTTTTGATCGAAGCACCAGAAGTCGCCAGAGAACACGAAGACCATGACCATGTGGAGTTAGACGAGCCTGACGAGCACGAAGAAGGGCATCAGGAACATGACGACCGTCATGCTCACGGAAGCGGCCATGAAGACGAGGGGCAAACTGCCACGACCTCTGACGGGCACGATCACGATGGCCATGATCATGAACCGGGGACCATCAACGCGATTTTTGCCGGGCTGGAGGAGAAAACGGCGGTGCTTTCAATTCAACGGCAACTGGCAGACCATCGCGACGAGGCATTGACCGCTGTTCTTCCTAATGTTGCGCTGTTGCAGCTTTGGTCGATTACCAGTACGGCCGAGACTGCGCTGCGTCTGATGGCAGGCGCTGTGGCAGTGGCTGGAATGATCGGCATGGTGGTCATGTTGTCTGCTTCGCTCGACAACCGGCGGCGTGAATTTGCGATCCTTCGATCCGTGGGCGCAACACCAGCCGGCGTATTTTCCCTGATCTTGCTTGAAGCCGTTTTATTGTTGTCGGCCGGCATCGTGCTTGGAGTAATCGCGCTCAGCGCTCTCACGCTCGTGATAGATCCGATTCTTGCCGCAAATTTTGGGCTTCGCATCGGTGTTGGCCTGCCGAGTTTTCGCGAGGTTCTTCTCATAGCCCTAGTTTTCTGCTCTGGTCTTCTTGCCAGTATTATACCTGCGTTAAGGGTGTACCGTATGACGCTATCAGACGGACTGTCGGTGCGGCTTTGAATAAAAGGATCCGCTGAAATGAAGACCATTGCGCATTTTCTGAATATCTTATTCGCCTTTGCGATTGCGGGGCCTCTTCTAGCAGGGGATCCGCGCAACATAAGTTGGCAGGATCTCCTTCCTGAAGAGCGGCCTTATCACGATCCTTTTGCCACCCTAGAATATTCTCAGGTCAATGCGTTGGCCATGCTTTATCGGATTGAGATTCTGCATGCGGACACTGCGGATGACGAGAAGCGCGCCGAAGCGTTTCAGATCCGCGAAGACCTCGTATCTCAAGGCCTTGACCCAGATTGGTTGTTTGAACAACGCGAAATTGTGATGAACCAACGGTTGATTGCCGCGCGCGAACCGAACCTTGACCTTTTGGGGGAGAACGTGCGCCTTCCCGGCTATCTCCTTCCCCTGGATATTGTCGACCAGAAGGCGGTCGAATTCCTTCTGGTTCCGACAGTTGGAGCCTGCATTCACACACCACCACCTCCAGCCAATCAAATGGTTTATGTGCGATACGAACAAGGCTTCGAAATCGACGAGTTATATAAGCCTGTCTGGATAAGCGGGGAAATGCGGGCACTGAGCAGGTCCCAGTCACTCAATTACGTGGACGGCCAGGCAAATATCGAAACCTCATATGCGATGGATGCGCTGTCGGTAGAAATCTATGACTGATCAGTCAGACTAGAGGTCCGTTCTATGGCTTCACCGGGATAAATCTTTGCACCGCACCCCTGTATCAGGATCTTTGGTTCGTGCAGATGTGACGCTGCAAATCTCTTCTGAAGCTCCTTGATGATCAATAGGGCGATTTTTTTGTCACGATCCGCCATTTCGTGACCACACCATTCCGCGCGTACGGGTTTCACAAGTACACCCGGCAACCCTCGCTGTTTAATCAGCTTATCATAAGTAGCGAGAACTCTTTTTCATTGCTCTTGATCGATCATGTTATCTCTTTGACCTATTGATCAGAGTTCTTAATCGAATCGCATACCGCACTTGTAAGCCGCCTTTCGTGCGTGTCGCAGCATCCGTTAGTTTGGGCTCTATGGCGACCTTAGCCGCGCACCGTTCGAATAGCGGCTTATGCAAATACTATCACCTTTTTCTCAGAACACTGTTGGCGGGATGTTACTCCCGCCTCAATATCCTATCGCTTACGTTTTTTGGGCTTTTTCCATTTAACCTTAAACGGCTGGTAGTTCTTAAACCGCCTGTTATCTGCATAGAAGCGCTTGAACACATTGTTGATCCGGTGTCCAAGTTTGACTTCGGTGCCCTCTCTCTGTGTTTGCCATTTCTTAAGGCCCGAGACAATTTTTTTTTCTGAGCTTGGTGCCATCACGCACGCCGAAGATCGTCTGCTCCATCAGCACCTATGCACAATACTCAAAAAGCCGAAAATCATGGTACTTGTTCAACTCCCGCGAAGAGTACAGGCAAGGTTCACCCGTTCCAAATTTGCGGTAATCAACCTCTTTCCCCAGGTAGGGTGGCTTGGACATGTACCGCCCAAGTTTGCTGAAACTGCCTTCAAGAACGGTTGCCGTTTTGGAAAGTATCGGCAGTTTTGTGATGTTGCTTTTGAAGCCCTTGGCATGATCCATGAGTGCCTTGGGGTCATTTTTATCATACCCCCAGCAGAGGGCGTGAGCATGTAGAGAAAAGAACTTCCCTTTCTGGTCTTTGGGATAGTTTTTCATCGCCTGAACTTCGAGAACGCCAAGGGCGTCCATAGACGTGTAGTTGCGGATCGCTGACTGAACCTTCTGCTTAAACTTAAATACTTGAAACGTGCCGTACCTCTCGTTGACCATATGTGCTTCATCAACAAAGGTTATCCAATACACCTTCAGAAGCGGATCTTTCTTAGCTCGGAGATGAAGCTGATGAAGTTGATCAATCGTCAGTTCTCCAAAGCTTTTTCGAAGCTCAATGTCGCTGGCTGGCATGTGATCTGCGTAGAGGCCGTTGCGGCCCAACAGCGCATCAAAGTCTGAAAAATCAGTTTTTACAAACCTGCGCTTCTCGTAAGAACTGAAAACAGTTTCGCTGTACTTGTCGCAAATTTCTCTGTGGATTTCTTTACTGTGAGCCCTGTCATCATCGTAGCGTGTAACTTTGTTTTTTAGGCTGAGTGTTGGGGGTGAAGTATTGATATCCTGTATAGAAATACTCTGTTTAGATAGTTTATCCCACTGTTTAGACTGTTTTTCAGTGTTCTTCGTTGCCTTACAAGCATGGCGGCTTTTTTCCTTCTTCTTGCGCCCCTTCTTGGCTTTCGGTTTTAGTTCCGACTTAGCCTTTGAGTTTTGGTTCTTGAATTTCATTGGTAGTAGCTTTCAGTGTCCGTCAGGCACGACTGAGACTTCGGCCACACTAGCGACCGTTACGTCATTGTCTGAGACTGACTTGGGTTATCTGGTGCAAGCGGACCGGAAGCGCGTTGTTCCTTAGTGCTTCCGGTCAGCCTGCTACCAATTACCTACAACATCGCAGTTGTTGGGGTGTTCAATCGGTGCTGGTCTGGCTGTACTCGCGAACTCGGGTACCAAAGCTGGATTTCCAATCTCTGGATGTCTTGAGGCATTGATCAGCTTTAGCAACATCTTCCCCAGTGAACTTTCGGCTCGATTGTGAGATGTAGTTTTCCAGCTCAGCAACTGGATAGCGGATTGCTTGACCAAACTTCATCCAAGTCGGACCTGTTCCGTTCGATCGACACTTCCTGAGCCATTGCACTGACATATTGAGGTAAGATGCCGCTTGCTTTTCCGACAAGAACGCCGGAGCCAGTGATCCCTTGGGTTTGACCTGGCAAACCTCTCCTAATCCCATACCTTGGGTCATTTTAATCTCCTTGTTTGGTTAGAGACTGCAACGCCGACCAGAAAATCGACGCGCACCCTTCCCAAGAAGTTTGGCACAAGGGTTTTTTTGTAACGAGTTTTTCAATTCGGATTTTACTGTTGAAATTCAAATAGTTAACGGAATTATGCACAGAGATGCAAAAAACAATTTCCACCGTCTATTCGTCGTAAATAGCCATTTACACCGTCTGTTCGTCGCAATATTGGGGATTTCTCACTGATCTGCGTAAATGGGGAATCAATGAAAAAAGCTGAAAGAGTAACAAACGATGATATTCTCAAGTTCGAAGAGAAGTTGCATCGTGTCTTCTCTCGGAAGACTTGGCAGTACATTGATCCAGAAACAGTCAAACTCAAACCGCTCAAACGAAAGCAGCTAACCAGAAGCAAATTTGTTGCAATTCAACGCGAAGTTTTAGAAGCCGTAGAGTTGCTGGAAGGTCAATTGAATGTGCCGGGCCGTTACTCCCAATACAGCCCCAAAAACGTTCTCAAACAATTTGTCTACCAATTGGTACGAAGGTGTAGGTCGAAGGGTAGAGAGACCAAGTTACAGTCTTTTCTGGAAGATGCCGTTCGCTCTTGCGGAAAGCGAACTCAACGAAACCCCAAGCATTTGGGTGCAAAAAACCAGTTTTTCCTGTGTTTTCGAGGGTTTGACCCGAAGGAAAAGTGGGTCAGATCGGGGGAAGTATCTAGGCTTTCACGCCAGTTGCTCTACGCGGATGTAAGTGGCGTACCATCTAAGTATCTTATAGGATTTATTCATCAAACAGGTGGAAAAGTCATAACTGAAGTGCCCACCACTGTAAGTAGCCGGTTGGCTTATGGTAGCGAAGAAATAGACATCAACGATTGGTAGAAGCAAATATCCAGCTTCCCACGGACAGGAAGCTGGATTGCGCTTTCAATACTCAGTGGACAGCAAAACCGTCATGTATCTTGTTGTCCGTTGTGGGTCAGTCGAATCCGGGGATTCATCATCAAGGTCTTTGTTGTAGTAGTTGATTTCCCAATCCACCGTTCGATTGTTCACCTTGATTGAACCCACATCATGCTCGCCGCCAGCTTCTACACTTTTGTCGCCCGCATCCCCGGCAAGCTGCTTCATGAACGCGTCAACGGTCGCTCTTCCTAGAAGATGTATCCCCATGGAGATCATGACAATGCCGCCTTCCCCTGTTTTTCGGAAATGATCATTCAAAACTTGGTTCTTCTGAGTGGGGGACATATCTGCTGTCAGATTGACATGCGAAGAGAATTTGCTGTCCGTCATGGAAAGCTCCTGTGCTTTTTGAGATTTTGATTGTTGCGATGACGTACAGGCAGGCACAGCTTCGCTTTTTGGGCGTAGCCGATCTAGTTTTCTGTGCTCTTTTGGAAGTTGCACGCGACAGTTAATTGCCGTCCTGTATATAGTCAGTGTACCAAAAACTCTTTCAAATGTCAAAAAGCATCAAAATAACAATGCCTTAAGAGGTCGCCAAAAAAGGAAACTCATGCCTTCAAAGAAACGGTTTTCTACACGTTTCTACGTCAATCTATGCCGCGTGGTTGCTAGGTGGTTGCTGTAGGCGCGAGAAATTCTCGCCTATTCTTGCTAACCCTTTGAAAAAAGTGGTGAGCCGTGCAGGATTCGAACCTGCGACCCACTGATTAAAAGTCAGTTGCTCTACCAACTGAGCTAACGGCCCACTCTTTTGTTGGATCTTGTCGATCCGTGGCGCTCTTTAAGTCATTTTCCCGACCGGGTTCAAGACCTTATTTGCACCTCGTATCGCCAGAGTAATCAGTGTTTCCGGCGACCCGATAGGCGGCCTAATTAGGCAGGTGGCGCTGGGGGGTCAACCCCCTTTTTTTTAGGAATCTGCGTCGCAGGGTGGATTCCTTTCAGGCGCAGGGTTATATGCGCGCCATGCAAGGATTACAGAACACTGGTTTGCCCTTCATGAAGATGCACGGGCTGGGCAATGACTTTGTCGTTGTGGACGCGCGCGCGTCTGCGACGCGGATTAGCCCGGCACTTGCGCGGGGAATCGGGCATCGTCAATTCGGCGTAGGTTTCGATCAGCTTGCCGTGATCGAAAACGGCAGGTCGGATGCGCATCTGGTGTTCTACAATTCAGATGGATCTACCTCGGCAGCATGTGGAAATGCCACCCGTTGCATCGCCCGTTTCCTGATGGAGGAATCGGATAGATCCGACCTGACACTGACGACCGAACGCGGCACTCTTTACGCAAAGGACGCCGGAGACGGCCTGACCTCGGTCAATATGGGGCACCCCCAACTGAACTGGAACGAGGTTCCGTTGTCTGAGGAGGTCGACACGCTGGAACTGCCCATCGAGGGAGCGCCGACGGCCACCGGGATGGGCAATCCGCATTGCACCTTTTTTGTTGATGATGCCGAGGCTATCCCTCTGACCGAGTTCGGTTCGCGTTACGAGCACCATCCACTCTATCCTGAGCGTACGAATGTCCAAGTGGCAAAAATCATTGGACCGGACCACATCCGCATGCGCGTGTGGGAGCGTGGCGTGGGCATCACCCTGGCTTCGGGATCATCCTCATGCGCCACGGCCGTTGCTGCTGCGCGTCGCGGCCTGACTGGGCGCAAAGTACAAATTGAGCTGGACGGCGGGACGATCTGGATCGACTGGCGCGACGATGGCGTTTGGATGACCGGGCCCACTTGTCACGTGTTCTCGGGCACACTGACACCGGAATTTTTGGAATCACTGGCATGAGCGCGCCGAAGTTCACCACCCTGGGCTGCCGCCTGAACGCCTATGAGACCGAGGCGATGAAAGAGCTGTCGGCGCAGGCCGGACTCACCGACGCGGTGATCGTGAACACCTGCGCCGTCACGGCAGAAGCGGTGCGCAAAGCCCGGCAAGAGATTCGTAAGCTACGGCGGGAAAATCCTGACGCGCGGCTGATCGTGACAGGCTGCGCGGCCCAGACCGAGCCTGACACCTTTGCCCAAATGGATGAGGTCGACGCGGTCATTGGCAACACCGAGAAGATGCAGCCCGAGACCTGGAAAGGCATGGCGGCGGACTTTATCGGCCAGACCGAGGCGGTGCAGGTCGACGACATCATGTCCGTTACCGAAACCGCAGGCCACCTGATCGACGGTTTTGGCACCCGCTCACGCGCCTATGTTCAGGTTCAGAATGGCTGTGACCATCGCTGCACTTTCTGCATTATCCCCTATGGCCGTGGGAACTCACGCAGTGTCCCTGCAGGCGTTGTTGTGGATCAGATCAAGCGGTTGGTGGATCGGGGCTATAACGAGGTCGTCCTGACCGGCGTTGATCTGACCTCATGGGGCGCCGACCTGCCTGCGCAGCCCAAGCTAGGCGATCTGGTCATGCGGATCCTAAAATTGGTGCCCGATCTGCCGCGCCTGCGGATCAGTTCCATTGACTCGATCGAAGTGGATGAGAACCTGATGCAGGCCATCGCGACCGAGCCGCGCCTGATGCCGCATCTGCACCTTTCCCTGCAACATGGCGACGATCTGATCCTGAAACGGATGAAACGCCGCCATCTGCGCGATGATGCCATCCGCTTTACCGAAGAAGCCCGCAAGCTGCGCCCCGAAATGACCTTTGGCGCCGATATCATCGCTGGCTTCCCGACCGAAACGGATGATCATTTCGAAAACTCGCTGAAACTGGTGACAGATTGCGATCTGACCTGGTTGCACGTTTTTCCCTATTCCAAGCGCGAAGGCACCCCGGCCGCCCGCATTCCGCAGCAGGTGAATGGGAACATCATCAAGGACCGCGCCGCCCGCCTGCGCGCGGCCGGTGAGGCGCAGGTCACACAGCATCTGCAAGCCCAAGTCGGCAAAACTCATCACATCCTGATGGAAAACCCGCATATGGGCCGCACCGAACAATTCACCGAAGTCGCTTTTGAGGCACCACAGCCCGAAGGGCAAATCGTGAAGGCAACAATCACAAGCGCCACCGGCACGCAGCTACAAGCCTGATCCGGCCTTCATCAGGCCCCTGCCCGATTGCAACAAAAAAACCCCCGCAGCCGGTGGCGCGGGGGTTCAAACATTGCGGGGCTGTGAAACTCAGTCTCGTTTCTTGCCTTTCACGCCTGCCCACAGGCGCTTGTTGACAAGGTACAGAAGCACCGACAACAGCGACAGGAACAGCACGCCGACGAAGCCCGAGTATTTGCGCTCCATCATTTTTGGCTCGGCCGTCCACATCAGGAAGGCTGCGATGTCTTCGGACAAGGCTTCAACCGTGGCGGGGTGACCATCGGCGAACTCGACCTGATCTTCGGACAGCGGGGGCGCCATCGAGATCCAGCCTCCGGGGAAGGCCTTGTTCTCATACAGGATGGTGCCTGCTTCTTCTTTTTCTTCACCGGTATAGCCGTCCAGCAGCGAGGCGATGTATTCCGCGCCACCCATGCCTTTGAAGAACTGATTGATACCCAGACCATAAGGCCCGTGGAAGCCGGCGCGGGCCTTGGCCATCAGGCTCAGGTCCGGTGCGCCAACACCGTCATTAACCGGGAAGTGGTCGGTCGGGATTGCCGGACGGAAATCGTCCAGCTCCGGATCGAACACTTCGAAGTTGTCTGCCGAATAGGCGATGACTTCTTCTTCCGAGTAGCCCAGCGCTTCGAGATCACGCAGAGGCACATAGCGCAGGCCGTGGCAGGCTGCACAGACCTCGGTATAGATCTGAAGGCCGCGCTGCAGCTGGTTTTGATCCCAGGTGCCAAAGGGGCCTTCAAACGAGAAGTGGAAGTCTTCGATGTGCTGCTCGCCCCCACCTGCTGCGAAGGACGCAGCAGGGGTAAGGGCCAAAGCAAACGCGGCACCGATTGCAAGTTTCTTGAACATGTTTCCGGTCCCTCTTCTTACTCGGCCGGCGTGGCGTCGGCGTCAGCCTTGCCATAATGCGCGTTGAAGTCTTCTTCGATGGTCTCTGGCTGTGGCAGCGGTTTTTCGATGACACCCAGGATCGGCAGGATCACGAAGAAATAGGCGAACCAGTAGGCGGATGCGATCAGCGAGAAGGTCGCATAGGGCTCTTCCGCGGGCATCGCACCCAGCCACATCAGGGCAAAGAAGTCGATGATCAGCAGGTAGAACCACCACTTGAACATCGGGCGGTATTTACCCGAACGCACGGTCGACGTGTCCAGCCAGGGCGCCAGCGCCATTGCCAGGATCGCACCGAACATCGCAATCACACCAAAGAACTTGGCGTCAACGATGCCACCGGTGATGAAGCTGGCGAATTGTACAACCCAGACCTCACCGGTGAAGGCGCGCAAGATCGCGTAGAATGGCAGGAAGTACCATTCGGGCACGATGTGTGCAGGCGTGACCAGCGGGTTGGCTTCGATGTAGTTGTCCGGGTGGCCCAGATAGTTCGGCATGTAGCCGACGATGGCCCAGAACACGACCAGGATCACGGCCAGAGCGAACAGGTCCTTGATCACGAAGTACGGCCAGAATGGCAGTGTGTCTTTCTCGGCATCGGCTTTCGACGTGCGGCGAACTTCAACACCTGTGGGGTTGTTGTTGCCGGTGGTGTGGAAGGCCCAGATATGCACGATGACCAGAGCCGCGATAACAAACGGCAGCAGATAGTGCAGCGAGAAGAAGCGGTTCAGCGTGGCATTGTCCACCGCGGGTCCGCCCAGCAGCCAGGTCTGAATTGCGTCACCCACAAACGGGATCGCGCCAAACAGGCCGGTGATAACGGTCGCACCCCAGAACGACATCTGACCCCAGGGCAGAACGTAGCCCATGAACGCGGTGCCCATCATCATTAGATAGATAAGCATACCGATGATCCACGTGATCTCACGCGGGGCTTTGTACGAGCCGTAGAACAGGCCACGGAAGATGTGGATGTAGACCGCAACAAAGAACAGCGACGCGCCGTTCATGTGAATGTAGCGCAGCATATAGCCGCCATTCACGTTGCGCATGATGTGCTCGATGCTGGCGAAGGCCAGATCGACATGCGGGGTGTAGTGCATCACCAGAACGATACCGGTGACGATTTGCAACGCCAGGCAGAACGCCAGGACGATGCCCCAGATCCACCACCAGTTCAGGTTCTTGGGGGTGGGGATCATGATGGTGTCGTAAATCAGGCCGACGATGGGCAAGCGGCTGTTCAGCCACTTCTCGCCGTTTGTCTTCGGCTCGTAATGATCGTGGGGAATTCCGGACATAAGTTTGGGTCTCCCTTAGCCGAGTTTGATGGTGCTGGCGTCGGTCCACTCTGCAGGCGGAACGGGCAGGTTTTCGGGCGCGGGGCCCTTACGGATACGTCCGGCCAGATCGTAGTGCGATCCGTGGCAGGGGCAGAACCAGCCGCCAAAGTCGCCAGCATCGCCCAGCGGCACACAGCCAAGGTGCGTACATACGCCCATCTGAACGATCCAAGCGCCCGGTGCTTCGCCCTCGGGCGACGGCATCACGCGGTTGGCGTCGGTCGCAGGCGCATCAGCGTTCAGGTTGAAGTTGCGGGCCAGCGGATCAGGCAGTGCGTCGACGCCGTCGGCGTCCTGTTCCTGTGCTTCTTGAATTTCGGCACCTGTGCGGTGGCGGACAAACACAGGTTTACCCAGCCATTTCACGGTCAGCTGCGTACCTGGCTCAACGCCGCTCACATCCACGCGGATCGAGGACAGCGCCTGAACGTCTGCCGATGGGTTCATTTGATTGATCAGGGGCCATACGGCTGCACCCGTCGCGACGACACCTGCGCCGCCTGCGACGTAGTAGAGGAAATCTCTGCGGGTGCCTTCGTGGTCTTCTGCGTGGGACACGAGGTTTTCTCCGATTCCGGCGCCCGGGGGTAACCCGAGCAAACATGCATCAGCACCGCATCAAAGCGGCGTCTCATCGCGGCTATCTATCCGGGAGAATTCGGTTCGTCCAGCGGTCATAGGCGCGCAGTGCGCCACAACAGGGCATTCATGTCACAACGAGAGGCGAAAGTTTCAAGATACGGACCTGTTTTTTGGCAAAAACACTCCGGTCCTCCGGCTTTTCCAAATGTGATTCGATTCGCTTCGGCGGGGTAGAACGGTGCAGAACCGACCCAGCCCCAAAAGGTTTTACAGAATGCCGATCCGCCCACCTTGAATTTTTCGTCATATTCGGGAATATTTCCGTATATGAGAAACTCCATGGAAGCCACCTCTGACAAACTGGCCACGCATTTGCGTGGATTGCGAGAGCAGCACGGCATGACCCTCGATACTTTGGCTGGAAGAACCGGTCTAAGTCGCGCCACCCTGTCGCGGATCGAGAAAAACGAAGTCAGCCCGACCGCCGAGACGCTAGGCCGTCTGGCAACGGTTTATGCAGTACCGATCTCTCAGCTAATTACTCCGCTGGAGCAAAGTTTCCAACCGATCGTCCGGCGGCACGACCAGCCGTTCTGGACGGATCGTGGGCGCGCGTTTCAACGTCGCAGCGTTTCGCCCCCCAGTGGGCACCTTTCGGTTGAATTGATCGAAGGAACCCTGACCGCGCGGCAGCGCATCGCCTATGATGCACCCGCAGTTCCGGGGCAAGAGCATCACCTGTATGTCTTGTCCGGGCAGATCGAAATCACGGTCGAGAGGAAAGCTTATGACCTTCGACAAGGGGATTGCCTGCGGTATATTTTATTTGGCGAGACCGTATTTGAAACGACCCATAGTCCCTGCACTTACGTGATCGCATTGTCATGACCGTTCAGACACCCAACGTCTCCCGTCTTACCCCGGCGGATATCGACAACAATCTGACTGATCTATGCCGCACGCTTGTTGACAGCGTTGCCGACGGTGCCGCGATCAGCTTCATGATACCGCTCGACCATGACAGCGCCGCGCGGTTCTGGACGGATGACGTCAAACCCTCTGTCGAAACTGGCGAGCGGCACTTGTTTGGCGCATTTTATCAGCGTCGCCTGATCGGTACGGTCCAACTGTTGCTTGCCATGCCCCCAAATCAGCCCCACCGGGCAGAAATCTCGAAGATGATCGTTCACCCCGATGCCAGACGTCGCGGTTTGGGCAGGGCCTTGATGCAAGAGGCCCTGAAATCCGCACAAGAAGCCGGGAAGACACTCATCACACTCGACACGCGCACCGGAGACGTCTCGGAATCCCTTTACAGGTCTGTCGGGTTCAAACCGGCAGGTGTCATCCCCGATTTCGCATTCGACCCGGACGGAAAATCCCGTCACGCGACGACCTATATGTACCGATACCTTTGACTTAAGCTCGAATTTACGGTGACGCCCGACGTAGCAAGACGCGCCTTTTCTGCAGGGCATATCGATGTAGAAAATCTGAGTTAAAAATAGATATTTTACAAAGGCTTAGTCGCGTCTGATTTCGATTGAACTTTGGACGCAAATGATCGAAATGCGGGAAATCCCAACCTCTGCAGGACGTCCCCAATGTCAAAGCTCTTTGCAACTATTCTGACCGTCACACTAGCCGTGTCCTCTCAGGCGACAGCGGCCGGTGATCCGGCGAAAGGCGAGAAACTCTACAATCGCTGCTCTTCGTGCCACGCAATCATCAAAGATGGCCAAGTTCTGGTCAAAGGCGGCATCACTGGCCCGAATCTGTACGGCGTCGTGGGGCGCGTCGCCGGAACAGAATCGGACTACCTGAACGGAAGCGCGCGTTTGCCCGTCGGAATGTTCACTGACGACATGATCCGCGCCGGTCAGGAAGGGCTGGTCTGGTCGCAAGAGAACATCGCCACGTATTCCAAAAACCCGATCGCATTCATCCAGGAATACCTGGATGACGAAACCGCGCGGCCAAACATGAGCGTCAAACTGAAAAAGGGCGCTGATGACATCGCGGCCTATCTGGCGGCGTTCAACGAATGATGACTGTCGCTGGTTGCTCTGCCGTCAGAGCGACCAGCGCATTGATCCCCGATCAGGCCGGCGGTTGCGTTGCGACCATGCTGGGACGCTCGGCGAACTTCTCGTACCAGGCGGCCAGCGCGTCATTTCCCTTGCGCCACCCGCGCGCAACGTGACGGAAATCGACATAGCCCAGCGCGCAGGCCACTGCGACCTGCCCCATATCCAACGGTCCGGACAGATGCGCCATCCACCGCTGGTTCAACGCGGCGCAGGCGCGTTCTATCTTGTCCCATTGCGCATCGGCCCAGCCCTCCCATTGCTTGTCTTCGGGCCGCATCCGAGCCTCATAGGTGATCAGCAATGCCGCATCCAGAATACCATCCGCCAGCGCCTCAAGCGTCAGCACATCCCAATGCCGGGCACCGTCCTGATAAAGGCCAGCCTGCGCGCGCGCGTCCAGAAAAGCGCAGATAACACGGCTGTCGAACAGGGTCGGTCCATCTGGGCGCTCTAACGCGGGCACTTTTGTCAGCGGAGCCTTGGCCAATAGCGGCTCGGCCGGGGACATTGGCGTTGTTGCAACATTCAGCAGTTCGACATCCTGTAATTGGTCTGTTTCATGCAACAAAACCATAACCTTACGGACATAGGGCGAAGTGGGGCTGAAATAGAGTTTCATGAGTGATCTCCCTGAATTGCCGGAACTCTACAGCACCCAATGCAAAACAAAACCCGTCAATTGGTGTGCCACCCTCACCCTCTCATCAACTTTTGCAGAGCATCAAGCTCGGACCCGATCCCGTCGTTTGCGATGTGTTCTGCCGCGCTCAGGCGGACTGCATCGGGCTTGTTCTGGTTTAGCTTCCAGGTGCCTTGAATGTCGTCAATGCGAAACCGGAACGGCACAATCATACGCATCATCTTATCCAACGCGTCCGAACTCATCTTGCCGGTGGTCCAAGGGGGTTTGGGCAACAGACGCGCCTCGTAAAAGGCAGACTGGCGATTTAGCACGTCCAGCAACTCCGCGTGCGGGCGCTGTTCCAACTGACCGATCAGATGCACAGCGACATAGTTCCATGTCGGAACCTGATCGTCGATCCCGTACCAATCCGGCGACACGTAGCCATCTGGCCCGGTGACAGCGATTCTGGCTGGTTTAGGGTCTTTCAGCATGCGGACGATCGAGTTCGATCTGACAAGATGCAGCTCGGCCAGCGTGCCATCCTCAGACAGCAGAAACGGCACGTGACTAATCAACGGTGCCTCATCCGTCGACACCGCAAGAACCCCGAACGCGCGGTCACGCGCAAAGGCGATGTGGCGCGCAGTCTCTTCTGCGCGGAAGGCTGGATTGGGGTGCATGGCTGTCCTCCTGCGAAATCTCTTGCAGAACCGGCCGCACCTTGGCAAGGTCCGCCCGTTCTCAGGGCGGGGTGAAATTCCCCACCGGCGGTATGCGGGCGATGATCCGTAAGCCCGCGAGCGGCCCCGGTGTGCGGGGTGTCAGCAGATCTGGTGAGATGCCAGAGCCGACGGTTACAGTCCGGATGAAAGAGAACGTGCAGCGCGTCGGCCCTAGCTTGCGCCTGCCCGTGATCGCCTTGGGTGACGTGTCTGTTGCGAAAGGAGATCATGATGACACACACCCGCTACGCTTTTGTAAAAGCCAACTGGCATTCCGATATCGTTGATCAAGCCCTAGAAGGGTTTCTGGAACTCATCCCCGCCGATCAGGTTGACGTTTTTGACGTCCCCGGCGCGTTCGAAATGCCGCTGCTGGCCCGCGATCTGGCCCAGACCGGTCACTACGCCGCGGTCGCCTGCGCGGCGTTTGTCGTGGATGGCGGTATTTACCGGCACGATTTTGTGGCTCAGGCCGTTGTCGATGGGTTGATGCGTGCTGGCATGGATACAGGGGTACCGGTCCTGTCTGTTTCCCTGACGCCGCACCAGTATCAGGAAACCGATCACCACAATGCTATCTACCGGGCGCATTTTGTAGAGAAAGGCCGCGAAGCCGCTCAAGCCGCGCTGAAAATTGCAGCCACGCGTGCCCAACTGGCCGCGGCAGCATAAGCACGACAGGTTGGGGCAAACACGCCCCAACCGCAAATCCGCTTGAGGCCATGGGCCTTGCCCGCTAAGCACATCGCGCAAAGGAGCATGCCCCATGTCGATGAACAGTTTTGGCCACCTCTTCCGCGTCACCACCTGGGGTGAGAGCCACGGGCCCGCATTGGGTGCGACCGTCGATGGCTGCCCTCCGGGTGTCACAATCGACGAGGCGATGATTCAGCAATGGCTGGACAAGCGCAAACCGGGTCAGAATAAGTTCACCACCCAGCGGCGCGAGCCAGATCAGGTCAAAATCCTGTCGGGCGTGTTCGAAGGGCAAACCACGGGTACTCCGGTGCAGCTGATGATCGAGAACACCGATCAGCGCTCGAAAGACTACGGCGATATCATGGACAAGTTCCGTCCCGGGCACGCCGATATCACCTACTGGCAGAAGTACGGCATCCGCGATTATCGCGGCGGCGGGCGCAGCTCGGCCCGGGAAACCGCATCGCGTGTGGCAGCGGGCGGGCTGGCGCGAGAAGCCATCAAGCAGATCGCACCAAACGTGCAGATTACCGGCTACATGACGCAGATCGGCCCACACAAGATTGACCGAGGCAATTTCGACTGGTCGCAGATCGAACAGAACCCGTTCTGGACCCCGGATGCCCAAGCGGCCAAGGATTGGGCGGCTTACCTGGACGATCTGCGCAAGTCCGGAAACTCGGTTGGGGCGATTGTTGAGGTTGTGGCGCGCGGCGTTCCTGCCGGGATCGGTGCACCGATTTATGCCAAGTTTGACACTGATCTGGCCGCTGCGATGATGTCAATCAACGCGGTGAAAGGCGTTGAGATCGGCGAAGGCATGGCGGCAGCTGAGCTGACAGGTGAGGCCAATGCAGATGAGATATTCATGAGTCAAAATGGCCCCCAATACAGCTCGAACCACGCGGGTGGTATCTTGGGCGGTATCTCGACTGGGCAGGACATCGTTGTGCGGTTTGCGGTCAAGCCGACTTCGTCGATCCTGACCACGCGCAAAACAATCACCAAATTGGGTGAAGAGACCGAGATCATCACCAAGGGCCGTCACGACCCTTGTGTTGGCATCCGCGCTGTTCCCGTAGGTGAAGCCATGATGGCCTGCGTGATCCTCGACCACCTGCTGCTGCATCGCGGCCAGATCGGAGAGAACCGTGGACGGATCGGCTGATCTGCGCACACGCCTGCGCGCGGTCGTTGCGCAGCGCATGGAAACCGATCCCGCGCATGATCTGGCCCACTTGGACCGGGTCTGGGTGAACGCGCAGGCCATTGCAAACGACCAGACCGACATGCCCGTGCTGCTGGCTGCGGCGTACCTGCATGATCTGGTCAACCTATCCAAGGACGACCCGGATCGCCATTTGGCATCGCGCCGATCGGCCGAAGAATCAGAGTCTATTTTGGTAAACTTGGGCTATTCTGCAGGTCAGATTCACGCAATCAAACATGCAATCGAGGCACATAGCTTTTCGGCCAACATTACACCGGAAACGCCCGAGGCCTGCATCTTGCGCGATGCGGACAGGTTGGATGCGCTGGGGGCGATTGGCGTTGCCCGGAACTTCTCGGTTTCCGGCGCGTTGGGACGGTCGCTTTATGATCCGGCGGATCCCTTTGCCGCCAACCGTCCACTGGACGACCTGCATTTTTCGATCGACCACTGGAAGGTCAAACTGCTGGGCTTGCCTGGTGATATGTTGACCGAGGGTGGTCGAGAAATTGCACAGCGCAGAATCGCGCGCATGATCCGGTTTCTGGAAGAGTTCGCCCAAGAGATCGGCAGTCCCCTGCCAGCCGATTGGTCCAATCTGTAAACAACACGTTGATCTTTCCCCACCAAAAGCGCAGGTTCGCGCCGATGGCAAAACCCTTAACATCGCATCGACCTTTGCTGGCCGTCGCTCTGAAAACGAGCGCGGTGTTTCTGTTCACCGTCATGGCGGCGATAGTTAAAGCGCAGTCCGATCACTTCCCACCTGGCGAGATGGTGTTTTTCCGATCCCTTTTTGCCATTCCGGTGATTGTCATCTGGCTGATGGCGCGCGGAGAGTTGGCGCAAGGATTCAAAGTCCGTAAACCCTCGGGCCATTTTTGGCGCGGCGTGCTGGGGACCACCGCGATGGGGCTAACTTTCACCGGCCTTGGCCTGATCCCGCTGCCCGAAGCCACAGCGATTGGCTATGCCACCCCGATTTTCACCCTGATCCTTGCCGCGGTGATGCTAGGCGAACGCATCCGAAAGATCAGAATCGCCGCCGTGTCCATCGGGCTTTTGGGTGTCCTGATCATGATCTGGCCCAGACTGGGTGGCAATAACATGGAAGCGGCGGCCACCTTCGGCGCATTGTGCATTCTGGGCGCAACGGTTGCCCGGGCCTTTGTGCAGATCCACATCCGGCAATTGGTGCAGGTCGACCATCCTGCGGCCATTGTCTTCTATTTCTCGATGACGGCGACCATCCTGTCCGGGCTGACCATCCTTTGGGGGTGGGTCATGCCCACATGGGAACAGGCGGGCTTTTTGATTCTGGCTGGTCTGATCGGAGGTGTTGCCCAGATTCTGGTGACTTCGTCCTATCGCTTTGGGCAGGCTTCGATGCTGGCGCCCTATGATTACACCTCCATGCTGTTTGCCATCGTCATCGGTTATGTCTGGTTCAGTGAACTGCCAACGCTGGTCATGCTGGCCGGAGCGGCGCTGGTGATTGTCGGTAACGTCGTGGTGATCTGGCGCGAACATCAACTGGGCTTGGAGCGCGGCAAGGCACGCGCGGTCACGGATCCCAAAGCCTGACCTTTACCTTTGCAGAACTTCCCCTAGGGTGTGCCCAACACAAGATGAGGGTTTCCCATGAGCGACGCGCAGGATCACAAGGAAAAGATGCAAAAGGTGCAGGCCCAGCACCGCAAGAAAGTGTCCGAGGCAGTTGATCCGGACCGCGGGCTGGTACTTATCAACACTGGCAAGGGTAAGGGTAAGTCCTCGGCCGCGTTCGGGGTCGTGATCCGTGCGCTGGGTTGGGGTCAGAAGGTCGCCGTTGTTCAATTCATCAAGGGTAAATGGAAAACCGGCGAGCGTCGCTTCTTTGAAGAACGCGATCTGGTGACATGGCACACAATGGGTGAAGGCTTCACCTGGGATACTCAGGACCGCGAACGCGACATTGCTGCCGCAAACGCCGCCTTTGACAAGGCACGCGCCCTCATGTCCAGCGGTGACTACGATCTAGTCGTTTTGGACGAGATCAACATTGCGCTTCGGTACGAGTACCTGTCGGTTGAACAGGTGATCGATGGGCTGAAAGAACGGTCTGACAAGACCAGTGTTTTCCTAACGGGCCGGGATGCACCGCAGGCGCTGCGCGATTATGCCGATCTGGTGACCGAAATGACCGAGGAAAAGCATCCGTTTCAGGCTGGAATCAAAGCCCAGCGCGGCGTGGATTTCTGAACATCAGAGTCTAAACAGCCCCCTCAGGGGCTGTCACGCAGGCGGGTTTTCGTTGAGAAACCTGACCGATCCGCGTCGGCAGGCGGCGCTGTCTGGCAGCGGTTGTGCAGCCTTGTCGCCTTGGGCTGCCTTGGGCTTGTCGACATAGGCGCAGTAATCGTCGTCACAGCAACATCCGCAAGCGGTGGCCGCTTCGTGCCGTGCCATGATTTCATCAAGTGAGTCACCCATCGTCATTTCCTGTTGCGCGTGTCGTTTCCGAGGCGGTGGCGCGCTCTCACCAGGCTATACGCTAAGCCCGCAGACCGCCTCGAAACCCCGTGCTGGATGCTAACACATCTGGCCTTGATCTTTATCTGATTATTTTTGTCGGAATTTGCAAGATCAAAATAACACTTCCTGAATAGCCCCACAGTTGATCGACGGTGAACAAATTATTTCAGGCGTTTTGAGAAAACCCATTTTCTGAAATCTCTCTTTTTAGGGCCACATTTTCTGGCGCATGCCGCGATAATCAGACCAGAGAGCCGCCTGTCGATGAGACAAGCGGCACTGGGATTTTGGAAATTCACGTTGTTGCGGTGAACCCAAGGTGCGTCAGGTTCAAGCAGTAACACCCTGCTCTGGCGCGCTAAGCGAGATGACGGCGACCACCGCTGCCCCGTTCAGCCAGTAATAGATCGCATCCATTTCCGAAAACCCAAACAGGCTGGGCGCGGCCAGGAAAACGACGCCGACCAGAAGATCGACCGCCAAGTGAAAGTTGTAGGGAAGAACGCGCCAGATCCCCAAATGGTGATCCGTCAACACCGTCAGGACAAACGCCGCGACGCCGGTGACCACCGACAGCCACAACGCCATCGGGTTGGATTGCCCCAGTCCAAGCAAAAAGGGCAGCCCCATCAGCGCAAAGGCAACAGGGTAATCCAGATAGGCGTGAATATTGCGGGTGACAAAGCGGAGAGACATGAGAGTTCCTTTCCTGATATGAGACCACCTCAAGCTAGGAAAGTAAGTCGGAACGTTTAATTCCGGATCGTTCGTGAAACGTTGCAGATCGTCCAGAGTTTCAATTCGATCAGTGCATTGATCGATAGGCGGCTGGCGATACGCCAACCTGCTTCTTGAACACCCGCGAAAAGGCGGCTTCCGAGGCATAGCCGACCTCGGCCGCGGCATCGGCCACGTTCCAACGGGCCTCAGTCAGTCCGTGGCATGCAATCTGCATCCGCCAATCGGTCAGATATTGCATGGGCGTTGTCCCCATCTTCTCTGCGAATAGCTGTGCGAACGCAGTGCGAGACATTCCGGCCTCACGTGCTAGGGACTCGACGCTCCACTCTTGCGCGGGCGATTGATGAAACGCGGTCAATGCACGTGAAATGCGGGAATCGGCAAATCCGGCAAGCGCGGTGTCGCTGGGGCTTTGATGTTCAAGATGGGCGCGGATCGCCTGCGCGAACAGGACCTCGGACAGTTTCAGCGCTATGAGGTCACCACCGATCCGCGCGCCGTTGATCTCGGACCCGATCATACGCAAGGTGGCTTCGATCCAGGCCCCGGCTTCCTCGCCATAGTTTTCGATCAGGATGTATGGGGGAAGCCGGTCAATCAGCATATGCCCGGTTCCCTGTCGCCCCGGCGGCCCGGTGAAAGAGAAATGACCGCAGATCAATTGCGTATCGCGGCTTTTGTCTTCGCCGCCATAAATCAAAACCCCGTCGCCTTTGTACCCGGCCTCTTCCAACACCTGTTCAAGAGGCAGGGCATCCAGCGGTTGAACCTCATTGCACAGTAACGCATGGGCGGATCCGTGCGGGATCACGATCAGGTCGCCTTGCTTCAATCGCAAGGTTTGCCCTGTGTTAGAGACGAATAATTTCAGCTCTCCGCGCTGTACAAAGTGAAATCTGGCCACATTTTGATAGGCCGGTACCTGTATGCCAAAGGGCGGTGTGAAAGAGGTTCGAAAGTAAAACGTGCCCTTCAAGGACAGGCGGGTAAGTATATCGCTAAGCAGATCCAACATTGGATTAAGATAGCCGCGGCTGCGCGTTCGTCCACCCGCGCGGACGATCTGCAATTCTTTATGAACAAGCGGCAATAAAAAAGCCCCCGCGATAGCGCGAGGGCTTCTGTCAATGCATCTGAGTGTTATCAGGCGCGGACAAGCGCCTCATAATCGGCGGCGATCTCGCGGGTCAGGTCTCCGACCTCAAACGTATAATCGCCGATCTGGCCCACCGGGGTCACCTCGGCTGCGGTGCCGGTCAGCCAGCACTGCTCGAAATCCGCCATTTCCTCGGGCTTGATGCGGCGCTCGTGAACGGTGATGCCTTTGTCTTTCAGCATCTGAATGACGGTCTGACGGGTGATCCCGTTCAGGAAGCAATCGGCCAGAGGTGTATGAACCTCACCATCTTTTACGAAGAACACGTTTGCGCCTGTCGCCTCGGCCACGTAACCGCGCCAATCCATGAACAGCGCGTCCGAGCAGCCTTTGGCCTCGGCCTTATGTTTCGAGATGGTGCAAATCATGTACAGACCCGCCGCTTTGGCGTGCACCGGGATGGTTTCCGGGCTGGGGCGTTTCCATTCCGCGATATCCAGCTTGGCGCCCTGCATCTTGGCGTCACCATAATAGGCGCCCCAGGGCCAGACCGCGACGGCCATCCGGACCGGGTTCTTGGCCGATGCCACACCCATATCGTCGCCCGAACCACGCCAGACCAGTGCCCGGACATAGGCGTCCTGCAAGCCGCTGGCTTTCAGTGCTTCTTCCTTGGCGGCCTCGATGTCATCCACCGAATAGGGCATAGGCATGTCCAGCGCTTCGGCCGAGGCAATCAAACGCTCAGAATGTTCGCGACTTTTGAAAATCTTGCCGTTATAAGCACGCTCACCTTCGAACACCGAAGACGCATAGTGCATCGCATGGGTCAGGATGTGCACATTGGCTTCGCGCCAGGGCACCAGTTTGCCATCCAACCAGATGACACCGTCACGATCATCATACCCCGCCATGCGAAACCTCCTGACCTGGGAAAAATTTCCGATTATTGCGCTGATTAAGTCCGTTTCGGACATAAAGTTACGCAAAAACTGCGATTCGATACCTGTCCACTCTTGGAATGTCAATAACGCTGACATAAACTCGGATAGAGTAACGAATGAGGCATACTATGTCGGATACCCGTCCCGCCCCAGCCTTTGGTGGCGAGAGCCTGTTGTTTTTGACCGACGAGCAGTTGCGGCAAGGAATTGAGGCGATGTTTTTCGCCTATCGCGGCTTTACCGCAGATCCCGATCGCATATTGACCGAAATGGCCTATGGACGGGCGCATCACCGGGCAATCCACTTCATCAACCGTGCACCGGGGACGACGGTCAATAACCTTCTGGCCATTCTGGGCGTAACAAAACAGTCTCTAAACCGTGTTCTGCGCACGCTGATCGAGGATGGACTTGTGGAAAGCCGGGTCGGATCAGTGGACAAACGTGAAAGACACCTATTTCTGACAGAACAGGGCAAGGCGCTAGAGGCCAAACTGTCTGAGGCGCAGCGCGTCCGAATGCGTGCAGCGTACAAAAAGGCGGGACCCGAGGCTGTGTCGGGGTTTCGTAAAGTGCTTGAAGCGATGATGGATGCTGATATGCGTCATGCCTATACGAAACTGCGGGAAACCACCTCATGAACGAAATGGATGCCCATCTGCTGATCGTCGACGATGACGAGCGCATTCGCGATCTGTTGAAGAAGTTTCTGATGCGGAACGGATTTCTGGTCACGGCTGCACGGGATGCAGCACATGCACGGCGGGTGCTTTCGGGGTTGGATTTCGACATGATCGTGCTGGACGTGATGATGCCCGGCGAAGATGGGGTCAGCCTGACTAAAGCGCTGCGCGAAACCCATACCACTCCTATCCTGCTGTTAACCGCGCGCGGCGAAACCGAACATCGCATTGCCGGGCTTGAGGCCGGTGCAGATGACTACTTAGCCAAACCGTTCGAGCCAAAAGAGCTGTTGTTGCGGATCAATGCGATCCTGCGTCGGATGCCAGAAACACCTGCGCAGGACGCGACGGCGAAGATACTGCATCTTGGCCCGATCCGGTACGATATCGAGCGTGGCGAGATGTGGCAGGGTGAAGACCCGGTGCGCCTGACGGCGACCGAAAGCCAGTTGATGAAAATTTTCTCGGCCCAGCCCGGAGAGCCGATCAGCCGAACCAAACTGGTCGAAGATTTGGGCCGCGACAAGGGTCAGGCGCAGGAACGCGCGGTGGACGTTCAGATCACCCGTCTGCGCCGCAAGATTGAACAAGACCCCAAGCAGCCGCGTTACCTGCAGACCGTCCGCGGCGCCGGATATATGCTGGCACCAGATTGATTCAGCCGCGGCGCGGCGCTTTCTTGCCTTCGGCGAGGATATTTTTGGCCAGATGAAGATGGGATCCCGATGACAACCGCCCTTTTGACCCACGCCGATTGCCTTGATCATGTGACCCCGCAAGGTCACCCTGAGAGGGTGGCGCGGTTAGAGCATATTCTGCATGCGTTAGAAGGCTTGGAACTGACCCGTGTAACCGCCCCTTTGGCGGCGGATGACGACTTGCTGCGCGTGCATCCGGAAAGCCATATCCGTGAAATCCGAAATAGCAGGCCATCCGATGGCTTCAAACAGATTGACGGCGACACCTTCATGTCGCCGGGGTCAGTCGATGCAGCTTATCGCGCTGCCGGGGCGGTTGTACGCGCAGTAGACATGGTTTTGGGCGGCGAAACCTCGAATGCGTTTTGCGCCATCCGCCCACCCGGTCACCATGCCGAAACCGAAACGGCAATGGGGTTCTGCCTGTTTGGAAACGCCGCACTGGCGGCCAAGCACGCATTGGATCATCATGGATTGAAGCGCGTAGCTGTCGTTGATTTCGACGTTCACCACGGAAACGGCACACAGGATCTGCTGTGGGATGAAAGACGTGCACTGGTGATCACCAGCCAGCAAATGCCGCTTTGGCCCGGATCGGGTAGACCGGATGAAACCGGCGCTTATGAGACCGTTTTGAACATCCCGTTGGCGCCCGGCACAGGTGGGGCCGAGATGCGGACAGCTTACGAAACGCAAGCCTTCCCGAGACTGCGCGCATTCAAGCCGGAACTGATCATCATCTCGGCAGGTTTTGATGCGCATCAGGACGATCCGCTGGCCAACTTGAACTGGTCTACAGGCGATTTTGCTTGGGTCACGGCCGAGCTGTGCAAGATCGCCGATGAGCTGTGTGAGGGTCGTATCGTCTCGACTTTGGAGGGCGGGTATGATCTGAACGCCCTTGCCGAGGCCACTCGTGCCCATGTGGAAGAACTGATGAAGGCAGCCCGATGACCGATACTCCTGTTGATCAGATGACATTCGAACAAGCCATGAAAGAGCTTGAGGCCGTTGTCGGCCAGTTGGAGCGTGGTGACGTGGCGCTGGATCAGTCCATTGCGCTGTATGAGCGCGGTGCCGCGTTGAAGAAACGCTGCGAAGACGAATTGAAGCGGGCTGAAGAAAAGGTCGCAGCCATTACTTTGGATGCCAATGGGCAGCCAACCGGGACGACGCCTGTCGAAGGTCAGTAAATGTTCAAGGAAATTCTGGCGCAGGATGCCGCGCGGATTCAGGCTCAGTTCGATCTGGTCCTGAGCGCGCTGGACGAATTGGATGTTACGCGGGCGATGGCCTACACCACGCAGGGCGGCAAGCGATTGCGTGGGTTTCTGGTGATGGAAAGCGCGCGGATGCATGGCATCGACTCAACACAGGCAATCTGGCCTGCGACAGGCATCGAAGCCCTGCACGCCTATTCGCTGGTCCATGATGACCTTCCCTGCATGGACGATGACGATCTGCGTCGTGGACGTCCGACCGTGCACTTAAAGTGGGACGAAGGCACCGCCGTTCTGGCCGGTGATGCCCTGCAGACATTGGCCTTTGAGCTGTGCACCCGGCCCGAGGTCGGAAATGCAGAGGTTCGTGCTGAATTGGCTCTAACCCTGGCCAAAGCAAGCGGTGCGCAGGGAATGGTGCTGGGGCAAGCGCTGGATATGGCGGCTGAAACAGCGGCCGCGCCCCTGACACTGGAGCAGATCACCACGCTGCAGGCTGGTAAGACCGGGGCGCTGATTGAATGGTCCGCCTGCGCCGGTGCGCGGTTGGCCCAGGCAGATCCCGAACCCTTGCGCCAATATGCCCAGGCGCTTGGCCTTGCTTTTCAGATCGCTGATGACATTCTGGATGTTGAAGGTGATGCCGAGAAGGCCGGCAAACGATTGCAAAAAGATGCCGAGGCAGGCAAGGCCACGTTTGTTTCGCTTTTGGGTCTGAACGCCGCAAAATCCCGCGCTGTAGAACTGGTCGATCGGGCCTGCGCGGCGTTGGATGGATACGGTGCCAAGGCTGAAACCTTGAAGGACGCGGCACGCTTCGTTATTGCCCGGGACAGCTAAGCCAGGAACGCCAAATGTCTGACCGCCCGAACACGCCCCTGCTGGACCTTGTGAACCGCCCTGCGGATCTCAAGCAGTTTTCGGACGCGCAATTGCATCAGGTGGCGCAGGAGTTGCGGTCCGAGACGATCTCGGCCGTGTCTGTCACCGGTGGGCATCTGGGCGCGGGTCTGGGCGTGGTCGAATTGACGACCGCCCTGCACGCCGTGTTCGACACGCCGCGCGACAAGATCATCTGGGACGTTGGTCATCAGTGCTATCCGCACAAAATCCTGACCGAACGGCGCGACCGTATCCGTACCCTTCGCATGAAGGACGGGCTGAGCGGCTTCACCAAGCGCAGCGAGAGCCCCTATGACCCATTTGGCGCGGCGCACAGTTCGACCTCGATCAGCGCTGCGTTGGGTTTTGCCGTCGCTCGCGATCTGGGCGGCGTGACACCAGAAGGTCTAGGCGACGCGATTGCCGTGATCGGCGACGGCTCGATGTCTGCCGGTATGGCCTTTGAGGCGATGAACAACGCCGGCCACCTGAAGAAACGCCTGATCGTCATTCTCAATGACAATGAAATGAGCATAGCCCCGCCAGTTGGCGCGCTGTCCAATTACCTGTCACGCATTTATGCCGAAGAACCGTTTCACGACCTGAAAGCCGCCGCCAAAGGTGCGGTGTCTTTGTTGCCGGAACCTTTCCGCGAAGGGGCAAAACGCGCCAAGGAGATGCTCAAGGGCATGGCCGTGGGCGGCACATTGTTTGAGGAGCTGGGCTTTTCCTATCTCGGTCCGATCGACGGGCACGATATGGATCAGCTGTTGCCTGTCCTGCGCACGGTCAAGGCCCGCGCCACTGGCCCGATCCTGATCCACGTGCTGACAAAGAAGGGCAAGGGGTACGCCCCCGCCGAGCAAGCCAGGGACAAAGGTCACGCGACAGCAAAGTTCGACGTAGTAACGGGGGAGCAGAAGAAAGCGCCCTCAAACGCACCATCTTACACGTCGGTCTTTGGCAAAACCCTGGTGGAAGAGGCCGCACGCGATGACAAGATCGTTGCTGTCACGGCCGCGATGCCCGACGGAACCGGGCTGAACCTGTTTGCGGAACGCTATCCGTCGCGCTGTTTCGATGTGGCGATTGCCGAACAGCACGGCGTGACCTTCGCCGCCGCTCTCGCCGCCGGCGGGATGAAGCCCTTCTGTGCAATTTATTCCACGTTTTTGCAGCGTGGGTACGATCAAGTCGTGCATGACGTAGCCATTCAGCGCCTGCCGGTTCGTTTTGCGATCGACCGTGCGGGTTTGGTGGGCGCGGATGGCGCGACCCATGCGGGGTCGTTCGATATCGCCTATTTGTCCAACCTGCCCGGCATCGTGGTCATGGCCGCGGCGGATGAGGCCGAGTTGGTGCATATGGTGGCCACCGCCGTCGCGCATAATGATGGCCCGATTGCGTTCCGCTATCCTCGCGGCGAAGGTGTCGGCGTCGACTTACCCGAACGTGGTGAAGTTCTGGAAATCGGCAAAGGCCGGATCATCCAAGAAGGCGCGCGGGTCGCACTATTGTCCTTCGGGACACGGCTGGCCGAAGTGCAGAAAGCGGCCGAAGCTTTGGCTGCACGTGGGATCGCCCCCACTATCGCTGATGCTCGATTTGCCAAGCCCTTGGACCGCGACCTGATTTTGGATCTGGCCGCCAACCACGAGGCGTTGATCACCATTGAAGAAGGTGCCATCGGCGGCTTTGGCAGCCATGTTGCCCAACTTTTGGCCGATGAAGGCGTCTTTGACCAGGGTCTCAGGTATCGCTCGATGGTTTTGCCCGACACCTTCATAGATCAGGCCAACCCTGCGGATATGTACGCGGTCGCGGGTCTGAATGCCGAGCAAATCGAGGCCAAAGTGCTGTCCGTACTGGGTGTTGCGACCATCGGTGAAAAACGTGCCTGAAGCATGAAGCTAGGCAACTGAATTTCACCGTTGTTTGAAAATCTGCAAGCACCGCTTTTGACGGAAGTTTCGGGCAGCCGCCGAATTCAGCCGCTTTTGGGTGAGTCCTTGAGAACACAGGAACCGCTTGAGTCCCGGCGCAGCGTTCCCGCTTCCCCGCATTTCTGATAGTAGTAAGAAAAACAAAAACTCCACCCTTGAGCAGGCGGGCGGATGAGAAACATCATGGCAGTTTTGGTCGCGCTTTTTTTGATGAGCGTGGCGGCAAGTTCAAAAGAGATTCAGGTTGGCAATGATCCGGGCGGGCGGATTGTGGATCGCATGGTCCAGATCGAAATCGCCAACCGGACCAACGCGCAATTCCAGATCAACGGGGACTATTGCCACTCTAGTTGCACCATGCTGCTGGGTGCGGACGATGTTTGCGTTTCGCCCGAGACGATCTTTGGTTTTCACGGCCCCCATCACCCAAACCGAACGAAAATGACGGCAGATGAATTCGACAGGAAAAGCGCGTCACTGTCCAGCTACTACCCAAATCCGGTCAGAAACTGGTTCATGTCCAAAGCGCGGTTCGCCGGACCAAATGAGCTTTTGTACGTGACCGGTGAATACCTGATAGGTCTCGGCGTGCGGGAATGCATTTAGGGCGACGTTGCCCTAATCCTGCAACCGCCTGCTGTTGGGAATCCCAACGCCCGCCACCATTGTCGCCAACACGACCGGCTATTCGGCGTCTTCCATTTTTGTTGCATTGAGTTGCGCGAAAAGCTCGGGCCCGACGCGATCATACAGTTCGATCTGAGTCTCCAGAAAGTCGATATGACCTTCTTCATCCGACATCAGGCTTTCGAACAATCCCATTGAGACATAGTCTCCGGCCTCTTTGCAGACATCCCGCGCTTCCTTGTAAAGCGCCCGCGCGCTTTGCTCTGCTGCAAGATCGCATTCCAGCGTTTCACGCGGGTTTTCACCGATCCGCAGGGGATCAAGTTTCTGCAGGTTGGGATGCCCTTCCAGAAAGATGATACGTTCAATCAGTTTGTCGGCGTGTTCCATCTCTTCAATGGATTCTTCACGGCTTTTCTTGGCCATGCTGCCAAGACCCCAATCGTCTTGCAGGCGATAATGCAACCAGTATTGGCTGACGGCCGTTAGTTCGTGGCGCAGAGCTTTGTTCAGGTATTCAATTACCTTTTTGTCACCTGTCATGATGAAACTCCTTGGCTGTGTCTAAGAACTGGCGTGGAAACAACTTTTTAAGCTGAATGCTACCACCAGAGCGGCTTAACCCAAAACCTTCAAATATCTGTTTTGAAACAGGTATTTGCAAGTTTCCTGACGATTCTCGTTTGAATCAAAACCCGTCACTTGAAAGCGTTTTTCCACCACACATACCATTCCCTGATACCTGCTTACCGATCGGAGGCATGGCCCTTGCGGATCAAAATCATGCGGGCAAACAGCTCCGGAGATTGAGCTGCGCTAGCACCCGATGATAGCCCGCAGGATCGAACCAAAAGTGAGATACGAGGTAGGCCGCTAGTTTAGCATAACTTTATAGGGGAACGTGGTGCCTCAAGAGGGACTCGAACCCCCGACCTTGTCCTTACGAATTTTGCCGTCCATGAGTTAGACTTGACCGGTCGGTGCCGTCTAAAGTCGCATAACGTATTATGATTAAATCACTATTTCGAGCGGTGCACTTGGACGGTGCTGGGCCGCGCTAGCGAACGTTTGACGTTCATCCCCTACTAATCCCCTACTAACGTCCCAACTTGTCGAGATGTCGGTCACCGCCCGTGGCAATGCTTATACTTCTTACCAGAACCACAAGGACAGCGCTCGTTGCGCCCAATTCTCTTACGCGGCTCGCCGGCCATTGGTGTGCCACGGCGCTCATCTATCAGCGCTTGCAGGTGTTTTGGGATGTGGAATTCACGCTGCAACGGACCTCCACCAAGGCGGGCCCTCTCAATTATGCGCTTCTGCTCCTGAAAGGCTTCGCGATGTCCCGGCACCATCGCCTCCTCGTACGGTCGGAGCCTTGCAACCTCGTCTGCTGCAGCCTGATGGTCGCCGCAATAGGCGAGCACGACCGCGTAGAGGGCTCGCGTCTCCAGAACACGTGAAACCAATCCAACGCTTTGCAGGGTAGGGAAGATGTGTTCTTCAAGAATCTGCTTGGCCCCGATAAAGTCATTAACCCACACAAAGTCATCAACCAGATCGAGCCCGACCCGCACCATCGAGTCGAATGCGTTGGCGAGTTGATAGAACTTCATCGCTTGGATGCGGACCATCGCGTTACGCGGACCCTTGCCTCCGGTAGCCTGTGCGAAAAGGTCGAGTGTGTCGGCCAGATGTTTCAGCGTATCGGTGAGATCAAGACCTGCGGGCAGCAGCGACTTTAATTGTGGAGCATTGCGTCCAATTACATCGCCGGGTGTGATGCCGAGCTCTGCGTAGTAATCTTCCATCAGTTCAGATGCCGCGGCGACTGCGCTGGTTGCTTGACCTAGTTTAAAGTGGGCGAGCGCCCGGTTGTATCGGAACACACGCATATGCCCGGATTTTGCGGGGATGCGCTGTTCGACCATCATGAGCATGTCATCTACGCCTTCAGCGTCTCCGAGCATCGACATAAGGAGCATGCGTTTCATGCCCCAGGCCAGCCACTCATCGTCGCCAAGTTCGGCCGTCTCAATTAGTGAATGCATGATATCGATACGACTGCGGGCGGATTCGAAAGTACCTTCCCGAAGATCGTTGAACACAAGCCCATCCAATGCCCAGAGACGGGTGTCGGAATCACCGTCCGCGTCCGCAGCAATGTCAACCAAGTGTGGCTCGATCTCTGGCCAAACGCCCATTTCGTGGAACAGCTCGTCAGTTGCGAACTCTACAAGAGCCTTCGCATTACCCAGCTGCCCAAAGAGGCGAATTAGAAGCCCCAGCTTAGCGATACTCCAGTTCTCACGGATGGATACGATGATCACTTCGAGAAGGGCCGCCTTAGCCTTCCTCTCGAACTCAGCGCCCCGCTCGACCAGCTCTGCGAGGCCAAATATGCGCACAGCATCGTGTATTTTTAACCCGGAGTTTCCAAACACTTCGAGAGCACCAGTCGATGGGAGCGCTCTCAAGCGTGTGACACTCCCCTTTTCATCAAGGTCGCAGGCGCCCTCAAGAAGCTTGATGGCCTCGTACCGCGAAAGCGCGACGTCGGCCAAGCTTAAGATGGCTATTGTCTCTCGAGTATTGGGCGGCAACCCCTCGAATGCGCGTTTCAGGATGATCTCCTGGGCGGTCTCGACGATGTGGGTCTGCGCCTCAACGTCTTTGCAGAAAGCGCGGATCGATCCGCCATACTCGCGTGCGGCAACTGTGGTCGCGTTAAGAACGTGGAACGGCAACCCACCGGTCAGGCGAGAAAGGCGCGCACAGTCGTCGAAGTCAGCCTGGCAGCCAGCATCTTGAACGGCTGCCGCGATGGTATCCTCGTCCCAACCGTGAAGAACATCGGCCTGGACGGAAAGCCGTGCTTCCAGAGCGGCAATCTCCGGACCTGGCTGAGTAAGTAGAAGGAACCGCAGATTCGGCGCTCTTGCGACGACAACTTCGATTTCCGACGCCGGAACCCTGTGGGCGTTGTCGATCACGACTTGAGCGTGCATTCCTTCTTCTCCGAGCTTGACGCTCAGCGCGCCCAGCATCTCGAGGCCACTCGCACCGGGTAGCAGGATCTCACCAAGCTTACCACTCGAGCGCCCGTACATTCGACCGGCTACCTCGCGAGTGACCGCGGATGCCAGTGCAGGTCCAGGAGTATCGACGACATCTATGTAAGTCACTGGCAGGGGCTCATGCATGGCCGCCTCTGCTATCCAAGCCGTCTTGCCTGCGCCCGACAGACCAGAGACGATGCGAACTCGTTGAGTACCGAGAAGCGGCGGTTCGTCGATCTGCGATCTGTATATCGGTGGAGGGGCTGGTAGCTCCTGCATTTGGATGAGCATTTGCTCGAAGAGCGCCGGTAATTCCTCCCTTAAGAAACTATGATCCTCCCTCGGCGGAGTTCCTGCTGACGCGAACATCACGATACTTGCTAACTTCCACGCGAGTGTATTCGGATTCAACAGGCCGAACGGCAAGTCCTCAGCGAGCGCGGAGCAGGTGCTGATCGCTTCGCTGACACTTGGTGGAGGCGAGGGAAGAAACGAATCTACCGGCGCCGGCCCATCAGGCCAGTGGATCTGGACATCCTTCGGCCAGTCGGTGGCTGCGATCTTCTCGAGCAGCGTAGTAGAAAGAGGCGCGTTGGATGCGATCACGAAGTTAGCATTTCCCCGCCGCACGCCCTTGTCGTGCTCGCTTCTGATCTCCTCGAAGCGTTGAAGGGCGCTCTCGATATCGCGGAAGCTTAGACTGCCGATGCGAGTCTTGACTTGAACATAGAACCGTCGCCCTGAAAGAATGATCTCAAGATCCTCGTCCCGCTCAACAAGGATGCGCTCTACACCGTTCGGTGCGGCAAGAAGAAGGCAGATTGCTCCATAGATATGCTGATATAGAAAGCCGCGATGAACCGCTTCGATGCGAATGAGCTGACGCTCGTCGAGGACCGTTACTGTCTCCACGGGACCTTTCTCGCCTCTCGAGTTCGCGGCCCCTGTACCCTTAGCCATAGCGAACCTCGAGATCGAACAGATTGTTGCCTCTTAGATAAGATACAAATTGGGCAATGACACCCAGCGAGGCAGGCACGTAATATCCATTATGCTTGCCGCCAGCATTGTGCCGCACCAGCGAAGCCGGTCTTAATCTCTGGGAGCTATTCATCTTCGGAAAAAATAATTCGCCATTGCTCACTTAAACCGTCAATCGCGCCTCTAAAAATTGGCGCAATATATGCGGAAGCGTCGTCTACCAAACCATCGGCCGCATTTCCAAGAACCTTTGAACCAAGCTTTTTAGTTGAAGCCAAAAGCACTCCCTTTAAGGAAGTGTCAGGGGCACCCGCAGCTATCAGAGATTGTCGAATCTGCTTTAGTCGATCCTCGTCTACAAGATACTCAATGAGGTCTGTGGCAGCGCTTAAGGGCATCCGCACAATCGCGGAATTGAAGGATGTGTCACTCACATGATTTAGGCGTTGTAACCTGTCTTTTAGGTGGGCATTCAATAAAGGGTTTTGGATTTCGAGAACGAAATAATCGCCGTCCTTAGCAAACCTTGTGTTGATCAATGCATCTTTGATTTGGTCATCTAGGAGGCCAGTTTCATCTCCGAACTTTCGAACTTCGATATCAAAAAGAAGACTCGAGGCTTTTGCCCGGGTGATCCTAAGGTCTGTCATTAAATCATAGAGAGAAGCGCCATGCGGTACCGCTCCAATTTCTCGAAGCATCCTAAACACGATTAGTTCGATTTCTCGTTTGGGCAGGGAACCAAACGCAGGGCGCGTGAATTCAGACAAAAATTGCTTCAGTGCCTCTCGCAGAACTGCTTCGTCTGCACCCTCGATGGTTTGGTTAATATCCATTTTGGTTCCAGTCGCTCCTTAAAATTTTGTTTCGGCAACATATCACCCAGTATAGTGTCGAAAACATGAACAACCCTTACTGGAATAGGCAATGACCTTTGTGCGGCCAGGTCTGGTAAGCGCCCTTATGTTACATGTTGGCAGCGCGCGTTAGGTAGCCTAACCAAACCCTGCAAATATGGTAAACCCGGCCACCCCATCCCCGCATGTGCTACAACTCTTCGGGGCGTTGGCGCCGTCACAGCCTGGACCGTCTTACGTGCTGACCTCAGCGTCACGGTTGCAAGCACGGCGTTTCACCACATTCAAAAAAAACGAACTGAATTGATCCGTTGGCCAGGCATTGCTCTAAATGTAGCCCAGGGTTCCTACGAGGTGCGCTACATGTTACCTATTGCGTAACGAATCAACAGGCATTACCTATGGGGTAACACAGGTGCTTCGATGCACATCGAATTCGCGAGCAACAAACTCAAGCGCCAGATGGGATCTGCGGCGGCAATGCAGAAGGCGTACGGAGACCGGGCGAAACGCCTTATGATGCGCCTTGGCGTTCTCAAGAACGCCGCGTGCCTGGCGGACGTACCGACTGACCCGCCCCCTAGGTGTCACCCTCTAAAGGGTGATTTCCAGGGCTGCTACGCAGTCGATGTCTCAGGAAACTGGCGCTTGATCTTTGAACCGATTGTTGCCCCGAACAGCGAGGCGGAAAGCACTGAACTCAATCCGTCGGAGGTGACGGCAATACGAATTCTCGACGTTATCGATTATCATTAGCGAGGCGCCGAGGGGAGAGGAACGTAGACTATGAGCGCAGTGGAAAGGACTGATACCTGGTCCCCTGACTGGGCAGTGCACCCTGGGGAGCATCTTGCGGAGTATCTTGAAAGCCGAGGCTGGTCTCAGGCTGAGTTTGCGCGGCTTGCAGATCTAACCCCTAAGTTAGTGAGCACGATTATTAATGGGACGAATCCGGTAAGCGCTGAAACGGCCCTTAGACTCGAACACGTACTTGGAATGAAAGCCGACATTTGGACCGGGCTGCAGTCCGACTGGGACCTTCATGAGGCCCGCAAGGTTCGCCAGCAGAATGCAGAAGAGTGTAAGGCGTTTCTAGGTAGGTTTCCTATCAAGGACCTTGTCTCTCGAAATGTGCTGCCGAAGGGAGAAAGCGTTGAAGTGATGTGCGATCGCTTGCTCACGTTCCTTGGTATCGGCACTCCGAGCGCCTTCGACGCGAAGCTACGCAACTTGGCGGTTCAACACCGCCACTCGAGGAAGTTCGAGTCCGACCAGAACCATATTGCTGCATGGCTCATGCTTGGCGAACACCACGCACGAGCAATGAAACTACCGACGTTTGATGAACAGAGGTTCAGCCAGGCGGTAGCCGAGGTGCGCGGGCTAACCTGTGAGTCGCCTGAGGTATTCGGTCCTCGCATGATCGAAATATGCGCAGCTTCCGGGGTTGCAGTGGTTTTCGAACCACCTTTGCCCAAGACGCGCCTGTTCGGTTCTGCCCGCTGGATCGATGGCAACCGCGCTATCATACAGATGTCGCTCCGCATGAAGGCAAATGATCACTTTTGGTGGACGTTCTTTCACGAAGCTGGGCACATCATGCTTCATCGTGGGCGCACCTTTGCAGACGATCAAGGTGGGGTCGGTGACGGTGCAGAAGAAGAGGCCGACGCGTGGGCAGAAGAACAGTTGGTTGGGCGAGACCGCTTTGATCAATTTTGTCTGACGACCCCACGTTCAGAAGCATCCGTACGAACATTCGCACGCGAAGTTGGTATCCACCCGGGCATCGTCGTCGGTATGCTCCAACATCGCGGTATTCTGCCCTATAGAAACTTGAATGGACTGAAGGTTCGTTTCGAGTGGGCTTAGCCGTCTAGCAAACCAGGCGCCGGACCCATTTTGAAACCGCTGCGCCCAGGGACGCGATGTGATCGGCATGTGTGAAGCCAGAGACGCGCTTGCGTGGCTTCAGATCGTGATCGCCGTCCTCAAACCAACTTATCTGGATCGCCGAGGCAATCTCATACCCGCTAACTTCATCCTTAGAGCCAAACTGGTCGCGTGTTCTGCATCCCTTTCGTGAGTTTGCATTCGCAGGGCGAGAAGACCAATCGGTTCTGCTAGCAGCAATACTGACTTCTGTAGTGAGGCGGATTTTGCCATCGGCTCCGCTATTCGCCATCGATGCGCCCACCGCAGGATCGGGAAAGTCGTTGATGGTAGAATTGGTTGGGATCATCGCCACCGGCCACAAACCAGCGATGATGTCTCAAGGCAAAAGCCCCGAAGAGGACGAAAAGCGCTTGTCAAGCGTACTGATGGCCGGAGACGCCATTATCGTGATCGACAACTGTGACCGCGCATTAGGTGGAGACACCCTATGCACAATTCTGACTCAGGAGGTCTTTCGTGCCCGCGTATTAGGTAAGTCGGAAACCCCGCAGCTTCTGACCAATGTCTTGGTTATGGCAACGGGCAACAACCTGACCATCGCAGGCGACCTGGGAAGACGTACGCTTATCTGCCGGATCGACACAGGAGAAGAGCGTCCCGATCAAATTCGGCATACATTCAATGCACAAGAAGAGGTTCTGCGAGACCGGCCAAAACTTGTTGCTGCGGCACTAACCATTCTCATCGCCTATGTGAAGTCCGGCAGAAAAGTGGATGTGCCTCCAATGGGTTCGTTCGAACGCTGGGACTTCATACGAGAAGCTATCGTTTGGCTGGGAGAAAGTGACCCTTGGCTAACCCAACACCGGATCACTGCAGACGACCCGCGAAAAAACGAGCTTGTCGAACTTCTTCAGTTATGGCGTGAGGCACTTGGCGACGAAGCCGTTACAATTGCCGAGATTGGCAAGCGTGCTGGTAATGCTTCAGGAAACCCGGTCGCCTTGCTTCACGACATGCTAGCTGAGATGACATACAATCGTACTTTCAACGCCAAGAGCATCGGCCGTGTGCTTATGCGCCACAAAGACACAGTCGCCGGTGGCCTTGTTTTGCGCGCAATCGATGACCCTTCAAAGGCAAAACGATACATGGTCGAGAAACTAGGCTCATCGCCGAACGAAGACGTGCCGTTTTAGTACTGGTGACGTGCTTTGTGGGGTGTGCAGGGTTTGTATTGGCCCTGCCCACCCTGCGTGCAGACGCTAGCAAACCCCACAAACTGGTCAAAGCACATATGCAAGCTAAGGCCTTCGATTTTCTAACCACGCTTTGATTTTTCCGATTGATGCAGCGTTGACTTCGTCAACTGCAAGGTCGCCTAACTCAGACAGTGCATCGTCGAGAGTGCGGCCTGCTTCCACGCCCTCGCGGCCGTACAGCCGATTGTGCAGCCAGCTCTCAAGCCCCTGGCGAAGTTCGGGCCGCAGCACCCCTGGCTGTCCGAGAAAAACAATGCGCCGCCCGAGTTCGCGCAGGCGGCCGTCTTCAAGTGTCTCAACTATCTCCGCGCGCTCTGGCCATGACGCGGCATGGAAGGCCCGCATGCGCCCCTCGTCGGCCCGGCTTGGAAACCCCTCATACATTCGCTCTTCGACCACCTCTTCGGCCGGCCAGGGCGGATAACGCTGTGTCAGTGCTTGGCCTACCCTTGTGGCAAAAGCGGCATCCTGGACGATCTGAGATGCTCTGCGGGCGATATCCATTGCTGCTATGCCAAAGTCAGGCCCGAGCGACATATCCACGACCGCTGGCATCTTGTTCGAAGTGATGATCCGAATAGCCCTGTCGGGTCCCTTCATCGCTTTCACTAAGTCGTCGACACCCATTTGTAGAACTGGTCCAGGGTCCTTGGTCAGGTCGAATACCCCCAGCATCGTTGGATTGTCCGGGTTGTGGCCGCAGCCCACGACCGGCCGGATGGCCGAGCGCCCCATATGATATTCGACAAGGCAAAGTGGTTGTCCCGAAAGTACCCGCGCTTGAACCTCTGATTTGTCAATCAAGGGCATCAGAGAATCCCATACAGCCGGTGCACGGTCGCGGATCAGGCGGGCCATGTAGATGGTTGCCTCGACGTCGGCCAGCGCATCATGGGCGTTCTCGTGGGCGAAGCCATTCGCCGGGGCCAGCATGTCCAGTCGCAAAGTTGGGCGCTCATTGTGGTTGATAGGCACCGTGATGGCGTTGGGTGCCAAGGCTGCCGTTGCCTGCGCCAGGCGCAGCACATCCGCCCGCTGATTACCGTTTGTGTTGGTCAGGTAGATCGGCTGCAGGGTCTGATAGAACGCCTGCCGCATCAGAGGCTCGTCGAAGGAGAGTGTGTTGTATCCGGTGAAGATCGCCGGCGACCACTCACGCAGCTTCCGGGCGATAGTCTGCATGGCCTCGTAGTGGGTCGGTAGGCTGGCATCCGTCAGCATCGCTGGCGTTACCCTTGTGGCCAGCAGGGCGCCTGGTGCGGGGACAACATGGGGCAGAAGTCGGCAGCGGATTTCGAAGCGGTCAAGCTCGTTCAGGTCTTCATCCGCCCGGATTGCTGCGAACTGCAGGATCTGGTCGAACGTGGTGTCAGTGCCGGTGGTTTCGGTGTCGTAGAAGACGCAGGACATTTACCCAAAGTATCCGAAAAGCCCCGACCTACCAGACTGCTTGCGCGACAGGCCGGAAATCTAGATGCCTGCACTCTGGCATCGTGGAAACCAGACGCTGAATGTCTGATTAAGCCGTAAAATCAGACACCAGGGGCGCTCCCGCCAATCAAACTCCCGATGCTCATAGCCGTCATTCGTGCAAAACGCAGTAAAAGATCGCAACGAGCCCATTTGAAACATGGCAACCATGTCGCAATTGGAGTGATCCTCGAAGTACCGCACTCATCTTATTTACCCCATGCGATCTTCGGATACTCCCAGTTCGTATATCTCTTTCTCTTATTTGATTGCGGGGGATGTTGTTGTACGTTTACCGAACATTCACAGTAGCGTGTCGCAACCAAGGGTAGACAATGTCTACCGATGGAACTACCACGCTGGCCTTTCGCATTGAACTGGAGTTGAAGGAAACGCTGCGCGCGGCGGCCGAGCGGGGGCAACGTTCCATCACTAGCATGGTGGCGGTGTTCATCATAGATTATTGCGAGCGCCACGATATTCCTCTCGCACTGGACTCGGCTGCTGGACGCTAGGGGTCGGCTAAATGAACCAAACAACGAAGAACGAAAAGCGGTAAGGCTGCGCCGCTGTCTTGGGAGTTATCCCCTGAAATGCACAGACTGTGACGACTGGAACCGCTAAAAGACTACAAAGACAATTTATGGCAAAGAAAATGAATGCTAAGAAGAACAGCAAGAGCTTCGAGGAGACACTCTGGGATTCCGCTAATAAGCTGCGCGGCTCGGTGGAGCCTGCGGAATATAAGCATGTGGCGCTGAGCCTGATCTTCCTGAAGTTTTCGTCGGACAAGTTCGAGGAGCGGCGACAGGAGATCATCGACGAGGGCAAGGAGCAATTCGTGGACATTGTGGAGTTCTTCACCATGAAGAACGTCTTCTATCTGCCCGAGGAATCGCGCTGGTCGTATATCCAGGCGAACGCCAAACAAGACGATCTGGCGCTGAAGATCGACACGGCCCTGCACACGATCGAGAAGAACAACAAGTCACTGGCTGGCGCGTTGCCGGACAACTACTTTTCACGATTGGACTTAGATCGCAGCAAGCTGGCAGCGCTGATCGACACCATCAGCAACATCAACACCCTGGTCGATAAGTCACAGGATGTTGTGGGCAGGGTCTATGAATATTTCCTGAGCAAGTTCGCCCTGGCCGAGGGTAAGGGTAAGGGCGAGTTCTACACGCCCAAGAGCATCGTCAATCTGATCGCGGAGCTGATTGAACCCTACAAGGGCAAGATTTATGACCCCTGCTGCGGTTCCGGCGGCATGTTCGTGCAGTCCGTGAAATTCGTCGAGAGCCATCGGGGCAACACCAAGAACGTCTCCATCTACGGGCAGGAAGGCACCACCACGACCATGAAGCTGGCGAAGATGAACCTCGCCATTCGCGGCATCTCGGCCAACCTGGGCGTAAAGGCGGATGACACCTTCGCAAGTGACCAGCATCCGAACCTGAAGGCGGATTTCATTATGGCGAATCCGCCTTTTAACCTAAACGCATGGCGCGCCGCTGACGAATTGACGGACGACCCGCGGTGGGCAGGCTACGAGGTTCCACCTTCCAGTAATGGAAACTATGGTTGGATACTGCACATGGTTTCCAAACTTTCACAAAACGGTGTCGCAGGCTTTATTCTTGCAAATGGCGCTCTCTCAGATGGGGGGGTGGAACATGCAATCAGAAAGAAGCTAATTGAGAATGACCTGGTTGAGGCTCTGATACTTCTTCCGAGAAAGCTCTTCTACACAACTGATCTAAGCGTAACGTTGTGGGTGATAAATAAGAACAAGTTTGCGAGAAATCTGGAGAATGGAGGATTTGAAAGGAAACTGAGAGATCGGCATGGAGAAGTTCTTTTTATGGATTTGCGCCAAGAAGGAATTCCATTTGAAAAAAAGTATCTCCAATTGACCGAAGAGGCTTCAATGAAAGCTGTGGAAATGTTCCACAATTGGCAGGAGGTAGAATTTTCGAAAAAGTACCGAGACATACCAGAATACTGCTACAGCGCCACTACTCACGAGATAGCGAAAAAGAATTTTAGCTTAGTGCCAAGCAAGTACATTCATTTTAACCATAGTGAAGAAGATACTGATTTTGAGAGAAGAATAAAGAATATTCGAAGTCGAGTAATCGGGATTCTCGAAGAAGAACGACAGGCGAAAAAAGAGATGCTTTCCGCCTTTAAGGGGGTTGGTTATGAAATATTCGATTGAGCGACTGGGGCCTTACATTCGAGAAGTAGCTGTAAAAAATAGAGATTTGGAAGTTACGCGCTTGTTAGGCGTGAGCATTCAAAAAGAGTTCATTCCTTCACGCGCTAATATTATTGGCACCGACTTATCTAATTACAAGGTTGTTCGTAAGGGACAATTTGCCTACGGGCCTGTTACATCTCGCAATGGGGATAAGATATCGATAGCCCTGCTAGATTGTGATGAGTGCATAGTTTCGACTTCTTATACTGTCTTTGAAGTAATAGACGAATCTAAAATCTTTCCACCATTCCTAATGTTGTGGTTCGCAAGGATAGAGTTCGATCGCTACGCTCGTTTCATGTCCCACGGAAGCGTGAGGGAAATATTTGGCTGGGAGGAAATGTGTGATGTCGAGTTGCCATTGCCCTCATTGGATGTGCAACGCGCAATTGCCTTTGGCGAGTCATTCATCAAAAAGCACGCCCAACAGATTGGCGAATGACGCGTATGAAATTCACCGAAGCACAACTGGAAGAAGCGATCATTGAGCTGCTGGGCGAACAGGGCTACCCCCACGTCTCGGGGGAGGACATCGCGCGCGGCCCGGAGGAAGTCCTGGTAAAGGACGACCTACGGGAGTACCTGCAAGCGCGCTATGTCGGTGACGGTATCACGGATGGCGAGATCGAGTTCATCGTCCATAAGATCGAACGGCTGCCAGCATCGGACCTGTACGGCAGCAATAAGACATTCATGAAGCTGGTTTCGGACGGCTTTCTGCTGAAGCGGGAGGATCGCAGCCAGAAAGACCTGTTCATCCATCTGGTTGACTACTCCCCCGCCGATCGGAACGTCTACAAGATCGTGAACCAGTTGGAGATTCAGGGTTTCGGGAAGCGGATACCGGACGGGATCCTCTACATCAACGGCCTGCCACTGGTGGTGTTCGAGTTCAAGAGCGCGATCCGCGAAGAGGCGACCATCCATGACGCCTATGTTCAGTTGACCACGCGCTACCGGCGCGACATCCCGGAGCTGCTGAAGTACAACGCGCTGTGTGTGATCAGCGACGGGGTGAACAACAAGATGGGCTCCCTATTCGCGGCCTATGAGTTCTTCTACGCCTGGCGTAAGATCACGGGCGACGAGAAGATCGAGAAGGACGGTATCGACTCCCTGATTACGATGATCAACGGGCTGTTCGACAAGGCCCGGCTGCGCGACGTGATCCACAATTTCATCTTCTTCCCCGACAGCTCCAGGAAGGAAGAGAAGATCGTTTGCCGCTACCCGCAGTACTACGCGGCGCGCAAACTCTTCGCTAATATCCAGCAGCACCGACGGCCGGATGGCGACGGTAAGGGCGGCACCTACTTCGGCGCGACCGGCTGCGGCAAGAGCTTCACCATGCTGTTCCTCTCGCGCCTGCTGATGAAGAGCGAGGCGTTCGCAAGCCCGACGCTGGTGCTGATCACTGACCGCACCGACCTGGACGACCAGCTATCGCGGCAGTTCACGGGCGCGAAGGGATACATCGGGGACGAAGAGATCATCAGCGTGGAAAGCAGGGAGGAGCTGCGGTCCAAGCTACGCGGGCCGGACGAGGTGCCGAACGACGTGCGGCTGCTGGCGGATGAGGCCGAGACAATTGACGGCGAGCCGATGGACGTGGCGATGCCGCATGGCCGCGTGAGCGGTGGTGTATTCCTGACGACGATTCACAAGTTTACCGAGGACACCCGGCTGCTGACGCGGCGCGACAATGTGATCTGCATATCGGACGAGGCGCACCGCAGCCAGGTGAACCTGGACCAGAAAATCAGGATCACGGAAGAGGGCGTGAAGCGGACCTATGGCTTTGCGAAGTACCTGCATGATTCCCTGCCCAATGCGACCTATGTCGGGTTCACGGGCACACCCATCGATGCGACGCTGGACGTGTTCGGCAAGGTGGTCGATGCCTACACGATGGAAGAGTCGGTGAAGGACGAAATCACCGTGCGCATCGTCTACGAGGGCCGGGCGGCTAAGGTGTTACTGGATAATGCCAAGCTCCAGGAGATCGAGGACTACTATGCACGATGCGCCGATGAAGGCGCGAGTGACTACGCCATCGAGGAGAGCAAGCGGGCCAATGCGCAGATGAACTCGATCCTCGGGGACCCCGACCGAATCAAGGCGGTGGCCGAGGACTTCGTGAAACACTACGAAACGCGGATCAGCGAAGGCGCGACGGTCAAGGGCAAGGCGATGTTCGTGTGCAGTAACCGCCCGATTGCCTACATGCTGTACAAGGAGATCATCGCCATGCGGCCAGAGTGGGCCGAGGTCAAAGTTTGCGAGGACGGCGCGACGCTGACGAAGAAGGAGAAGCGAGAAATAAAGCCGATGGAACGGATCAAGATGGTCATGACGCGCGGCAAGGACGATGAGGAAGCCCTCTACAAGATGCTGGGAACCAAGGATGACCGGAAGGAGCTGGACCGGCAGTTCAAGAACGCCAAGTCGAATTTCAAAATCGCCATTGTGGTGGATATGTGGCTGACGGGGTTCGATGTGCCTTTCCTCGACACCATCTACATAGACAAGCCGATTCAGCGGCACAGCCTGATCCAGACGATTTCACGGGTGAACCGACGTTACGCGGGTAAAGACAAAGGTCTGGTCGTCGACTACATCGGCATCAAGAAACAGATGAACCTCGCGCTGGCCCAGTTCGGCAACCTGGGCAACGGCATGACGATCGAGGAAATTCAGCAGGCGGTGGTTGTGGTAAAGGATCACCTCGACCTGCTGGGCAAGATGTTCCATAAATTCGATTCCAGTCCGTACTTCACCGGGAACGCCCTGAAACAACTTCACTGCCTGAATATGGCGGCGGAGTTCGCCCAGGCGACCCAGAGGCAGGAAAAGCAGTTTATGTACCTGGTGAAGCGGATGAAGGCGGCCTACGACATCTGCTGCAACAGCGACGCTTTCGCGCAGTTGGAGCGGGATGAGATCCACTTCTATATCGCTGTGCGGTCTATCGTGTTCAAGCTCACAAAGGGAGATGCCCCGGACCTGGCTCAGATGAACGCGCGGGTACGGGAGATGATCGAGGAAGCCATCAAGGCGGACGGTGTGGAAGAAGTGTTCAAGCTGGGCGACAGCGGCGAGACGGAGATCGACCTGTTCGATAACGAGTTTTTGGAGAAGATCAAGAAGATCAAGCTGCCCAACACGAAACTGAAACTCCTTCAGAAACTGCTGAAGAAGGCGATCGATGACTTCAAGAAGACGAACAAAACCAAGGGGGCAGACTTCGCGAAAATGCTCAAGGCCATCGTGGATAAGTACAACGATCGCAAGGAGCAGGACGTACTGGTAAGCAATGTCCTAGAGGAGTTCACCGACGAGATTATCGATCTGTACGAGGCACTTAAGAAGGAGAAGGCGTCGTTTGCCGACCTGGGCATCGACTTCGAGGAGAAAGCCTTCTACGACATCCTAAGGGCAATCGCCAAGAAGTACGAGTTCGAGTATCCCGACGAGAAGCTGATCCCTCTTTCGAAAGCGGTGAAGGGCGTTGTGGACGACAAGACGAAGTACACGGACTGGGACAACCGCGAGGACATCAAGGCAGAGCTGAAAGTGGATTTGATCATGTTACTGGCGGAGAACGGGTATCCGCCGATTACGCATGACGACGTGTATAACGATATTTTCGAGCAAGCGCAGAATTTTAAAAAATACCGAAACGAAACAAAGGGCTGACAAGGCCCAGCTCAGGCGATATCAGTGAAGTGCTGTCACTGTCTGACCGCCAACCTCCTTTCCCGCAGTCTTCCTCGACCCCGCAGGCGCAGGGCAGCTCGCCATGGTCGACCAAGATTAGGCTGCTCGGGATGGGCATTGTCCCCAGGGTAGTATGTGGTGTTAAGGCAATAATTAGCCGAACGACCTGTGCGATTATTCGTGAAACTGATTGGCCCCGAGTACGCTGCCTGTCAGCCCAATCGTAATGAAGAGGTGTCGCAATCGGGATGCTGACTCGGCTCTCAAAGGCGGCTTTGTTCCGCGACTGAGACATTGGCGTACAATCGAGCGAACGGCAGCTTTCGCGCTAACGCTGCAGCCGCGCAAGCATGTCTGAATTGGGGATCAAAGCGGAAACGCGACATCAGCCAAGCGAGTGTGTTCTGCCTAAAAACCTGATTTTGTTGAAGAACTGGTGCCGCTGAAGGGACTCGAACCCCCGACCCCATCATTACGAATGACGTGCTCTACCAGCTGAGCTACAGCGGCTTTCCGGACCCTACTATGGCCCTACTAGTTCTACTCCTTTGCCGCGAACTCGTTGGTTTTGCAAGGCATTCTCGCGGGGACCCGCTAATTACGAAGGACCTGCTCTACCAGCTGAGCTATTGAGGCAAGCGACGGTTCCTTTAAACGCTCGGGCAGATGCGTGCAAGTCTCGATATCCTCGGACGCCTACCGGTGTGTGATGGTGATTCCCGCAGCTCAGATCGCTTGAAGCCCATTCCATCACCACGCTCCAGCAAGAATATCACGCCTGTTCCAACGCTTACGCTCACCTTCGATGGCCATGTATTTTCGGTTGACTGGGTTGTCTTATTTTAATATTTCATGAAATATGGTAGAACAGATAACAGACCAATTGGCCATCCTGGGTCATCCGCAGCGTATCCTTGTGTTTCGCATGCTCATGCGACGTTTTCCTGACAGTGTTCCGGCGGGCGAGCTGGCGGCGGAGCTCGACGTGAAGGCCAGCACCTTGTCGAACTATCTGAACGCGCTTCAGCGTTCGGGGCTGGTCAAGCAGGAACGTTCCGGGACATCTCTGCTCTATTCGATTGAAATGAAAAACGTGCAGCAGATGCTCGATTATCTGATTGTCGATTGCTGTCGCGGTCGCCCCGATATCTGCATGCCATTTGCACAGGGAAATAAGGCGGCGACGGATCGGAAATTCAACGTCTTGTTTTTGTGTGTGGGCAATTCTGCCCGGTCGATTTTTGCGGAATCCCTGCTGCGCACGCTGGGGGGTGACCGGTTCAACGTTTTCTCGGCCGGCACGCAACCCACATCCGAGCTCAACCCGATGGCCGTGCAAGTTCTGGACGACAAAGGACATGACACATCCATCCTGCGGTCCAAGAACATGTCCGAGTTTGCAACCCCCGGCGCGCCCGAGATGGACTTCGTCTTCACGGTCTGCAATCAGGCCGCGAATGAGGAATGCCCCGCTTGGGAAGGCCAGCCAATCAGTGGCCATTGGGGCATGCCGGACCCGGTCAGGGCCGAGGGCACGGATGCCGAAAGAAGCCTTGCATTTCAACATGCATATGGCGCGCTCAAGCGCCGGATTGAGGCCTTTACGTCTTTGCCGGTCGAAAGCCTCGACCGGATCGCACTGCAAACTGCTGTTGATGACATCGGCAGGACGCCCACTGAGGACATGAAATGACGACTTATGCTGTGAACGGATTGGGCCGGATGGGAAAGCTGGCCTTGAAACCGCTGCTGGACAAAGGTGCAAAGATCGCCTGGATTAATGATTCAGTCGGTGACCCCGAAATGCACGCGCACCTGCTGGAGTTTGACACGGTTCATGGGCGCTGGGATGCCACGTTCGCGCATGATGCCAATAGCGTCACGATCAACGGTATTCGTCTGCCCTTTATCGGCACCAGGAATTTGGCTGACCTGCCGCTGGGCGGTGTCGATGTGGTGATCGACTGCACCGGTGTCTTCAAGACCCAGGCCAAGCTGGCCCCCTATTTTGAGGCAGGCGTGAAGAAGGTTGTTGTCTCGGCCCCCGTCAAGGATGGCCCGACCACCAACGTCGTTATGGGCGTGAATGGGGACACTTATGATCCGGATGTCCACAGCATCGTGACGGCGGCCTCGTGTACCACGAATTGTCTGGCCCCAGTGGTCAAGGTCATCCACGAAAATCTTGGTATTCGCCACGGGTCAATGACCACAATTCACGACGTGACCAATACGCAAACCATCGTGGACCGCCCCGCCAAAGATCTGCGCCGGGCGCGGTCTGCTTTGAACTCTCTAATCCCGACCACCACCGGGTCGGCCACGGCAATCACGCTGATCTACCCGGAACTCAAGGGGCGGCTGAACGGTCACGCCGTGCGAGTTCCCTTGCTGAATGCCTCGCTGACGGATTGCGTATTCGAGGTTGAGCGTGAAACCACCGTCGAAGAAGTCAACGCGCTCTTCAAGGCCGCTGCCGAAGGTGAGTTGAAAGGCATTCTCGGCTATGAGACGCGACCGCTAGTTTCCACCGACTACACCAACGACGAACGGTCCTCGATTGTGGATGCGCCTTCGACCATGGTGGTGAACGGCACGCAGGTGAAGATCTATGCGTGGTACGACAATGAAATGGGTTACGCCCATCGTCTGGTCGACGTTGCCCTGATGGTTGGTGCATCGCTGTGACCCAAAGGCCCGAAGGTATGTCGGCCTACATCACGGTCACAGCAGCCTATTGGGCCTTCATGCTGACCGACGGGGCCCTGCGTATGCTGGTGCTGCTGCACTTTCATAGTATGGGATTCTCGCCGGTTCAGTTGGCATATCTGTTTGTTCTGTATGAGATCGCCGGCATGGGCACGAACCTTGCCGCCGGTTGGATCGCGGCGCGGTTTGGGCTGACCTCGACGCTTTATGCAGGGCTGGCACTGCAGATTGCAGCGTTGCTGGTTCTTACGCAACTAGACCCTAATTGGGCGATCCCAGTAAAAGTTGTCTTTGTGATGATTGTGCAAGGGGCCAGTGGGGTTGCAAAGGACCTAGCCAAGATGTCCTCAAAATCCGCCGTCAAACTGCTGGCCCCGACTGAGGGCGGAGGGTTGTTTCGCTGGGTCGCGATTTTGACCGGCTCGAAGAACGCTGTGAAAGGGTTTGGGTTTCTGCTTGGGGCGGCACTGTTGGCGACAGTGGGCTTCATGTGGGCTGTTCTGGCAATGGCGATCATACTTGCCGCATTCCTCGTCGCCGTCATCCTGTTCATGCCGACCGGCCTGCCCAAAGGGCGCAAAAGCGCCAAATTCTCTGAGGTCTTCTCGAAATCCGCCAACGTGAATTGGCTATCCGCCGCTCGTGTCTTCTTGTTTGGGGCGCGGGATGTGTGGTTTGTAGTCGGCATCCCGATCTATTTCTACGCGGTGCTTTCGGATGGAACTGAGGATGGCAACCGTGCCGCATTTTTTATGATCGGCACATTCATGGCCGTTTGGGTCATACTTTACGGAGCAGTTCAGGCCAGCGCGCCGAAAATCCTGCGCGCAAAGGAACGCCCGGAAGGGGATCTTATCCACGCCGCCAAGAATTGGGCCGCGGCGCTGTTCTGCGTGCCTGCTGCACTGACCATTGCGGTCCTGCTCTCATCCGGCCCCGAGACATGGCTGACCGTTACGCTGGTTGTGGGCCTATTGGCATTTGGGGCAATCTTCGCCGTCAATTCGGCGCTGCATTCGTACCTCATCTTGGCCTTCACCAAGTCCGAGCGTGTGACGATGGATGTGGGCTTTTACTACATGGCCAACGCGACTGGCCGCCTGGTCGGCACTGTCCTGTCGGGACTTACCTATCAGATTGGCGGGCTTCCACTGGTTCTGGGCACCGCTGCTGCTATGGTCGCGCTGGCCGCCCTGACATCCGGCAAACTAACCGACCAGACGAATGAGGCATATACATGAGCATCTTCGAACGCTACCTGACCGTCTGGGTCGCGCTGGCCATGGTTGGCGGCGTATTGATCGGACTGGTTGCACCCGGCCTGGTTCAACTGATCGCCTCGGCCGAAGTGGCCAGCGTCAATCTGGTCGTGGCCTTGCTAATCTGGGCAATGGTCTACCCCATGATGGTCGGCGTCGACTTCGGCGCAGTGGCGGGCGTTGCACGCCAGCCACGCGGGCTGATCGTGACGCTGGTGGTCAACTGGCTGATTAAGCCTTTCACCATGGCCTTTCTTGCGGTTCTGTTCTTTGAGCACGTCTTTGCACCATGGATCGAACCTGAAGACGCGGCTCAATATACGGCCGGGCTGATCCTGCTGGGTGCCGCACCGTGCACCGCCATGGTGTTCGTCTGGTCTCAGCTGACTAGGGGCGATGCGACCTACACGCTGGTGCAGGTTTCCGTGAACGACTTGATTATGGTGGTGGCATTCGCCCCAATCGTGGCCTTTCTGTTGGGTGTGACCGACATTCAGGTTCCATGGCAAACGTTGGTTCTGGCGACTGTGTTGTATGTGGTATTACCACTGATCGCCGGCCTGATAACGCGCCGTACATTGAGATCCTCTCAGGCCATCGACGCGTTTTCCGCACGCGTCAAGCCGTGGTCGGTCATGGGCCTGATCGCCACCGTCGTCATCCTGTTCGGCCTGCAGGGTCAAACCATTCTGGCAAAACCGATGGTGATCGTCCTGATCGCCATACCAATCCTGATCCAGAGCTACGGTATCTTCGCTCTGGCCTACGGCGCAGCATATGCGCTAAGGGTGCCGCACCGGATCGCCGCACCCTGCGCCATGATCGGCACGTCAAACTTCTTTGAGCTGGCCGTCGCTGTGGCCATCAGCCTGTTCGGATTGAACTCGGGAGCAGCGCTGGCGACGGTCGTAGGTGTTCTGGTTGAAGTTCCGGTTATGCTGTCACTGGTTGCCTTCGCAAACCGTACACGGGCGCGTTTTCCAGAAGTCGAAACGCAATACTCTAAAAAAACACTCAATTCCAACTGACAAATGGTCAGTCGCGGAGATCACCCAAAAGCGTAAAGTGAACCGAAAACTCGGGTTCACTAACGCTTTGTCTCGAAGTACTACTCGTGCTTCAGCAGCTGTCGAAAATGGACGAAGTTCAATTTCAGCTTGATAAGTCGTCTGCATTAACCGAATTTCTGCGCAAGAGTGAGTCAGTGCTTTTGTCGAGCCCTGACGCAAGCATCAATTCAGACAAACCTAGTTAGCGTGAGACTATTTTGGCATTAATAAGCAATCGCAGAAAAACAATGAATGTGTCTTCCAGTAGCGCAGTGCTTTCCAAGATCGGTGATTACGATTTCCTGTCTGTGGACATCTTCGACACCCTCCTCTTTCGCCATTGCAACTCTCCCATTGATGCATTTGGTTTCATGGAGGAGCACATAGAAACAAGGCAGGTGACCGAGTTTTTTAAGGACTATCGGGTCGCAGCCGAGCAATTGGCTCGGGAAGACGCAGACCAGAAAGGACTGGAGGACGTTTCGTTAGACGAGATTTATATTTGTTTTCAACAACTCACGAATTGTAGCGGTACGCAAACTGAGCAGATCAAACAGCTCGAACTAGAAACGGAAATGGACCTGCTTCACGCCACCAATTTTGGAAGAAAGTTGGTGGCCAAGCTAAAAAACACAAAGAAACGACTTGTCATCACGTCGGATATGTACCTTCCCCAAAACTTTCTTGAGAAAGTGCTGGAGGCAAAAGGAATTATCGGATGGGAACGCGTCTTCGTTTCGAACGAGCAAGGAAAGACCAAACATACTGGCAACTTGTTCGAAGAGGTGGCTGAGTACTTTGGTGTACCACACGAAAAAATATTACATATCGGTGATAACAAACATGCCGATGGCAAAATGGCTGCCAGCGCGGGTATGCAGTCCCATGTAGTCTTGGCTAGCAAGGACGTACCTGCCAGATCTCCAAAACCAAAGCACCATTCCAATATGCTTTCGGGATCGCGTCCCATATCTCAGATTTTTTCGGCAAATTTTCTGGAAACGCATCACTACGATTCTGAAAAGCTGGACTTCCGTACTTTGTCTGAGGATCAGTACTTTGAGGCCATTGGGGCCGTATTGATCGCACCATTGATCACATCAATGCTTATCTGGATGAAGCGGGAAATGGACGATAGGGGCATCTCACGCATCGCATTTCTTGCTCGCGATGGCATGTTTCCTAAAGCAGCATTCGAACTTTTGTGGCCAAATGAATATGACACGCAGTACATAGCTGCCTCCCGGCGATTACTCACGCTTCCATTCACAGTTTTGGAGCCGAACACTATTGGCGGGATGCTTCACACCACCTTAGAAAGCTCGGAGACACTGGACGAATTTCTTGGCAAAATCTCCGGCGGGCCGATCTTAACAGAACTTTTTGCCAATCATGGCCTAAGTGGAACGGACCCACTAACGCGAAAAGCGCGAAAAAAAATCTTGAGGCTTCTAAAGGAAAGTCCGGACACCTTTTTTCAGTCGTTTGCCCACGAGCGCGCCGCTCTAAAAAAGTACTATCGTTCGGCCTTCCCGGCAGGTTCTAGCACGGCCGTCTTTGACGTAGGTTGGCGCGGCAGTCTACAGCGCTCAATTTGCGAGATTGTTGATGCAGAAGCGGATATCCTGGGCCTTTACTTCGGCACAAGTCGGCATGCCACATCAATCCTACGTCGCAACGGCTTGGAATATGAGAGTTTTACAGCGTCAAATGGTCTTCCTTCCCATTTAACGCCATGGTTCACGGATTTTCGGGATATCGTGGAGTTTCTCTGTTCGGCAAATCATGGCAGCGTCCTTGGGCTGCAGCAAAGTGAATCCGGTGATATTTCTTGGGTCACCGCTGAACTCAGCGAGTTGGAGGCAGCCAACCTCCAGCGCGCCAAGAAAATTCAAGATTCCGCCCTACAAGCAATCGAGTCCGTACTACGGGCAATGTCGACAGAGACGTTGGCAAAATACACCAACCCGAAGGATGAGCGAGACATGCGTCATTTCCTGAGTAAACCGCATCGCCAAGATGCCCTTAGGTTCAAGAATGTCAGAATCTTCGATGGCGTAGGTGACACAACCGGTGAGAGTTTGACGCGCATTGGTGAGCGCAGCACACATTATCAAAACGCCAAAAGCAGCCGGTGGCGTGCTGCTTATGGATCGCAACTCAATCCCTTGTCATATGCCTTACTAAAATTTGTTTTGCGAAAAAGAAAAAAAATTAAGTTATAGCCCTATGCAGTGTTGATAGTCTGACAGAGTTCGCGAACGCAGGCTTTGCTCACCTTGAAAATCTCGCCGGTCACGATGAAGAACGTTTTAATGTCGTAACCTGAATAGATTTCGAGGTGTAAAGCCGTCAGGGCAAATTCGTCGCCTATGATCGTTTTCTGAACAATCGCCAGGCTCTCGAAGAGTTTCGAGCTTTTCTTGCCTCTTTGTCGCGCCGCTTTTTTCTGTTAGCCGGAATGTCATAAGTGTAGCGGGCCTCCAATTCTTGCGATTTCCCACCAATGAATGAGCAACTTCCGGGCACGCCAACATTAGGATATTTTTCACCCAAGTGCTTGATTCCAAGCCAATAACGCTCTGTAACAAAACCCTTTGAATAGTGTTGGAACTCGACGGGTAAAACTATCACAGGAATCCCAAAATTCTCCTGCGCGTTAATACACAGGTCCTCGGCGTAAAGGTCGAACGTTAGGGTCTCATCAAACCGCAACCCGGGCCGATCCCTAAGTAACCGAGTGTGAATTAGAATCGCCACACAATCCAGTGTTTCAACCCAAGTTGGTGCAGTCACCGGCAGACCGACCTGTAGCACCGAAGAGCCGTCTTTTTCACTACACTTATGCTGACCAAACCCGGCCGGTGCATGCCCATCCAGCCTTACTCCAAAGGTTCCGTAAATTGCTTCAAGTGCCAAGTTCTCTGTGTCAAACAACTCTCCCTGAACTTCGAAGTCTTCATGAACGAAAAAAAGCCACATGTCCTCGTTCAAGTACTTTTCTATAACCTCATTGTATAGCGTCGGCAGGCCTGCTGATCGACCGCGGTTGTCAATCAGATGAATATCCCTTTCAAACAAAAACTTGTTTCGAGAGAACAGTTCAGTTGCCATCATTTTGTTCACAAACGGAACGAATATCTTCAACGGGTCGCTGTTAGAAACTGTCATTTCTGACCCAACTCTCTTTGTGTTCGACGCTGATACCGCCGTACTGAGTTCCAGTACGAGACCTTCAGCGGGTGGCGGTACATTATACGGCGCCAATCTAGTTGCCCAATGTCGTCTCGAGTAGATAATTGCTTAATGGAATTTGGCAGCATGAGATCGTAGTTGTGCAACTGCTGCTCTTGATTTTGCCTACTAGAATTGTCCAGGTATTTTGACGAGATTGACTCAGGCTTCCAGTAAGACTTGACAGTTCTCCATTCACTCTCACCCTTGCATCGCGGAAACGGAACATTCTCGAATGCCCGATATTCCCTTTCGGTCGGTGTTGTGATCAGTCGCGTAAGACAGAAAAGGTTGAAGTCCTTTAGTTCCCGACGATCTAACGCGTCTTTTCTTGGCGCGATCATGCGGAGGAAATCGAGAGCCCCTCGTTGGACACAAATTGAAGCGAGGAGGCCAATATCGGCGTTCATTTCACATTTTGCACTCAAAGGCAAAGATATGTCATTCCCCAAATTCAGATGTGGGAAGGACGTATCAGGATTGACGAACAAAAAGTCTGACAGAACTGGGCCTACCCTTACGGACATATCGGTGCTCATCGCATATAAACCGTCAAAAAGGTAGGCTGAAGCCCTTGCCTCTCGGCTGGGAGAGCTTTGACCACAAACACAATACCGATGCACTCTTAATGAAGACAGAAATTCAATGTCCGGTGCACTGCCATCGATATCCGCGATAGCAATGTTTTTTGAACCTTGAACCGTCCATGCGTCGATACGCTTCTGCAATTGTTTGCGTTCTACAGCAGAAGCATCCAAGAATTCACCGTCAAAAGCTTCTTTCACATCGCTGATCGAGTAGCTTGTTAACGGCAGTTTCAGAATCCTCAGAGATTGCTCAATAATGTGGTGCTGGCCAGGCGGAAGAAGCAGTTCATCGAACCCATCTTGTATTGAACGTTCCGCAATATAGTCACAGAACCCCAGCAATACCGGCCCGCAAACATTGAAGCCGAAACTATAAAGATCGGGTTCCGCGGGATCGACATGAGGCATTCGCGCTGCGATCTGGCCGATAATCAAGTCCGAGGCGAACGTATATTCTCCGCGGTCTTGATCAACAAATGGAGCATCATCCTGCCTAAGGCAATCGCTGTGTTGGTTTACATGAATTGCTGTCAAAGCGCAGTCCACGTCAACGTTCATGTTCGTGAATTCGCGCTGGCAAAAATGCAGGACACGGTTCGGTGCGACCTCCTCATTGGCTGCAACTTTCAAAAGAAAGTGACGGCCTTCCGTAGGGCTAATTAGCGCATCCAGTTCAATCCCATGTGATTTTATTAGCCTCGATAATTGGTCTTTATTCAGTCGCGTGTCATTAATACCGACCAATTGCTTCCCTTTAGCCCGAGCAACTGTGGCAATCATAACAAAGGCTTGATTTGAAAAGTGGAACTTTTCTTCGAACTCTCTTTCATCGTCAGGCGTCACGGTGTTGCCCGGCAGAAGGACTGCAAGAAGGCTATAAATTTCGTGTAAACTAATCTCGGACGCTTCGGTTGTTCCAAAACGCCTCCGGGCAAGCTGCTCCGCTTTTAGTCTTGCGCCACAAAAACCGTCGACACCAAGTGACTTCTCCATGAAACGGAAAACGCCATCCACACTTAACACGCTGCGCGACAACAATGTCTTCGAAACATCGAAGGCGATGACGTCGTGGTTTTCGATTAGGTCCGAAATTGTGGAGAATGTGCATCCCGTCCGTCGAACGACTTCAGCTTTGTTTCGTTCCTGCGACAGCATAGACACTCCAACACGAGGTGAGTAAGAATTTAGTGCTGTTGATACCAAGCATCGAACTCGGCTGCCAGTAGTCTATCAAACTCACTGAAACTAATTCCCCGATTACCTCGGGAGCCTCAAAACATAGAACAGGAGCGCATGACAATCGAGTGTTACAACCTGACATCAAGCCCTGACAAACCTGAGGCATGCCCCAATACACAGCTTATTGCCTCAAGAAGAGATCCGCCAACGTAAACGGCTTTGTTGACTGCAAGTGAACTGTCGCTCGTGGGTAATCTGATTTGCAAACGGGCCTTCGAAAATGCAACTTTCTGCATTGAGACTTTCCCGGCCTCCATTTTCGAGTATAAGCCTATTTGGATATTGTCCAGCGATGGCGATTGAGATAGCCCATTCTTTACTCTGCGTGCGCCGCAGAATGGCACTATAGGTAATGTTAATTATGGAATTCACAAACCTCTCAATACCAGAGGTGAAGCTGATTACGCCGAGGCGATTTGGCGATCACCGAGGCTTTTTCGAAGAGACTTACAACTGTGATCAGTTCTCTTCCGCCGGGATCGATACAGTTTTTGTTCAAGACAATCACTCTGTGTCCAGTGAAATCGGAACGGTACGAGGCCTGCACTTCCAGGCGCCACCGAAAGCGCAAGCTAAACTTGTTCGCTGCGGACGTGGAAGACTCTTCGATGTTGCGGTAGATATTCGCAAGGGTTCTCCGACGTTTGGTCGATGGGTCGGTGAAGAGCTGAGTTTTGAAAATGGACGCATGCTACTCGTCCCGGCAGGATTTGCCCATGGGTTTATGACGTTGGAGCCGGACACCGAAATTGTATACAAGTGTTCAGACACTTATGCGCCAGAAACCGAGGGGGCTGTTCACTGGAGCGACCCCGAAATCGGCATTGAATGGCCGCTAAAATCAACCCAAACAAAGCTATCTGAAAAAGACGCGGCTGCGCTGCGCCTGTCAGAACAAGAATCCCCCTTTACTTTTGAGGACACCAAATGAAACTTTTGGTCACTGGAGGCGCCGGTTTTATTGGGTCTGCCGTTGTTCGTCGTGCCGTTGCCCAAGGTCATTCGGTAGTCAACGTAGATGCGTTGACGTATGCAGCTTGCCTCGACAATGTTGCGGTAGCGGCTGATGCGCCGGGCTATGCTTTCGAACACGCAGATATTCGTGACGCTTCGGCGATGGAGGCTGTGCTCAGGAAACATAAGCCTGACGCGATCATGCATCTGGCCGCCGAAAGCCATGTAGACCGCTCAATCGATGGTCCAGCTGCCTTTATCGACACCAATGTCACGGGCACTTACGTTCTTCTAGAGGCCGCGCGCGCCTATTGGACCGACGCAGGCAAACCCGCAGACTTCCGTTTTCACCATATTTCGACCGATGAGGTCTTCGGATCTCTGGGGGAGGCCGGTTTTTTCACCGAAGATAGCCCCTATCAACCAAACTCGCCCTATTCAGCATCGAAAGCGAGTTCGGACCACCTTGTACGCGCGTGGCACGAAACCTACGGCCTGCCGATCGTTCTGACAAATTGCTCAAACAACTATGGTCCATATCAGTTTCCCGAAAAACTGATACCAGTCGTTGTCTTCAAGGCATTGTCCGGGCATCCGATACCGATTTACGGCAACGGCGACAACATCCGCGACTGGCTGCATGTCGAGGACCATGCTGAGGCGCTGCTGCTTGTGCTGGAAAAAGCAGCTGTGGGGTCAAGCTATAACATTGGGGGCGAAAACGAGATGACTAATCTTGAACTCGTCAAACTGCTCTGCAGTATTCTGGACAGGCTTCGCCCGGCACAGACCCCTTACTCAGAACAGATCACATTCGTAACTGATCGCCCGGGTCACGACCGCCGCTATGCGATTGATCCAACTCGAATTGTCGAAGACTTTGGCTGGCATCCGAACTATACTCATGAGACAGGATTGGAACAAACCGTCCAGTGGTATCTGGACAACGAAGCCTGGCTGAATGCACTTCTAGCGCGGGATGGTGTTGGCGATCGCCTTGGTGTTGCCAAATGAAAATACTTGTCTTCGGTCGAAGTGGGCAGGTCGCAACAGAGTTGCGAGCGCAAGCGCCTGCGCGCGGCATCATAATAGAGGCGTTGGGGCGCGAGGACGCGGACCTTTCACACCCGAAAACATGCGCAGACCACATAAGCAAAACCAACGCGGATGTGGTCATCAACGCCGCTGCTTACACTGCAGTCGATAAGGCTGAAGATGAGAAAGATATCGCTCGGCGCGTTAACGCTGATGCGCCTGGCTCTATGGCCCATGCGGCGGCGAAACGTGGCATTCCGTTCATCCACATCTCGACAGACTATGTCTTTGATGGATCAGGAACGTCCGCACGAACTACGAGCGACCCGACGAACCCGCTTGGCGTATACGGTAGGACAAAGCTGGAAGGCGAAAAACAGGTCGCAGCGGCCGGAGGCTGGCATGGTATTCTCCGTACAAGTTGGGTGTTCTCGGCGCATGGAAGCAATTTCGTCAAGTCGATGCTTCGATTGGCGGAAACACGAAACCACGTAACCATAGTTGCCGATCAGGTTGGGGGCCCCACGCCTGCAGCGGACATCGCAGCTACATTGCTTAGAATGGCCGAGGCAGGGTCCAGTGTGGAGGGTGGCCTGTTTCATTATGCAGGAAGCCCAGACGCAAGCTGGGCGGATTTCGCACGCGAGATTTTTTTTCAGGCAGGCTTAGATATTTCGGTTGAAGATATCCCGACCAGCGCATACCCGACGCCTGCTGCCCGCCCAAAAAATTCGCGTCTGGACTGTTCCCGGCTTGAAAAAACTTATGGGCTTCTTCGCCCTGACTGGAAAGCAGGGCTGACCAAGGTGCTGGGGCAATTAGGTCAGACGCCAAAAAGCCAATTTTGAAAGGTTAACGCATGCAACGTAAGGGAATCATTCTTGCCGGAGGCTCGGGAACGCGGCTTTACCCGATTACGATGGCTGTTTCGAAGCAGCTGCTACCGGTTTACGACAAGCCAATGATTTTCTACCCACTCAGTGTATTGATGTTGGCGCAGATCCGCGAAGTTGCAATCATCACAACACCACAGGACCAGGAGCAGTTCATTCGCCTCTTTGGTGATGGCAGTCAATATGGACTGTCACTGACGTGGATCGTGCAAGACTCTCCTGACGGGTTGGCGCAAGCTTATACTCTGGCGGAAGATTTCCTCGCCGGCGCTCCTTCGGCATTGATCTTGGGTGACAATATCTTCTTCGGCCACGGTCTTCCAAGCCTGCTGGCCCAGGCAGATGCCAACAAGCAAGGCGGTACGGTTTTTGCATATCGCGTCGCCGACCCAGAGCGGTATGGCGTTGTTGCTTTTGAGGACCAAAAGGTTCGTCAGATTGTTGAAAAACCACAAAACCCGCCGTCAAACTACGCAGTCACCGGCCTCTACTTTCTCGATGGTGACGCGCCGGCGCGGGCTAAAGAAATCCAACCGTCTGAGCGCGGCGAGCTTGAGATTACTTCGCTTTTGCAAATGTACTTGGACGAAAACCTGCTCGATGTTCAGACTATGGGTCGGGGCTTCGCCTGGCTGGATACTGGGACACACGGCACTCTGCTGGAGGCAGGAAGCTTTGTAAGAACGCTGACAGAACGTCAGGGTATGCAAACCGGTAGCCTTGATGAGATCGCCTGGAGCAATGGATGGATCGATGATGCCGCTCTCGAGAAGCGCGCAAAACTGTTCGCAAAATCGACCTATGGCGCCTACCTTCATTCGCTTCTGAGCGATTAAATCTAGCACCGAGTAAGTGAGCCTGACGATCCGGAATAAATTGCATCCAAGCTAGGGCCGTCACAAAGACATTCCGTCCGATCAGCCAGAACGTGAATCGAGTAAGCACTGGACCGAAACGGCCCGGCGCTCGCGCCTAAACTGGCGCGGTATAAAATGGTTTCAGGGCTTGTTTCGCTTCGAACGCGGCTAAAAAAACGCGCGCTGTGTCGAGGGCTTCGCGGATCGTGACGTCCATATCCAGATAACGGTAAGTACCCAAACGGCCAACAAAAGTTACCTTCTCTGTCTTGTCGGCCAGCGCAACATACTCACTCAGCAATGCTTTTTCTTTTACCTGACGGATCGGGTAATAGGGAATGTCATCCGGACCCGCCGCGCGGGAAAACTCGCGATAACAGACCGAGCCTTCGTGCGACTCCCACGGTGCAAAGTGCTTGTGCTCGGTGATCCGGGTAAAGGGCACCTCTTCCTCACCATAATTCATCACGGCGCAACCCTGATAGTCGCCGTCATAGGTGAACCGTTCGAAATCAAGGGTGCGGTATCCCAGGCGCCCAAGCTCATAGTCGAAATAGCCATCCAGCGGACCTGAGTAGAACACGTGGTCGAAGCCATCCGCCATGTTGCGATCGAACATGGTATTCAGCTTCACTGCGATGCCGGGGTGATCGAGGATGCCACCAATCATGTCGGTGTAACCGTTCTCGGGCATGCCTTGGAATTTATGGAAAAAGTAGTTGTCGTCGTAGTTGAACCGCACCGGCAAGCGTTTCAGGATCGACGCCGGCAGCTCGGACGGGTGGCAGCCCCATTGCTTGATCGTGTAGCCCTTGAAAAACGCCTCATACAGATCACGACCGACGAACCGCATCGCTTGTTCCTCGAAACTCTGCGGGTCGGTGATGGATGTATCAGCCTGTTCTTCGGTGATAAACGCGCGGGCCTCGTCCGGGCGCATGGTCTTGCCAAAGAACTGGTTGATCGTGTGCAGGTTCACCGGCAGTGAATAGACCTGCCCCCGCGAGGTGGTTTTGACCCGGTTCTTATAGGGCAGGAAGTTGGCGTATTGGTTCACATACTGCCAAACCTCTTCGTCATCCGTATGGAAGATATGTGGCCCGTACACATGGACCATGACGTCGGTATCGGTATCCCGTTCTGTGTGGCAATTTCCACCAATATGGTCACGGCTGTCGACCACGGTGACATCATGCCCTTGTTCCGCAAGTTGGCGACCGATCACGGCCCCAGACAATCCGGCCCCAACCATCAAAAACTGCATATCAGGGGCTTTCCTGTTTCATTGAAATCGTCGTCATGTCGAGCGGTTTGATCAGCTGACGGCGGGCAATCTTGAATATACCCGACCGCGCCTCGCTGGCACTGCGGAATTTCGGCAGGACCGACATCCATGCCCGGCACATATGCCACCCCAGCTGCAGACGACCCGAGATGGGTTGCCCACCCTGCAGGATCGCGGCAAAGACGACCGGAACGGTGCGCCGCGACAGATCAAACATCTGCTTCAGAACGGCCTCTTCTTCCTCAGAGCTGAGGTTGTTCGACTCGGCCATCGCAGCTTTCAGGTTCTTTCCGATCGGCCGCGTGTGGTGCATTGCGATTTCGTCCAGAATGGCAGTTCGAAACGCGCCAGCCTCGGCCCATCTGCACCAGATATAATCTAGGCCGTAGCCGCTCATGGTGCCTTGGAAAAGCGGCAGTGCTTTCTTCAGGATATCCTTGTGCAGGCACGGGGCCATGATCTCGATATAGTTCGTGTAGCGCAGTACGAAGCCCGGGCATTGGCTGAACACAAAATGCGAGAAATAGCTTTCGGGGGTCAGTGACGGTTGCGCAATACGCAGGCCGTGAACCTGCATGGCGTCAAACAGCGCATTTACCGCCGTGGCGCTGATGTCCAGATCATCATCCGGCAGCCAATAGTGGTCATATTGATCCAGGTCACGATCCGCTAGGGTTTTGAACAACCCGTCCCATTTGCCGCCTTTTACCAGCACCGCCTCGACACCGGGTTCAGGTTCGAATGCCGAAAAGGCCTCGTCCGAGAAATAGCTGATCAGAAGATCGTAGTTACGATCTTCATAGGGAATTTCCTGCCACCGATGGTGCAATGACTTGTTGCCCGCACGGACAACCACAAGGCTATTCTTCATGCGCGGTTCCGAACCCGATTACCGGCCTGCATCAGGGGGCCGAGCCCTTCGATCATGTCCGGGTTCAGCGGGTGGCTCAACCGTCCGTACGTGTACTTTGTCTGGTACATTAAGTTTCGAACGAATCTGGCCATGGGCGAGCCGGGTTTCATATTACTGCGGCAGTGATCGATCGTGCTGTCTATCTCTTCGCGCTCTGCAACCATCTGCTCGGCGAGGGTGAGAATAGGTACGTTGTGTTCCCAATAAAATTTGAGGTCGATGTCGATAGGGCGCGCAATCGGGGTCTCGATCGCCAATAGTTTAGCGGCAGCACGCCGGCCGATGATGTAACCTGTGGTTCTGGGCGGCAGGCGGCCCGACAGGACAAGATCCTGATCTGCCACGGATTTAATCACCTGTCCGTTGTTCCTTGAAATGCCATCCAGCTTTATCATAACACCTTCGAAACATTCGCCACATTCAGCCAGTTCATTGAAAAATGGCCTGGGATCCTGCACGAAAGTTGCGTCATCTTCCAAAACAAGGCTCACGTAGTCTGAAGATTCAGCGATTTCCTGCCATATTTGGCGATGCCCAAGAGTGCAGGCGACCTCGTTGCGGCTGAGCGGGCGCTTGAATTTAGTCCGGTTCATGTCTGCGTCATACAGATGATGCAACTCGGAGTTGTTTAGCTGATCTCCGGCAATGGCGTCACAAAATTCATGATTCAAGCCAAAGCGGGCAAATTCGCTTTCGCAGAAACGTCGCCGTTCAACATCTTTCGGCAAACTCAGAATGACAGCTTTAATCGACACTGTTCCATTACCAATAATACGTGCTTCGCGTTACTATGGGCCATATTTACCAAGCACAAGGGCAAAAGGTCTACCCTTTTCCTCCTACGCGTCAAGGATTTCCAGCGGCAAAAATTCGCTGAATTTCAGTCGTTACTCTCACGCTACAGTAATCTGCCCCACAATATCAGAGCTTCCATTTTTTCAAGCATATACATATCACAATGAAACCAAAAAGAAAATCGCTTGACCTGATCACTCGAGGTAACGCGAGAAACTGCCGGCACCTCAATCTATTGGTCAGAATTCAGGGAACTCTCGCAGCAGGAAATATATACAAGACGCTATAAAGTTGTACGGCAACTTCGAGTTTTGATTTAGAGCGCCACGAAAAGGTCGGTGCGCGAAAGCACCACAACTCATAGCGTCACCCTATCAAAAGGGAACATCAAAACTTGCACATCGCAACGCCAACCCTTACTTGACGAAGCCTCTGCGCAACCTTTTGATTGGGCAACTCTGTCGCGCCATTTGATCTGCCCTTTAGGCGGGAATGATTATAGGTTATCTGAGCGAGCGCATGATTTCATGATTTGGAGAAAGCAATGATTAAGCGTGCCTGGACCGAATGGCGATCAAGCCATATGGGCCGCCTCGTAAGTGAGAGCTTTTTTGCTCAGGGGGGGCTCTATGCCGTCGCCATTGTTGCAATGATCGCTGTTGCAGCTACCACCGCTGGTTCCGCTTTTATGATGGAGTATATTGTCGATGCCATGACCAGCCCCGAAATGCGTGATTGGGCTGTCGTGATCGCTCTCAGCGTCGTCTTGCTGTTTCTGACCAAAGCGGTCGCCTCGTACATTCAGTCCATATACCTCGCACGCGCAGGAAACCGAATTGTAGCCCTGCAACAAGAGCGGGTCTATCGCAAGCTGTTAAGACATGGAGTCTCTTTTTTTTCCGTTAATGAATCCGCAGATTTGCTTATGCAAACGACGAACGGCGCACAAGCGGCGCGTTCACTAATTGATGTTCTTGTCACAGGTTACGTTCGCGATGCGTTAACTTTAGTCGGTCTGGTGATCGTAATGGTCTACCAACAACCCGTGCTTTCGGTAATGTTTTTTGTCGTTGGTCCAATCGCATTGTTTGGAGTGCGGCAACTGTTAAAGAGCGTTCGCACAATCATGCAGGCCGAGTTTAAATCTTTAGCCGAGATCATTCGAGTGCTTCAGGAAACGTCCGCTGGTATCAAGGTCATTAAAGTGTTTTCATTGGAAGACCAGATGATTACGCGAATGGAAACAGCAATTCGAAAGGTTGAAGAACGTTCAAACGACATTGCGAGACTTCAGTCCATCGCTAGCCCACTGATGGAGTTTCTAGCGGGGTTAGCAGTCGCAGGCGTCCTTGTTATCAGCACCCTTGGGATAGCAGGCACGGAACAACCTACCGCTGGCCAACTGATGTCCTTTATCACTGCATTGCTGATGGCGTATGAGCCGGCCAAACGGTTGTCTAGAATGCGTGTGCAAATCGAGACCGCCATGGTTGGTGTCGGTCTCCTATTCGGACTGCTGGATCAGGAGGATACGATGCAAGAGAGCCCAGAGGCACGCGATCTGATTGAGGGCCCTGGCAAGATAGAACTACGCAACCTGACATTTGGTTACCATGGGTCACTTCCGGTAATCGAAAATATGAATGTAACTTTTCATGCCCAAGAGACTACTGCACTGGTTGGCCAGTCCGGGGGCGGAAAGTCCACGATTTTCGGACTGATTATGCGCTTCTATGACCCGGATGAAGGCTTCGTTGAAATTGACGGACAAGACGTCAGCAAAGTTAGCTACTCTTCTCTCCGTCAAAAAATTTCATATGTGGGTCAGGATACTTTTCTGTTTTCCGCCTCTATTAAGGAAAATCTACGGTGCGCTGCACCTGAGGCAACGGATGAAGAAATCATTGCGGCGGCGCGTGCGGCTCATGCCCACGACTTCATTGTCGAGCTACCGGGTGGCTACGACACGCATGTCGGCGAAAATGGGGCATTCCTTTCAGGTGGCCAAAAACAACGTATTGCGATCGCTCGTGCGATCCTGCGCAATGCGGAAATCTTATTGCTAGACGAAGCGACCAGCGCGCTCGACGCGGAATCGGAGGCGCTTGTAAAAGAAGCTTTGGACAAGTTAACGAAGAATATGACAGTGATCGTCATTGCGCACCGTCTGTCCACCGTACTAGAGGCTGACAAGATTGTCGTAGTTCAAGACGGAGCCATCGTCGAAGAAGGTAGCTTAGATGAACTGATGCATGCCGGCGGCCAGTTTCGCAATCTGTTCGACCAACAATTCAAAAAACGAGAAACGCAGGCCGAGCCTGTGAATTGACATATCAGTTTTTGTATCACCGAGAAAGACACAAATATCTACCAAATCGAAACACTGCGTGCTTTGGCGAAGCTGAATACCCGGCTGCTTTTCTTGCAAAAAAGCGAGCTTTGCCGATTCTGCAGTCTACGCCTCCCGGAAATGTTCCGCGCAACGTAAATTCTGACTAACAAAAAACTCAGGTCCGACTACGGTGACTTATGGCCATTGCCGATCGCCACACAAAATAAGGTTGTTCTCTACAGCCGTTAGAGCGCCTGCAATGGTTTGACTTATCGGTACAACTAAGATTCTAAGAATATTCGTGGCTGATCTGGACAAAGCCGAAATGACTGCGCAAACACGTAGTGGATACAAAAAACACAAATTAAAACCAGAAGGCAACGTCTGAATGGGGCACCCAAAAAAACACAAACTTGTTGATCTCTACAATCAACACACGGGGAAAGTCAGTGATAAGTGGCTGTCATATTTGGATTTTTATGAAAGGATCTTCTCTCCGTTTAAAGAGGAGCCTGTTAGGATTCTGGAAATTGGTATCCAAAATGGCGGATCATTGGAAGTATGGGCTAAATTCTTTCCGAACGCAGAATGTATCGTAGGATGCGACATCGAACCATCCGCTGAGAAGCTGTCGTTTGAAGATGGCCGAATATCGGTTGTGGTCGGCGACGCCAACTCAACCGAAACACACGAAAAAATCAAAGGCATAACGGACAGTTTCGACATCATCATTGATGATGGTTCGCACGTTTCGGATGACATTGTTCGGAGTTTTGCGTTGTACTTTCCAATGATGTCCGATGGGGGCCTTTTCGTCGCCGAGGATCTGCACTGCAGTTATTGGGAGGAGTTTCAAGGCGGTATTGAAGCGCCATTCTCATCAGTCAATTTCTTCAAGCGCCTTTCAGATTACGTCAACCGCGAGCATTGGGGCGTGGACATCGGCTCCGACGAAGTTTTGGGGTATTTCGCTGAAACCTATGGCGCCAAGTTTGACATCGACACACTGGACAGAATTTCAGAAGTCCGATTTGTCAACTCGATCTGCGTGGTCGAAAAAGGTGCGGAGGGCGACAACATGATAGGTCGCCGACTCGTAGCCGGCACCGAAGCTATTGTGATGCCCACAATCAACCCGAACATCAATGGTATGAAGTTCATTGGGCCCAGCACCGCTAATAATCCATTTGGGCCCAATTCAGTCCGCGCTGAGGTCAGGGCTGCGGAATACACCGAACTTCATCAGCTGCTAAAACAAGCTCACAATCAGGAGAGTGCGTTGAAGGTCGAGTTAGAGTCGACGAAGGTGGAGTTGGGGTCGACACAAAAAGCCTTAGGCGAACAGACGAAACGTTTTGAAGCTGCTCAACAAACTGCAAGAAACCTTTCTGCGGCCTTGTTAACCGCGCAAAGGCGCCCGTTTAAGCAAGCAAATCGATACCTGACCTTCAAGGTCGTGAACAAACTTCGGAATTGGACGCGCCTTAAAGAAAGAACAAGGATTCGCATGTCGAAAAGTGCCGACAAGCGGGATCCCAACCGACTAGACGATGCGTTGTTTTTAGGTGATCCATCTCAATACTATGTACCGCTCTCGCGACGGGAAACCGGGGCAAATCCGCAAAGCTTTCTGCGACGACTCGCTTTCCACCGCAATGGAAAACCGCGCGGATGGTTCCGGACAATAGCTTTGTCACGTTCGCAAAAGGAAGTACGGCCGCGATTTCGTCGTGCGTTTTTCAAAAAGAACGGCGAGCTACGACCAGACTTAATGTCTTATGCGAGACGAAACCCAAACTACTTCCTTCAAATCAATCCGGTTACGGAATTGCAACTATTATTGCCCAATCCCTCTCCAGTGATTGATCAGGACGCCATCGGACGCCGGATCTTTGACGAACAACAAACAGAGCTTGACGCAAGAATCGCCAAGCATTTGATGGATGGGTTCGTCCAAAAACCACTTATCTCAATCATTCTACCTGTTTACAACACACCGAAAGAATGGCTTCGGCATGCGATCGAATCCGTTCAAAATCAATACTATGAGAATTGGGAGCTTTGCATCGTAGATGATTGCTCCCCAACCGACGAGCAACGCATACTCATTGAATCTTTCACTGAACATGACGTGCGCATTCGTTTTGATGAAATGGGCAGCAACGGCGGAATATCGGCCGCATCCAATCGGGCTCTTGAAATGGCCGAGGGTGAATTCTGTGCATTGCTTGACCACGACGACGAACTTACACCAGACGCGCTTCTCTGGATGGTTGAAGCCCTAAATGCACATCCAAGTGCCGATTTTTTTTATAGCGACGAGTGCAAGATTGATGACGGGGCCGAGCGGCTGTTGTTTGACTTTGTCTTTAAACCAGACTGGTCACCAGAGATCATGTTCAACTCGATGGTTACCGGCCATCTCACCATGTATCGTAGCGAATTGATGCGCCAAGTAGGTGGATTTAGGAGCGAGTATGATTTTTCGCAAGATTACGATCTCGCATTGCGTATCTCCGAATTGTCTAGGAAAATCGTGCATGTGGAACGTGTCCTTTATCTTTGGCGGGCAATAAGTGGATCAGCCGCTTTAGGTGATAAGGGCTACGCTCGAACCAGCAATGTTGCAGCTTTAAAGGACGCGTTGGACCGTCGTGGAATTTCTGGCAATGTCGAGCCAATGTCCCACGCTAACTGCGTGCGCGTCGAAATTCCGCCAAAAAATTCAAGCGTTTCGATTATTATTCCATCGGATTCAACCAAGAATTTGCGTCTGGCGCTCGATGCTCTGAAAAACAACACTGACTATGAAAACTATGAAGTCTGCGTGGTTTGCAACGGTAAGGTCGCCTCGATCTTGGAGAAAGAATATCAGAAGTGGGCTGCTGCAAGATTTATTCGCTACGACAAGCCCTATAACTTCTCGGACAAATGCAACGAAGGTGCCCGTGAAGCAAAGGGCGACATAGTTATATTCTATAACGACGACGTGTTTCCCATTGGTCGGGATTGGATCGAGCGGTTAATCGAGTATTTTTGGGTTCCCGGCGTTGGCGGGATTTCGCCACAGCTGTTATATGAGAACGGCACAATCCAGTATGCCGGTATGATCTCGGGTACGCCGGGGATGGCGGGAACATCATGTCACACCCTTCCGCATGGCAGCAATGAAATGTTTCCGGCCTACAACCAGATGGTGCGAAATGTCTCGGTGCTTTCGGGTGCTTGTTTCGCCATGCGCCGGAGCCTGTTCTTTGACGTTGGAGGTTTCGATCCGGAGAACACACCAGATGGCCATTCAGATCTCGATCTAAGCTACAAGATCCAGGCCAAGGGTCTGCGATGCGTGTACACGCCATACTCTCTACTCACGCACGTCGGTAACCACTCTTGGGGCGCAAAACCAAAAAAATATAAAGCCGACATATTTTGCCTAAAGAACTGGGGCAAGTACATTTCATCCGATCCGTATTTCACCAATACGATGAAAAAGGCGCTTTATCCTGACTTCTCGTTCAACTACCAGATTTATGCTGGCCACATTGAACCAGCGTTGGAATACTTGGGCAAAGATGTCCTTTTTGTTTCGCATGAACTTACGCACACCGGGGCGCCGCACATGTTGCTGCAGGCCGCGAGAGCTGTAAAGGCAAATGGCGGTTTCCCAGTTATCGTAGCCCCGTCGGACGGACCACTTAGAGCATCATTCGAAAACGAGGGCATGGTCGTAATCATCGACGCATCGATCACCGCCAATCATTTTTTGTTCGCGAACTTTGCACGAAACTTCGACCTCGCAGTGGTTAACACAGTGGTTATGCGGCCAGTCGTCGAACAGCTTGCTCAGATTCCGATCCTTCAAACGGTTTGGTGGTTACACGAGAGCCAACTCTTGGCTGAAGCACTCACGGACGTGCCGGAATCCCTTTGGGAGGAAGTGACTACCATCTGTGTTAGTGAGTACGCACAGACGTTTTTGCCAAACGGAGTCTCAAGCCGGGTCTTGTACAACGGCCTCCCCGATGTATCCGGCAATTTCATTCAGAAAGAAACCAGGCCTAAATCTGAAAAACTGTTTTTCTTGCTATTGGGCACAATCGAACCGCGCAAAGGGCAGGATGTTTTTGTTAAGGCAATCCAGAAACTACCTCCTGGTATGCGCAGTAACTGTCGGTTTGTGATAGCAGGTAAACTCTGGCCCGGGGCCGAAGAGTTCTGGAGCGGCATACAGGATGTCATGAATGAACACCCCGAAGTTTCGTATGTAGGGAGTGTCGAACATGAGGAAGCTTTGTCGCTGATAGCACAATGCGACGTTCTGGTATCGTGCTCGCGAGACGACTCCTTTTCGCTGGTTTCAGTTGAGGCCGCACAAATGTCCAAGCCCCTGATCTTGAGTGACACGGTTGGCAGCCAAACTATATTCGGGGACGCAGCGTCGCTTGTATTTAAATCGGAGGATGTTGAGAATCTGGCCGAGAAAATGACCAAAGCATACGAGGATCGGGACAGGCTCGTGAAAATGGGGCGCTCCGCCCGTAAAATCTATAAAGAAGTTTTAAACGAAGCACGGTTCGGTGAGAGCTTTCTTGAAACCGTTGGATATAAAGAGAAGTTTTAGCACGCCTTCTCCTTGCCGAAAGCAAAGTTTGTTCTGGCAAGAAACTTTAGGGAATGGTTCAATTGATCTAATTATTTCGGTTTCAAATCAAACTTCCTAACGTGAAACGCCTGCAACGATCATGTTGCAGGCGCATTTTTTTGCGAGAAGCTTCCTGCTTCGTCATTGCCAGCATTAATTATTTTGCTCCCTGCGTTGACGGTAGGCGTGTTTAACATATTTCCACGGATACCGCCGTGCATGATCTCGTTCTGCGGTCACCCGCTCCAATTCTGCGCTCAAATTACAAATTTCTTCCTGAATTTTTTCTGTTTCAGCAAATGAGGGATCAAGTTCCGAAGTTGACCGCTCTAGTCCGCTACTAAAGTCAACGTTGGGGGCTCCGCAAGTGGCTGCGGCAGGCGAGTTAGCTAATACATCCGATAAGTATTGAGGCTTGCGAAGCAAAAGTAGAGCGAGATCGTCCTCAGAATCGATGTCTGTCAAGTATCTGAGGTTTTCATCATATTGTTCGAGTTTTTCCATCGGAACCAAGACGAGTATGCATTCAGCAGCGTTGCCAAAGATGTTATTGGTCTCTGCCTTAAAATTGTTTTTGTTAAATGCTTGTGAAACTGATCCGTAACACTTGTAGTTTGATCCCCGGCAAAATGTAAGCAAGTCAACGTAGCCTGCCAAACAGTTTACCTCGCAAAAAATGACGGGCCGGTGGGCTAAGATTAGTTTTGTTGCGCCTCTCAACACTCTCATTTCCGCGCCTTCAACGTCAATTTTTATTACGGCTGGGCCCGGAAGCTTGACTGAGTCAAGTGTGACCAATTCCACTACCTCTGCATCACTACCTCCGTCAGAAATCAACGCGTTTGTGCCGGGTAGTTCAGAGTTTGCAGCGGCCAGTCGCGCTGTGCCAACTTCATCCGCCACACCTTTGTTTATCGCAACGATGTTGCCCAACTGATCGTTTTTGATATTTTCGTTCAGATACTGGAACGTATTGCCGGAAGCCTCAAAACTGAATACTTGCCCTTCGCCTCCTACCGCCAGCGAAAACGCCATGGCATGTGTCCCCACAAATGCACCGATGTCGTAAACTGTTTCACCGGGTCGTATGAAAGATGTCATGACATCAATCTCATCTTGCGCCCATTCCCCATAGAACTTCAATGATTGGACAACAGCGTCTGAAACATCCGGTACGAAAAATTCTCCAAAACGGGTTTCTGTTCTATTTTTTTCTAGCACTATTAGTCCCTCAGTACATTGTTCATCGTAGGCCGAGAAGTCCGCCTGATGAATGAGTGCTACTCGCTGTCAACAATCAACTCAAGCCCATATAAATTGAAGACTCATGGTCGAGATGCAGAGCATAGACGAGCGTCGGAAAAATTTCCGGACTGCTGTCTACTCTAGGTTTACAATCCCAGCGTTTGGTGGATTGGATCGATGATAAAACGATCTGATTCCGAAGTCCAGATTTTGCAGATGTATTCGTAGGGTCCGGAATCATAACCAGTAGATGACGGTTGCCGTGAGTACGATGGCTGAGAGGACGACCTTGGGACAACGGTCATAGCGTGTCGCCACGCGCCTACAATCCTTGAGCCTGCCAAACATAATCTCGATGCGGTTTCGCCGCCTGTATCTACGCTCGTCGTACTTGACCGGCGTCTTGCGTTGCTTTCGCCCGGGGATGCAGGCACGTATCCCTTTGTCTTTCGGCACATCTCGGACCAATCGGCGTCATAATCGCGATCCCCGAGCAGCCAATCCACGTTTGAAATACTGCTGGGCAGATTCCGAGCACCGATGCAATCACTGACTTGCCCGGCGGTAACAAACAGGTTGAGCGGGCGCCCTTGGCTATCACAGATAGCATGCAGCTTGGTATTCATGCCGCCCTTGGTTCTGCCAATCAGGCGGCCACGCCCCCTTTTTTCGCGGCCATACTGGTCGCAGTGCGGTGTGCTTTTAGATAGGTCGCGTCAATCATAACTGTCTTCTCTTCGCCGTGCTCGGCGGCCAGACCAGCCATGATCCGTGCGAAGATGCCTTTATCGCTCCAATGCTTCCATCGGCTGTAAAGCGTCTTGTGAGGCCCGTATTCGCTGGGGGCATACCACCAGCGCAAACCAATGCGATTGATGAAGATAATCCCGCTCAACACCCGTTTGTCATCAACCCGGGGCCTGCGTGCGACTTCGGGAAAAATGGGACGAGCCTGGCCATCTGCTCGTCGGTTAACCAAAAAAGATCGCTCATGTCACCGCTCCGTATTGGGAGCCGTGAATCATTAAGCGCACCGAAAATGAAGACATCCTGACCCTAGTCAACAGAAAGAAACAGGAATGAAATCTGCATCCATGCAGCCCGGATCAAGGCGGCAGGTCACGGTCTATCTCAAAGGGAAACATTTGTGGGCAAGGCACTGTACAGTACCAAAGGATCATGGATCTGTGCACAATGCCGCGAGATTGAAGGGCTGCCAATCTATTTACCCAAATCTCTAGCGCGTTCGATCATTCGCTCGCAATTGATTGCGAATAACTAAGATTCGCCCCCATACCCCAGCGATCTCCGCCAGCCTAGCACCTGTGTCGCTGAGTGCAGCGATAACCCATCGTCGCTCGTCATCCACTTCCATGCAACGTTGCTGAATTGCCCACACTTCTTCCAGCGAAAAGGGTAACCTAGTTGGTTCCCAATCAGAGTCTATTTCAGGGATAACCAGATCTGAGAGTGGGTTCTCCATACGAACTTTGAGTTCTCTGATCGCCGTATTGAATATTGGCCTAATCTGGTTCAGGTATCGCTTCACTGTGGCGGGTTTGACCGTCTTCAGCAATTCCTCCACGAAAGCATTACCGTGATCCCTGTCGTATCGGTTGATGGGGAGTTCACCGTTTATTTCAATGAATAACGCTACAGACCTATCAAACTGACTGTATTCTGCGCGTTTAGGGTAGAAATACAGATGCTTGTCCTTGACCTCAGAAAAGTAAGGAGCTGTTAAATCGCGAAGTTCCTCTGAGTCAGCATGATACAGTTCTGCTGCCATCTTTAGAGCGGGCGGAAGCCGTTCCGCTACGATACCCGGTGCGTATCCATCTTGGTCGCGAGACTCTTGAACAAGCTCATCAATAAAACGGTCTGGCTCAAGGTCATACTTGGCATACTCGGCAGTTTGCCCCGGTTTCAGATCATGTTTTCGAAGGATTGCCATCGCTTCTTCTCGAAGCGCAAGTTCCCCACCTTCGTCAGACCCCAAGAAGCCCCATTCACGGTCTAACCTCTTCGTAATCTGTAGCGCCTTCCTAGCGGCCTCTGCTGGTTCCTTAGTTCCAAGGGACTCGAAATGAAATTCCTTCCCATTGTAATGAACCTGTAAGTCCTTTGGTATTCTGCGCCGGTAGTTCGCTCTACCTCCACGCCATTCAACATGTTTGATAGTCATTCTTATTGGACCGTATCTGAACCAGTTCTTCGACATGTGTCACCTAATGTGTCACCTATCGGGGCACAGGAAACCTCTAAGATATGGAAAGCACATACTTTTTTAGAATAGTCTGGCGACCCCGGCAGGATTCGAACCTGCAACCTGCCCCTTAGGAGGGGGCTGCTCTATCCAGTTGAGCCACGGGGCCGTGCGACGCTCTCTTTAGCCCGGTTTTTCAACCTTGTCATGACCTTTGCGCGACGGTTGTAAAACTTGCGCTGTTCACGCTACCATCGGGCAAAACAACATCGCAGGTGCCCCAGTGACAACAGAAACCAAACGCCCGCTTACCCTTCGTGATGTTTCGGAAGCGTCCGGAGTATCGGAAATGACGGTCAGTCGGGTTCTACGGAACAGGGGCGATGTTTCGGACGCCACACGCACCCGCGTCTTGGCCGCCGCGAAAGAGCTGGGGTATGTGCCAAACAAAATCGCGGGCGCATTGGCATCCAGCCGGGTTAATCTGGTGGCGGTGATCATCCCCTCGCTGTCGAACATGGTCTTCCCCGAGGTTCTGACCGGCATTAACCAGGTGCTGGAAGACACCGAGCTGCAACCGGTTGTGGGCGTCACCGACTATATGCCGGAAAAAGAGGAAAAAGTACTGTACGAGATGCTCTCGTGGCGGCCGTCCGGAGTCATCATTGCAGGCCTGGAACACACCGAGGCCGCGCGCGCCATGCTGGATTCCGCGGGGATTCCGGTGGTCGAGATCATGGATACAGACGGCAAACCTGTGGACGCGATGGTCGGGATCTCTCATCGTCGTGCCGGGCGCGAAATGGCGCAGGCGATCCTGAAGGCGGGCTATGAGCATATCGGGTTCATGGGCACCAAAATGCCGCTGGATCACAGGGCGCGCAAACGGTTCGAAGGCTTCACCGAAGTTCTGGGCAAACACGGGGTCGAGATCGAGGATCGCGAATTCTACTCTGGCGGATCAGCTCTGGCCAAAGGGCGTGAGATGACTCAGACCATGCTGGAACGGTCGCCCGATCTGGATTTCCTCTATTACTCCAATGACATGATCGGTGCGGGTGGGCTGCTGTATCTGCTGGATCAGGGTATTGATGTGCCGGGGCAGATCGGCCTGGCCGGGTTCAATAACGTTGAGCTTTTGCAAGGCCTGCCGCGCAAGCTGGCCACAATGGACGCCTGCAGGTTGGAGATCGGACGCACAGCCGCAGAGATCATCGCGGCGCAATTGGCTGATCCCAATGCCGAGGTCGACACACGTGTAACCCTGACCCCCAAGATCAGCTTTGGCGACACCCTAAAGCGGCGCTGAACGCGTGGCGCTGCAACGGATGGACAACCGAACAGCCCGCGCGCTGTTCATGGATCGTCATGCATTGGCCGAGCCGCCATCGGGCGGCGCAAAAGGCGCGGAATTGCTGGACCTGATCCATCGTCTTGGCTTTGTGCAATTGGACAGCATCAACACGGTTGCGCGCGCCCATGACATGATCCTGTTTTCGCGGCGCCCATCCTATCGCGCAGGCAATCTCAAACGCTTGTACGAAAGCGACAGGGCGCTGTTTGAACACTGGACCCATGACGCAGCAGTCATTCCGATGGCGTTTTATCCGCACTGGCATTTGCGGTTTCAGCGCGATGCAGATCTGCTGAAATCCCGATGGAAAAACTGGCGCCGCGACGGGTTCGAGCAGCGATTTGAAACCGTTCTGCAACATATCCGGGATCACGGGCCAGTTTCCTCGTCCGATGTTGGCAAGGACGAGAAAAAGGGGTCCAGCGGCTGGTGGGACTGGCATCCGTCAAAAACGGCGCTGGAGTTTCTTTGGCGCTCGGGCGCACTGACGGTCATAGGGCGGCAAGGATTTCAAAAGCGGTATGATCTGACTGAGCGGGTGATCGAAACGCATCTTTGCCTGGGCAATATGCCCTGTGATGCCGAGGAGACAGTGGATTGGCTGTGCAACGCGGCGCTTGACCGGTTGGGGTTTGCAACCTCGGGCGAATTGGCTGCGTTTTGGGACACTGTCACGACAAGCGAAGCAAAATCCTGGTGTGAACAGGGTCTAATTCAAGGACAATTGGAAGAGATCGAGGTGACCTGCGCGGACGGAAGGCTACGCAAAGTGATCGCCCGACCATCCATTTCCGAGGATGCAGAGGCTGCACCCCGTCCCTCGGGCCGCATTCGGGTCCTTAGCCCATTTGACCCTATGCTGCGCGACCGCAATCGGGCCGAACGGTTGTTCGGCTTTTACTATCGCATCGAGGTTTTTGTACCTGCCCCAAAGCGCACTTACGGCTACTACGTGTTCCCGCTGCTTGAGGGCGACCGATTGATCGGGCGGATTGACATGAAAGCCAACCGGGATTGCGGGGCGCTGCAAATCAGCGCCTTATGGCCGGAACGATCCGTGCGCTGGTCCGATGCCAGAACCAAAAGGTTGCAGTCAGAGCTTGACCGAGTCCGACGATTTGCCGGGCTGGACAACGTGGAATTCGCCCGTGATTGGTTAAAAGATCCTAAATAGGGTCTTTTTCAGATCAGACTCAGGCTGATAGACTGTAACCCGTCTATCCCGCCTTCCAGGACATCGCCCGCCAACACCGGGCCAACCCCAGCCGGTGTACCAGTCAGGATCAGATCACCGGGCCGTAGGTGAAAATATCCGGACAAATGGCAAATGACCTCATCTATCTTCCAGATCAGCTCTTCCAGCGTCGCGTCCTGCCGCGTTTCCCCGTTCACGTTAAGATAGATGCGTTTCTTGTCGTCCGGGGACCAATCTGCCGCGCGGGTCAAAGCGGCCAACACAGTGCCGTTTTCCAGATCCTTGCCCAAATCCCACGGGCGCTGTTTATTCCGCTCGCGGATTTGCAGGTCACGGCGCGTCATGTCCAGCGCACAACCATAGCCATAAACCGCATCCAACGCATCGGCACGCGTCGCACGGAAAACGGGTTTGCCGATCGCGACCGCCAGCTCCATCTCGTGGTGAAAATTCTCAGTTCCAGGCGGATAAGGCACGGTTTCACCCGACAGAACCGCGTTCGGGGCAGATTTTGTAAAGTAGAAAGGCGCCTCACGATCGACCTCATTTCCCATTTCGGCCGCATGGGCCGCATAATTGCGGCCGACACAGAATATGCGACCCACGGGATACGTCGACAATTCACCCTCAACCGGGATCGAAATCGGGTCGGGTAAGGAAAACAGGTTGTCCGGCATCAAAGCCCCCTAACTGCAACTTGCAGCTTGTTTCTAAGTTGGCGGGACCAGTTGAACAAGCCATGTAGGTTCGCGCCAGGCATCACCATCACGCGAACTAGCCCCGTGGCCGGCTGTTCACAATTCAAAGTTTTGCCTTGGAAAGCCTTGGGTGCGCGCTACCTTTGGTTGTATCATGGATCACGCCACCATCGTTCTGACACTCATTCCCTGGCGATATCCGAAATCCACTCGTCGCTGATCAGGTGATTCACCTGTAGGCGAGTGCAACTGAATCAGAGAGCGACGGCCAAAGACCTGTACCCCCACACGGTCTTTGCGTCCGGATGTCCGCTTATTTTCAGGTGGCTGTTTCTCTGAGGTGTGAGCCGGATAAATCCATCCGGCCGCGGGCCAGACACGCAGTCCAGTCAAAGTCTGGCCACCCCGCCGGAGGATATCCATACTTCTCTGGCGGGGACAAAAGCCTTTGCATGCGCGACGTGCAATCAGGTCTTCAGATCATGCAGGTCGTTCAGTAAGTCCAGCAGCGCTTCGTGCCGATCCGGGCCTAGCTGGGTCTTGATCTCTTCAGCCAAACGTAGTGTCACCTGCATGTTGTCTTGGATGATCTTTTCGCCTTTGGCCGTGATATCGATGATCTGACGACGCTTATCCTCGGGATGGACCCGGCGCCGGATCAAATCCTTGGCTTCCAGTTTTTGCAGAATGCGCGTCAGACTGGGCAGCAAAAGGCACGATCGATCCGCTATATGCGTTGGCTCTTGAGGACCTTCTTCTTTCAGAACACGCAGAACGCGCCATTGCTGTTCCGTAACACCCGCATCAGCCAGCATATTTCGAATGGGCCCCATGACCCTTTCGCGCGCCCGCAGCAGTGCAATCGGCAATGAGCGGGACGTATTAGGCAGGTCTCTGGTCATAGTAGAATTTTTGCCCAAATTGGATCAAACCGCAACTGGCTAAGAATTTCACTAATTTTATCAAGTATTTGACCATGTATTATATGGCCCTTTTAGGCATATCGCAGCTTCGAGCCTCATCTCAAAATTAGTAAACAAAGCAATTAATATTGACGTTTTCTTCAGAATGACGATCACTGGACGCACAAAGAAACTAAGTCCCGGTCCGATCCCGGGGTTGGCAGAAATCTGAGGGTTGCGATGAAGTGGGATGAGTTTTCGGATTGGGGCAAACAAATTGCCGAGTGGACGCAGGATTACCACCTGACTGTAGGTGACAAACCCGTCCGCGCCCGGACTGAGCCGGGGGATATCCTCAACGCCCTACCCGCGCTGCCACCCGAGCACGCACAGCCACTGGAGGACGTGTTTCAGGATTTCGAACAGATCGTGATGCCGGGGATAACCCATTGGCAACATCCAAGGTTCTTTGCCTATTTCAATTCGAACGCCTCCGCCCCATCGGTCCTAGCCGAGTTTCTGGCCAGCGCCATCGCACCGCAATGTATGTTGTGGCAAACGTCGCCGGCTGCGACCGAGATGGAAACACGGATGATGGACTGGTTGCGCCACGCGCTGGACCTGCCCGAGGGATTCGCTGGCGTTATTCAAGACTCCGCCTCGTCAGCGACATTGGCTGCTGTGCTAACGATGCGCGAGAAGGCGTTGAAGTGGCAGGGAAATCAACAGGGTCTTTTTGGGCAAAAACCTCTGCGCGTCTATTGCTCGGCCGAAGTGCACACGTCAGTCGATCGTGCCATTTGGGTTGCGGGGATCGGGCAAGACAATCTGGTTCGGATTCCGATCAAGGGAGATTGGCGCGGGATGGATCCCGCAGCACTGGAGGCAGCGATCCAGGCCGATTTAGACTCTGGTTTGCATCCGGCAGGCGTCATATTATGTGTTGGCGGAACCAGTAACGGGGCCACCGATCCGGTGGATGAGTGCCTGAAGATCGCTCAGAATTACGGGCTTTATTCCCACGTGGATGCGGCCTGGGCCGGATCGGCGATGATCTGCCCGGAATACCGGCGTTACTGGCCCGGCGTGGATCAGGCCGACAGCATCGTGTTCAACCCGCATAAATGGCTGGGTGTGCAATTTGATTGCTGCGCGCATTTTCTGAAAGACCCCGATGATCTGGTGCAGACGCTGGCGATCAGCCCCGAATTCCTCAAGACCCACGGCAAGGATGGCATCATCAACTATTCGGAATGGTCGGTGCCTCTGGGTCGCCGGTTCCGGGCGCTCAAGCTATGGTTCGTGATCCGGGCATATGGGCTGGAAGGGTTGCGCCAACGGCTGCGCAACCACGTGAACTGGTCTGTGGCGTTGCATGATCGGCTGGCGGCCGAGGCGGATTTCCAAATCGTCACTCAGCCCATGTGGTCATTGTGGACGTTCCGCTATGCGCCGGAAGGTCATGCGGATCTGGACGACCTGAATCTGCGTTTGGTGAACGCCATCAATGACGACGGCCGCATCTATTTGACGCAAACCCGCGTGGATGGTGATCTAGTGATCCGTTTTCAGGCCGGTCAGTTCGAAACCACCGAAGACGATGTTCGAATGGCCTATGACGTCATAACCGAAATCGCCCGCTCACTGACATAAACAGGAGGTCCGGCCATGCCAGTCCCAAAAAACAGCTTCAAACAGGCTCTAATACAGGGTGATCGGCAGATAGGCTGCTGGATGAGTTTTGCCGAATCCATCACTGCCGAAATTATGGGCACCGCCGGATTCGACTGGCTGGTCATTGATGGTGAACACGCGCCGAACGATATCCGATCAATCCGTGATCAGCTTATGGCGTTGGCTGCCAGCTCCTCGCATCCGGTGGTGCGGGTTCCGGTTGGCGACACCGCTTTGATCAAGATGGTGCTGGATGCTGGGGCGCAAACTGTTCTGGTACCGATGGTCGAAACTGCCGATCAGGCGCGACAGTTGGTTCGGGACTGCCGTTATCCCCCAACAGGTGTGCGCGGCGTAGGGGCCGGTGCGGCCCGGGCGACAATGTACGGCTCGATCCCGGAGTACATTCAATCTGCGGACGATCAAATCTGCCTTCTGGTGCAAGTGGAAAACCGCGCCGGGATGGCTGCGCTGGATGATATCCTGAAAGTCGAAGGCGTCGACGGAGTGTTTATCGGCCCTGCGGACCTGTCCACCGACATGGGCTTTCAAGGAAACAGCGCAGCACCCGAAGTGCGCGCTGTCATTGCGGACGCCATCACAAAGATCAGAGCCGCGGGCAAAGCTCCCGGCATACTGGGCACCAATGAAGAGGCCAGCCAAGCCTATTATGAAATGGGCGCACAGTTTCTTGCGGTTGGCATTGATGTGATGTTGCTGGCGCAGGCATCCCGCGCGTTGGCGGCGAAGTGGAAGGCGAAATAGCGCGTCAGGCGTACATGGTGGCGGCGGCCTGCGCATAGCCGCCCGAAGCCCCATCCACAAAGTGAACATGATCGTCGCGCGTCGCCGAGGGGACGATACATGTCATCATCGCCTCGTCCTGCGCATGCAGCCCATAACGGATCTTGCCCTGTCCGCGCGCCTGTTCAAGCATCATCCGGATTTGCGTCAACGTGGCAGCGTCACAATCCAGCGTCATTTTCAGCCCATCATCGAATTTTCGGTAATCGGCGTTGCGGCTGACCATGCGCTTGTAATGGCCGGGTTCGAAATTGCCCAACCGTTTGCCCGATGTAAACAACAGGGCGATCAAAAGGTTCTGGCCCAGCAATTTGATCCGCTGCAGCAACAAATTGTTCCCAGCTCGTGATACGCGGGCATCCAGGCCAACATCCGGCGGTGGCCAGCTGATCGGCGGGCCATCTTCTGGTACTGGATGACCCGAACGCTCCAACCCCTCCGAAGCTGACAAAACCGAACGGGCCAAATCCGCAAAGTCACTCTCGGTCGCATTTGCTGTGGGCTGAACGACGACCGAGACGATTTGACCATTGCGTGCCTTGCTGTTGGACCACCGGCAGGACAAACCGGTTAGGTCGGGCTGTGCACCAGGTTTGGCAGGCGGCACCATAAAGGTACCAGCCTTCATCTGCGCCTCAGCCCAGGCCAACCCCCCACCCGAGAACATGGCGTAATCCACCCCATCAGACGGCGCATAACGCGCGACCCGCAGGTCCTTTCCTGCCTTACGAATTTCGGCAACCGGAACCAACGCCGCGCGTAGCGAGATCGAGAATTCTTCTTCCGCCCAGCGCCTGAGGTCCGCCAATACCGCTTTGGCGGTGTCGATCTCACTTGCGGGCACGGCGAATCCGGCGCCGTCGCCGCCAAAAACATAAGGGAACTCCTTGCCGTGGAGCGCGTTGATCATGCCCGAGATCACCGCCGCGCCGACCATGTTGACCGTCTTGTATCGTCCTTTTGCAATCTCACCGGTGGAGTCGACGATATCAGCCACACCCAACGCCCAATCGCCCGGAACAGCAGAGAAACGCGCCGGATCCACCAAACGGGTAAAGTCCCGCAACAGGGGAAGACTGTCATAGAACGCGGCCTGGGCGTCTTTCATTGGCACCTCGGATAATCGGTAAGGACAAGGATAGCCCGAATGTGATCACAGTCCGGCAAAATCAGTATAGCACACGCGCTTGTGTGTGGCACCGTGACGTGCCAAGCATTTCTTCGCCGGTTTGGGGGAGAGGGTTTTCATGAAGGCAGGTCTGGTGGTGTTGTGCCTGGGCTATGTGCTCAGCCAGTTCTTTCGCGCCTTTCTCGCGGTTCTCAGTGTTGATCTGGGGCGCGATATCGGGGCCACACCCGAGGATCTGGCCTTTGCGTCCGGTCTATGGTTTCTGATCTTTGCCGCCATGCAGTTGCCCGTAGGCTGGGCACTGGACCGAGTTGGACCGCGCCTGACGGCGGCGGTCTTGCTGCTGGTCGGTGGTGCCGGCGGAGCGGCATTGTTTGCCATATCCAGCTCCCCTTTTCACATCGCCATCGCCATGGGGTTGATCGGGGTCGGCTGCTCACCGGTATTGATGGCATCTTACTATATCTTCGCCCGCGAATTCCCACCTGCCCGCTTCGCCACCTTGGCGGCTGTCATGCTGGGCGTTGGATCGGTCGGCAATCTGGTTGCCTCGTACCCTACTGCGCTGGCGGTCGAGCTGATGGGATGGCGCGCAACGATGGGGACGCTGGCCGTTTCTTCCGCCGCGATCGCGTTGGGCATCTGGTTCAGCGTGCATGATCCCAAACGTGTCGAGACCGAACACAGGGGATCGGTGCTGGACCTGCTGAAAGAGCCCGCCCTGTGGGCGATCTTGCCGCTGATGCTGGTGGCCTATGCCCCGTCGGCGGCAACGCGCGGCCTTTGGGCCGGGCCGTACCTCAGCGATATCTTCGGCCTTAGCACCACCCAGATCGGGACAGCGACCCTGATCATGGGGGCGGCGATGATTGCAGGTACCTTTGCGTATGGGCCGCTCGATCGAATGCTGGGCACGCGAAAATGGGTGATCTTTGGCGGCAACGCGCTGGGCACAGTGGGGCTGGTTCTGATGTGCCTTTGGGTCGACAACGCAGTTTGGCTGGCGGTCGTCCTGATGGCAGCGATCGGGTTTCTGGGGGCCAGCTTCCCGGTCATCATGGCTCATGGACGGGCCTTTGTTCCGCCGCATCTGGTTGGGCGCGGCATGACCCTGCTGAACCTCTTCGGCATTGGCGGTGTAGGACTGGCGCAATTCGTCACCGGCCGCATCCATGCCGCCACGGTGGACATCAGCCCGACCGCGCCCTACACAGCGATATTCGGCTTTTTTGCGGTCACGCTGGCCATCGGCTGCGTGATCTACTTGTTCAGCCGCGACAGCGTCGACTAACGCTGGAACTGCCAGGAGTATCCATGTCCGACCCGCGCGTCATTGCCCCCAACCTCAAACGCAGACTTTCGGGTGTGACCGCGACGATTGCCCGGTTGGTGCCGCTGCAGGTGCAATGGATCGACATCGCGGCCACCGGGCCGGGTCTGCCGGATGACATCCCACATATCCCGCTGGGCCGCCTGCCCTTTTTGTCGCGCAAAACACTGCGTGTCTGGCACGCGCGCCGCAATACCGAGATGCTGCTGGGCCTGATCCTGCGCAACGTGCTGCGGCTGCGGTTGAAGTTGCTGTTCACCAGCGCCTCGCAACGCGCGCATTCGGGTTACACCAAATGGCTGATCGACAAAATGGACGCGGTCGTCGCAACTTCTCGCAAAACCGCCGGGTATCTGGAGAGGGATGCGCAAGTCATCATGCATGGCATCAACTTGCACGACTTCACACCGCCCGAAGACAAAGCTGCAGTTCGGGCGCGGCTGGGTTTGCCAGATGGTCTATTGCTGGGCTGCTATGGCCGCATTCGCCACCAGAAGGGCACCGACGCCTTTGTCGACGCAATGATCGACCTGTGCAATCGGTTTGACGATGTCCATGGCATCGTCATGGGCCGCGCGACCGAGAAACACGCCAGCTTTCTGACCGAATTGAAAGACAAAGTCGCCAAGGCGGGCCTGTCCGACCGCATTCTGTTCATGCCCGAGGTGACCGTCGATCAGATCGCCGAATGGTATCAGGTGCTGGACCTGTTCATTGCCCCGCAACGGTGGGAAGGGTTCGGCCTGACGCCGCTGGAAGCAATGGCTTGCGGCGTGCCGGTTGTTGCCACGGATGTAGGCGCGTTCTCCGAGATCGTCACCGACCCGTCGCTGGGCCGCGTGGTCGAACCCGGTGATATCCCCGCGCTGGCCGAAGCCGCCGCCGAAATGCTGTCCGACCGCGAATCCCTTGCCCGTTCCAGTATCGCAGCCCGCACCCATGTCGAGCAGAATTTCGACATCAATGGTGAGGCAAAGACGCTTGTCGCGCTCTATGAACGCCTTTTGACCGACACCTGAGGCGATGCGCCACGTCAAATCGGTGTCATTGCGCGAAATAAACCCCGAAAACTCTTTTTTATTTGCTGCAACGCGGCTATGAACGCGCGTCCTTAACACTGGAGACATGAAATGGGCTATCGCGTCGTAGTCGTCGGCGCCACGGGTAACGTGGGCCGCGAAATGCTGAACATTCTGGCTGAACGCCAGTTCCCCGTCGATGAACTTGCTGTTCTGGCAAGCCGTCGTTCGCTGGGCACCGAAGTAAGCTTTGGCGACACGACACTCACTACCAAGGATCTGGACACGTTCGATTTCACCGGCTGGGACATGGCGCTGTTTGCCGTAGGGTCCGAGGCGACCAAGGTCTACGCCCCCAAGGCGGCCAAAGCCGGATGCGTGGTGATCGATAACTCGTCGCTCTATCGTTATGACCCGGACATTCCGCTGATCGTGCCGGAATGTAACCCGCAGGCGATCCACGACTACAAAAACAAGAACATCATCGCCAACCCCAACTGCTCGACCGCGCAGATGGTTGTCGCGCTGAAGCCGCTGCATGACCGCGCGCGCATCAAGCGCGTCGTCGTGTCGACCTATCAGTCGGTGTCTGGCGCCGGTAAGGAAGGCATGGACGAGCTGTGGGATCAGACCAAAGCGGTCTACAATCCCACCACGGACGTTCCGCCAAACAAGTTCCAGAAGCAGATCGCCTTCAACGTCATTCCGCAGATCGATGTCTTCATGGAAGACGGCTCGACCAAGGAAGAGTGGAAGATGGTTGTGGAAACCAAAAAGATCGTCGATCCGTCGATCAAGGTCACAGCCACCTGCGTCCGCGTTCCCGTGTTCGTCGGCCACTCTGAGGCCGTGAACATCGAGTTCGAAGAATTCCTGGACGAAGACGAAGCGCGAGACATCCTGCGCGAGGCTCCAGGCATCATGGTGATCGACAAGCGCGAACCCGGTGGCTACGTCTCGCCGATCGAATGCGCGGGCGATTTCGCAACATTCATCAGCCGCATTCGTCAGGACTCGACCATTGAGAACGGCATTAACCTGTGGTGCGTCTCGGACAACCTGCGCAAAGGTGCAGCGCTGAACGCAGTACAAATCGCCGAATTGCTGGGCCGTGAGGTTCTGAAAAAGGGCTAAGTTCCTTTTCAGCATTTAGCGAACAGAGAATTTAAGCCTCGCCTTACTCGGCGGGGCTTTTTTGTCTGATATCGCGCGACAATTGTTTGCCTGGTTTCTGCAGCCTTTTTGCCGTTTGCTTGGCCAAATCTGCAGCCCACTTTGCAATCAAGCTTGATATGCAGTAAAATTACTGCATATTGATTTCGATGACAGATGATCACCTCGATATTATTTTCAAAGCTCTTTCCGACAGTACGCGCCGCCGCATCATCGACCATCTGAGCAAACAAACGGCTCAGTCATTGTTCGAGGTATGCGCGGCATCGGTTGCAGAGGATGGCATCGCTTTGTCCCGCCAGACGGTTTCCCAGCATCTCACCGTTTTGGAGAAGGCTGGTTTGATCGAGACCACATGGAGGGGGCGGACGAAAGCCCATTCGCTAATCGTCAACGAAGATCATATCGCCGCGGCATCATGGCTCATGAAATACAAACAGAAGGGATAGAAAAATGAAAATCTATGTGACCAACGTTTTTGTCGACGACCAAGACAAGGCAGAAAAATTCTATACTGATACTCTCGGCTTCACAGTTAAGAACAATATCCCGTTGGGTGAAAATCGTTGGCTGACAGTGGTGTCAAGCGAAGAACCCGAAGGAACAGAGTTGTTGCTTGAACCAAGCGACCACCCTGCTGTGAAACCTTATAAAGAAGCACTTGTGTCTGACGGTATCCCTGCACATTCGTTTCAGGTGGAAGACCTGGATGAAGAAACGAAAAGGCTGGGCGATCTTGGCGTAGAGTTCACTGTTGAGCCAATGGATGCCGGACCGGTTCGCATGGCGATCTTTGACGATACCTGTGGGAACCTCATTCAATTGATCCAGATGATGGACACTGCCCAATAATAAACGTCAAATTTGTCACCATGATCTCGTTCCGAACGGCATCTAAAAGCCGTTCGGTTAAATCGCAGTATCCGGCAGAATCGACTCGAACAAAAACTGAGAGCTTCTGCCAATCACCCCTGCTGCTCAACCAATGCCTTGAGGTTTGTCAGACCGCGCTCGTAATCTCCGCCGACCCAGCTATCCATCATCAGACCCATCCAGCGCGACATTGGGTTCATGCCAAGATCGGACTCGAACCCCCATATCACCTGAGTCTGATCACCCTCGGGCGTCAGGTCGAAAGAGGCCGATGCTTGCCCCATCGGACCAAAATCCAGCGCCGTTTTAACCGTCTGGTCCTGAACGCTTTCGACGATTTCTTGCGAACCGGTGCCCACCTGCGGGTTCTCTGATGTCCAGTTCAGAGTATTGCCGACACCTGCCTCGGGGCCTGAATAAGACAGCTGGGTTTCCGGATCGCGCGACAGCCAGGGCGACCATTGTTCGGTTTCCTGCATCGAGTTTACGTAAGGAAAGATCGCGCTGGCGGGTGCGTCGATCGTGATGCTGCGGGACAGTTCGGCCTTGCCGGGCAAAAGGTAAGATACGCCAACCAGAACCAGAATGAGAACAAGCAGAATGACAAGAATACGTTTGATGAATCGCATGGCGCGCTCCTGAGCCGAATAGATTTGCGTCGATCATAACAAAAAATGGCGCGAAATCAGAGACCTGATCCGCGCCATTCGAATTCTTCAGATGTCGGGTCGCTTAGACAACCACGAATTTCTTCTCGGCAGGGTCATAACATTGCAACCCACCTTCACCGATGTCGGTCCACAGCCCATGCAAGCTCAGCGAGCCGTCATCTACCGCAGAGGAAACGAAGGGAAAGGTCATCAGGTTCTCCAGCGATGCCACGACTGCCTGCCGTTCAAACTGCCGTGCCTGATCGACGCTGTCTTCAACATCGGCAACCAATTCATATTTCGGTTTCAGGATATCCATCCAGCGGCCAACGAAGCTTTCTTTTGCTTCCAGTTGCGGGGCTTTGCCCTTGCACATGTCGATGCAGCCCTGAACGCCGCCGCATTGCGAGTGGCCCAGAACGATCAGGTGCGCGACTTTCAGCGCCGTAACCGCGTATTCGATTGCCGCACTGGTGCCGTGGTGATCGCCATCAGGGGCGTAAGGCGGCACAAGGTTGGCGATGTTGCGGTGAATAAAGAACTCGCCCTGATCAGCGCCGAAGATCGATGTTACGTGAACCCGGCTGTCACAGCATGAAATCACCATCGCGCGCGGGCGCTGTCCCTCGGTCGCCAGGCGGCGATACCAGACCTGATTTTCTGAATAGGTGGTGGCTTTCCATCCGTGATACCGCTTGACCAGGTAGGTCGGCAGAGGTTTGGCTAAGTCCATTCTCATGTCCCCGTTCTTGTATCTGCCGGCTGCTGTAACCTGAATTCGCAGAAAATTCGACCCATATTCCAGCATCGACGCAAGGTTTTGCAAAGGATTCTACCGTCAATGTCCAGCTATGCCGTGGGGGCGTAGAGAATTGGGGTAGATGTGGTGGATAAAATAGTCACGCTTGAACAAAAGGAAACCGTTCGGCTGGATACGGACCGCTTGAACGGGCTGTATCACCAATTGGGCGACAAGAACGCATTGGATGTTTTGTGCCGTACGGTCGAGGAATTGGCCGTGCGCCTGTCAAACTGCGAGCGGTTTTGGCGTAAACGCGATTGGGCCGGGCTGCGCAAATGCGCGCGGTCACTGGTGGCTATTGCGGAACAGATTGGCATGACCGCGCTGGCCCGAGTCGCCAGTGACGTGGCGCAATCGGTCGACGTTGGGGATGCGGTCGCGACGGGGGCCACCCTGTCGCGCCTGATCCGTGTAGGTGAGAAATCGCTGACCGTAATCTGGGATCAGCAGGATCTTTCCCTCTGACGGGGCTTGCGGACGGATTGTGGGCGGCTAGGCTGGGCACAAATCGAACCAGCCGAGATGTCCATGACCCTGTCCTTCGCTTCGCCGTCCGAACCCTCTGTGCCGCTGCATGTCATTTCGCAACCCGATCTTGACGATTGGTTGAAAGACCAGCCAAGCCACATCGCATCGTGGGTCGAGGCCAGCGGATTCACCGGGGCCATGGGGCAAGCTCTGCTGATCCCGCAATCGGATGGTACCCCCCAAATGGCCTTGGCGGGTTACGGAAAAAGCAGCAAACGCGCGCGCAAACGGTTCCCGCTGGCAGCGGCGGCCGAAGCCTTGCGGAAGGGAACCTATCACATCGCGTCCGGTGTGCCCGCAGAAGCGCTAAGCAACGAGTGCCTTGGTTGGCTACTCACAGGATATGCCTTTGATCGTTACGCCAATCAATCACCTGCCAAGGCGCGACTCATTGCACCCGAAGGTGTTGATGCCCCGCGGATTGAGGCGCTAGCCAGTGCCGAGGCGCTGACCCGCGATTTGGTCAACACACCGGCCTCGGACATGGGACCGGATCAGCTGCAGGCCGCGGCCGAGGATTTGACGCAGGAATTCGGCGCGACATGTTCGACGATTCAAGGCGACGCCCTGCTGGACCAGAATTTCCCACTGATTCACACGGTCGGACGCGCCGCCGCGCAAACACCGCGCCTGATCGAGATGACATGGGGCAACACCGGGCCCAAACTGACCCTTGTCGGCAAAGGTGTGTGCTTTGACACTGGCGGACTGAATCTGAAACCAGGGAATTCGATGTCCCTGATGAAAAAGGACATGGGCGGTGCGGCCAATGTGCTGGGTCTGGCACGGATGATCATGGCACTAAAGCTGCCTGTACAACTGCGCGTGCTGATCCCGGCAGTCGAGAACTCGGTCGCAGGGAATGCCTTCCGTCCGGGGGATATCCTGACCTCGCGCAAAGGTCTGACGGTGGAGATCAACAACACCGACGCCGAAGGGCGGTTGGTTCTGGCCGACGCATTGGCGCTGGCGGATGAGGGTGAACCTGACCTGATCATCTCGATGGCGACGTTGACCGGTGCCGCGCGCGTGGCGGTTGGCCCCGATCTGGCGCCCTTTTACACCGATGACGATGGCGCTGCACACGCGCTGGCCAAAGCTGGTCGGCAATCGGCCGACCCGGTCTGGCGGATGCCCTTCCATGAACCCTATGAGGCGATGATCGAACCCGGCATTGCTGATTTGGACAATGCTCCATTAGGTGGGTTCGCAGGCTCGATCACCGCGGCCCTGTTCCTGCGCCGCTTTGTGGGTGACAGCCGCTATATGCATTTCGACATCTATTCCTGGCAGCCCAGCAAAGCCCCCGGACGCAGCAAGGGCGGTCTGGGCCAAGGGCCGCGTGCCGTGCTGACCGCCCTGCCCGGGATTCTGAACCTATGACCGGCCTGCGCGTCATACAGCCGGTTGTTGATTTGTTGCGCAGCCCGAATGGCCCAAGGGATCGGCAGCTGTTGTTTGGCGACCCGGTAGATGTTGTTGACGATACCGATGGGTGGAGCCGGATCACCTCGGTCAAGGATGGCTATCCCGGTTGGGTCAGGTCCGATCAACTGGGGCCTGAGGCGCAACAGACCCACTGGGTCACCGCGCCCGCGACACATGCCTATCAACGGCCCGACATGAAAAGCCCGGACCGCGTATCGCTAAGTTTCGGCAGCAAATTATGCGTGCTGTCGGAACAGAATAGGTTTCTGGAAACAGAACTGGGGTTCATTCCGGCGATTCACGCCAAACTCAGAGCAACTCACCTGACCGATCCCGTAGCGGTGGCCGAGCTGTTTCTGGGCACACCCTATCTTTGGGGGGGAAACAGTCGCTTCGGTATTGATTGTTCCGGGTTGGTTCAGGCCGGTTTGCTGGCCTGCGGCATACCCTGCCCCGGTGATAGCAGTGATCAGGAACGCGAACTGGGTACGGCGCTGCCTGCCGGAACTGAACCAAAACGCGGGGATCTGTTGTTCTGGAAAGGCCACGTGGCATGGGTCTATGGCGAGAACATGCTGCTTCATGCCAACGCCTACCACATGGACGTGACGTTCGAGCCGATGGATCAAGCAATCACACGGATTCTGGAGCAGGGCGACGGGTCTGTAACAGCCCACAAAAGGCTCTAATCAAGGTCGACAGACCGGATCAACTTGCGTTCCAACACTCGCAGCACGGTGCGCAGGTCATGGCCTCGCTTCAAGATACGCCCGTCCATGCCGATCACCGAATACATCCCCTGTTTGGACCGCAGACGAGGGTGTTTTTCGACCCGGTAGATCGGATGCTCTGCCGTACGTCTGAAAATGGAAAAAACCGCCATATCGCGCAGGTTGGAAATGCCATAGTCACGCCATTCTCCGGCAGCGACCATCTTGCCATAGACGGACAGGATATGTGACATCTCGCGCCGGTCGAACGCGACGGGCATCTGGGCCGAGTTTGCAGAAAACCGGCTGGGAGGCTGCATGTTCATACCCTCAGCCTTGCCGGAAAACGCATTTGAATCAAGTCCGGTGCCAACAGGTGTGGTAATTTTGAATCGTTTCGTCCTACCGCTGCCCAACTTGCCGACAGATCAGAATCACCGGCAAAAGCCCAACTGCCAGGATCACAAGCGAGGGAACCGCTGCGCCCTCCAACCGCTCGTCTGAGGCCAGACGATAGGCCTGGACCGCAAGCGTATCAAAGTTGAATGGGCGCATGATCAAGGTCGCGGGCAGCTCTTTCATCACATCCACAAATACGATCAGCAAGGCCGTCAGCAGCGAGGGTGTCAGTATTGGTAGATGCACTCGTCGCAAGGTACCCAGAGGCGATTGGCCCAAAGATCGGGACGCCGCATCCATATTGGCGTGCACTGTACTCTGCCCGCCTTCATACGCGCTGAGCGCTGCCGCCAGAAAGCGCACCATGTAAGCCGCCACCAGCAACCAGATTGACCCCGTCACCAGCAGACCTGTCGAGACGTCGAACGTCTGACGCATCCACGAATCCAGCGCGTTGTCGAATCTGGCGAAAGGTACCATTAGGCCAACGGCGATCACGCCGCCGGGCACCGCATAGCCCAACCGCGCCAGATAGCCTGTGGTCGATGATCCCCGACCCGGGCGAAGGCGCTGAAAGAACCCAACGCAGATCGCGGCGCAAACCGTGACCACGGCGGCCACTCCTGCAAGTGTCAGCGAGTTTTGAATGAACCCAATGTAACGCCGCGACAGCAGGTTTTGTTCAGAGGTCAGACCCATCTGGATCAGGATAAATACCGGCAGCAAGAACCCCAGCACCACTGGAATAGCGCACAAGGTTATGGCAGCTGCGGATTGCCAGCCCTTAAGTTGCGCCGAAGGCAGCGAGGCATGGCTTTTGCCTGCCTGATAGTACTTTGCCTTGCCGCGCTGCGTCCGCTCGGCTACGGCCATGACCAGCGCAAAACCCAGCAGGCACAAGGCCAACTGCGCCGCACCCGCCCGGTCGCCGATCGAGAACCAGCTTGTGTAGATGCCCGTGGCAAAGGTCTGAACGCCAAAATAGGCGACGGTTCCAAAATCGGCGATGGTTTCCATGATGGCCAGCAGGACACCACCGGCAATGGCCGGGCGGGCCATCGGCAAAGACACATGCCAGAACGCCAACCACGGGCTTTTGCCCAGCGCACGAGCGGCCAGAAAAGCGGTGGCACTTTGCTGCAGAAACGCGGCCCGCGCCAGCAAATAGACATAAGGGTAGAGCACTAGGATCAGCATCACCGCCGCGCCCTCGGTCGAGCGGATTTCCGGGAACCAATAATCGCGCGGCCCCCAACCCGTCACGTCGCGCAGCGTGGTCTGCACGATACCGGGGTGATCCAGAATGAACGTATAGGCATAGGCCAGAACATAAGCCGGAAAAGCCAACGGCAGGACCAGTGCAATCTCCAGAAAGCGCACACCGGGAAAGCGTGTCATCGTCACCAGCCACGCCGCGCCGACCCCGATAGAGAACGTGCCGATAGCCACCAAAACGACAAGGATCACGGTTGTTAGCGCATAACCGGGTAAAACCGTCTCAAACAGATGCGAGACCGTTTCCGTACCGCCCGTCACTGCCGCCAGAACAACCGCAACCATGGGCAGAAGACAAGCGGCTGCTACCATATAAGCCACAGTGGCCACCAACCGGGTGCCCAGCGCGCCGCGATTGCGTTTCCCGTGTTCTGAATAGTCGATTTCGGCCATGGACCCGGATTGTGACTGGCGTTGGCTATTGATCAGCCTTTAATCGACCAAAAAGCTAAGAAACACCAGTGCAGGAAAAACAAATCTGCGGCACATACTGCCGCAGACATGGCTCGGGGTTATTCGTAAACGCGCTGATCCTCGATCACCAACCCGTCCTTCGGCAGTGATCCGGGGGTTACAACCTCGATTGCGCCTTTCAGTTTCAGCACCTCGACCACGGACTTGGCATAGGCCATGTCGTCTCCGCTTGCGCTTTCGATCTGAACGGTCATCGTGTCCATCTCACCCTGACGGGCGGCGATGACGCGGGCTTTGACGATTTCCTCGTGCTTATCGACCAATGCTGCCACCTGTTCTGGGCGGACGAACATGCCCTTGATCTTGGTGGTCTGGTCCGCGCGACCCATCCAACCCTTGATCCGAAGGTTGGTCCGCCCACAGGGTGAAACACCCGGCATGATCGCGGACAGATCACCCGTGGCAAAGCGGATCAGCGGGTAATCGGGGTTCAAAGAGGTCACCACAACCTCACCCACCTCACCCGGCTCTACCGGTGTTCCGGTGCCAGGGGTGACAACCTCGATGATGATATGTTCGTCGATGATCATCCCTTCCATCGCGGCGCTTTCATAGGCGATGTTGCCCAGATCGGCCGTGGCATAGCATTGCAGGCAGGAAATACCCCGATCAGCATAATCCTGACGCAAAGATGGGAACAGCGCGCCGCCGCCCACAACAGCCTTCGAGAAGTTCAGGGCCACGCCCATCTCATCTGCCTTGTCCAGAATGACCTTCAGATAGTCCGGTGTGCCCGCATAGGACGTGCAGCCTACATCGCGCGCTGCTGTCACCTGCAATTCGGTCTGGCCAGTACCGGCTGGCAGCACAGCGGCTCCTACCGCGCGTGCGCCGCTTTCAAAAATCATACCAGCTGGCGTCAGGTGATAGCCGAAACAGTTCTGCACAATATCTCCGGGTCCGACGTCGGCGGCGTTCAGGAAACGCCCCATGCGCCACCAATCATGATCCGTGCTGCCAGGCTCATAAATCGGACCAGGAGACTGGAACACATGATGGAAATGTCGGGCTGGTTTGACGGTAAATCCGCCGAATGGCGGACGCGACGCCTGTGCTTGCGCCAGATCGGATTTCCGCAAAACCGGCAGTTTCACCAGATCGTCGGCTGAAATCACCGCGCTGGTATCCGCATCGGCCAGATGCGCAGCAAAGCCCGGAGCGGACAGGGCGCAGTCAATCTGAGTACGCAGCGCCTGCGCCTGATCAGCGGAGCGTTCATCGGCTGATCGGGTTTCGAGAGCGTCGTAGTAGGTCATCGCCAGATCCTCCATTCGCTTACAACCACCTCTTGCGGCGGCGGTAAGACCGCACGTCACGGAAGCTTTTGCGGCCTTCGTCGGACATGCCCAGATAAAATTCTTTAACGTCCGGATTTTCACGCAGATCGGCGGCGGGGCCGTCCATCACAACACGCCCGGATTCCAGAATATAGCCGTAATGCGCAAACCTTAGAGCCACATTGGTGTTCTGTTCGGCCAACAGGAAAGAAACACCTTCTTTCTCGTTCAGGTCCTTCACGATACCGAAAATCTCTTCGACCAGCTGCGGCGCCAGACCCATCGAGGGTTCGTCCAGCAGGATCGTCTCGGGCCGGGACATCAAAGCCCGACCCATTGCAACCATCTGTTGCTCACCACCGGAAGTGTAGCCTGCCTGCGACCGGCGGCGTTCTTTCAGACGGGGAAAATATGTGTAGACCAGTTCAAGGTCCTGCTGGATGGCGGCCTTGCCATCCTTGCGGGTATAGGCGCCCGTCAGCAAGTTTTCCTCGACCGTCAGGTGTTCGAAACAATGGCGGCCTTCCATCACCTGGATGACGCCCTTTTCCACCAGATCGGCGGGATCGCTTTCATGCACGCTGGTGCCGCGATATTCGATCGTTCCCTTGGTGACCTCACCGCGCTCGGAATGCAAAAGGTTCGACACAGCCTTGAGCGTCGTCGTTTTTCCTGCGCCGTTGCCGCCCAGCAGGGCCGTGATACCGCCCTTGGGCACAGTCAGGCTGACGCCTTTCAGAACGAGGATCACGTGATTGTAGATAACCTCGATATTGTTGACCTCAAGCAGGGTTTCCGACTTGGTGTCAGTGGTTTGTGCCGCATCCAGCATCTGCGCGTGTCCTTAAGCGAGTGTGGGGTTCGGGACGGCGGTCTGCCGCCGCCCCGGGTTGTTCAAAGCGCTGTATCAGCAACGCCCTTCAATGTTGTTTTCTGCTGCATAAGCCGCAGAATCTTCATCGATTAGCGCGCCGATCACTTCACCATCGGTCTGCTTGAAGTCCGAGATCAGCGTCCAGGTCTTGTTTGCTGCATCCCATTGCGTCACACCCACAAGGGCGTCGCCGCCGTGGTTTTCGCATGAGACCGAGAAGGTCGGACCGAAGTTCGCCAGGCCCAGTTCGGCCATCTTCTCTTCGGTCATCTCCAGTGCTTCCATACCGGCACGCATCTCAGACGGGGTGATTTCCGCATTGCCCGAGATTTCCTGGGCTTTCTTGATGGCTTCGGCAGCCAAAACAGCCGCGTACAGGCCACGGTTGTACAGAACCGTGCCTACCTGATCGCCCGCGCCAGCAGCCTTGCCCGCATCGACCACGTGTTTCTGCAGGTCATCAAAGACCGGGAAGTCCGTGCCCACGTTGTGGAAGGTCAGCGCCTTATAGCCATTGGCGGCTTCGCCCGCTGGCAGCACATCGTTCTCAGAACCGGACCACCAGATGCCGATGAAGTTTTCCATCGGGAAGCGGATGTTTGCAGCCTCTTGTACCGCAACCTGGTTCATCACACCCCAGCCCCACATCAGGACATAGTCGGGACGATCACGGCGGATTTGCAGCCACTGCGACTTCTGTTCCTGACCCGGGTGATCGACCGGCAGGGCGACCAGCTCAAAGCCGTGCTTTTTGGACAGCTCTTCCAGGGTGCGGATCGGCTCTTTGCCGTAGGCCGAGTTGTGATAGACCAGCGCAATTTTCTTGCCGCTCAGGTCGCCACCGTTTTCCTCAAGCAAATAGTTGACCGCGCCCGAGGCCCCGTCCCAATAGTTGGCCGGGTAATTGAAAGTATGGCTGAAGACGTCGCCGTTTTTGGCCGAGGTCCGCCCATATCCCATCGTGTGCAGCGGAATGTCGTCCGCAGTCACTTTCGGGATCAACTGATAGGTAATACCAGTCGACAAAGGCTGATACACCAGCGCGCCTTCGCCCTTGGTGGATTCATAACATTCAACGCCTTTTTCGGTGTTATAGCCGGTTTCGCATTCAACCATCCGGATCGGAACACCGCCGATGCCGCCGTCACGCTCATTCAGCAGGGTGAAATAGTCGTTATAGCCATCCGAGAACGGAATACCGCCAGCGGCGTAAGGCCCGGTGCGATAGCTCAGATCGGGGATCACAAGATCCGCCAGAGCGGGTCCTGCAGCCATCAGGGCGCTCAGCGCCGCGGTTGCCAGTTTCAATTTCATCGGGTGTCTCCTCCCTTGGTTAGTCCGATGTTGCGTTCGGGCTTGTGCCGCCCGTTTTTTCATTGGGCCGACCCCTTAGTGCGGGAACGGCCATAGTCTCAGTTTCTCTTTCGCCACGCGCCACAGTTGTGCCAGCCCGTGCGGTTCCAAGATCAGGAACATGATGATCAGCGCGCCGACGATCACCAGCTGCAGATGTGCCACGATATCCGTGGGCCAGCCCAGAACGTCGACGCCCACCACTTTCAGGACCACCGGCAGCAGAACAAGGAAAGCGGCACCGGCGAACGATCCGAAAATGGACCCTAACCCTCCGATAATAATCATGAACAGGACTAGGAACGATTTCTGGATACCGAATACTTCGCCGACCTCGACCGCACCAAGATAGACAGCAAAGAACAGCGCGCCCGCGATGCCGATAAAGAACGAGCTGACGGCAAAGGCGCTCATCTTGGCCTTTAGCGGGTTCACCCCAATGATCTCGGCCGCGATGTCCATGTCACGGATCGCCATCCATGTCCGGCCCGTCGTGCCGCGCGTCAAGTTGCGCGCGATCAGGGCGCTGACGGCCAGGAAAATCAGGCAGAACAGATAGGTGGCCCATGCCGGTGCATTCGGGCCTGTGATGATGATGCCGAACACATCCCTTTCCGGCGCGTTGATCTGACCCGAGGCCGAATAGTTGTAGAACCAAGGCACCCGGTTAAAGAGCCACACAAGGAAGAACTGCGCCGCCAGCGTGGCCACGGCGAGATAGAACCCCTTGATCCGCAGGCTCGGCAGGCCAAACAGCACCCCGACAATGGCCGTTATGCCGCCGGCAAGAATGACATGAATGAACATGCTGACATCCGGGAAAGAGGTCATAAGCTTGTAGCAGGCATAGGCACCCACAGCCATGAAGCCACCGGTACCCAAGGATACCTGCCCGCAATACCCCACAAGAATGTTCAACCCGATCGCCGCAATGGCATAAATCAAAAAGGGCAGTAACAGCGCATTGGCCCAGTAGTCATTGATGACGAACGGGATGATCCCAAACGCCACCGCCAAAACCACATAATACCGATACCGGTCGAACTTGATCGGAAAGGTCTGGCTGTCATCTGTGTAGGAGGTTTTGAAATCCCCGGCCTCACGATAAAACATGTCTTACTTTCCCCATTCTTCTTGCGCCCGGTTGCGGGCCTCGGCGTTCAGCTGCTTGGAGCCTTTTGCATATCCGCTCGCCTCTGAGGCGCGCACCAGTTTCATGTAAGCCAGGATGCCCATGGCGAGCCCGGCAAAAGCCAGAATTGCTGCAATCACCAACTGACCTTCGGTTAAATCATCCGAAGTGAGCGCGATGTAGCCAAAAGCCCAGAACCCGGCCCACGCGATCACGTTGATGATGGCGATCAGCTTGGTCACGTCCTACACCCTCTCAATGATCTTCTCACCGAACAGGCCCTGCGGCCGGAACACGAGGAAGATCAGCGCCAGAACATAAGCGAACCAGTTCTCGGTCGCGCCGCCGACCAGCGGGCCGATCGCGAACTCGAACAGCTTCTCGCCCACACCGATGATCAGCCCGCCAACAATGGCCCCGGGGATCGAAGTAAATCCGCCCAGCATCAGCACCGGCAGCGCCTTGAGCGCGATCAGGGACAGCGAGAACTGAACGCCCGATTTGGTGCCCCACATGATGCCTGCAACAAGTGCGACAAAGCCCGCAACCGACCACACCATGATCCAGATGAAGTTCAGCGAAATTCCGACAGACAGCGCCGCCTGATGGTCATCGGCCACCGCGCGCATCGCCCGGCCCTGCTTGGTGTATTGGCTGAACGCGACCAGTGCGGTCACCAGCAGTGCGGCAATCACCGTCGCCACAATGTCCAGGTTGTCGATAAAGAAGCCGTAGCCAAAGATGTTGAACGTGGTCTCATCGATCCACAGGTTGATGCCCTGCGGCAGGCCGACATCCAACGTCTTGATCTCGGATCCCCACATCAGGTCAGCCACGCCCTCAAGGAAATAGGCCAGACCGATGGTCGCCATGAATAGGATAATCGGCTCTTGCCCGACCAAATGCCGCATCACAAAGCGTTGCACCGCCCAGGCCAGCAGAACCATGACACCCATCGTCAGGATAATCGCCACAAACGCAGGCACATTCCATCCGAACTTGTGGATATGCGTTCCGAATGTCGCGTTGATCAGATGGGCAAACGGGACCTGCCCGTTCATGATCCCCACCAGAGTCATGGCGGCGAAAAGGGCCATAACCCCTTGAGCATAATTGAAGATTCCGGACGCCTTGTAGATCAGCACAAAGCCCAGTGCGACCAGGGCGTACAGAACACCTGCCATAAGGCCGTTGAGGAAAACCTCCATCGCGAAAATCAGCTGATCAGGCATGTGCGCCCCCTCTCATGTCTGTCAGTTGCTCAGTCATGGCTCACCCCCAGATAGGCGTCGATGACTTCCTGATTGCTGCGCACCTCATCCGGGGTGCCGTCGCCGATCTTCTTGCCGTAATCCATCACGACCACCCGGTCGCTCAGATCCATCACAACACCCATGTCATGCTCGATCAGGGCGATGGTGGTGCCAAACTCGTCATTCACGTCGAGGATAAAGCGGCTCATGTCCTCTTTCTCTTCAACGTTCATGCCGGCCATTGGTTCGTCCAGCAGCAACAGCTTGGGTTCCGCCGCCAACGCGCGGGCCAGCTCGACCCGCTTTTTCAACCCGTATGGCAGGCGGGAAACCGGCGTCTTGCGGATGTGCTGAATCTCAAGAAAGTCGATGATCTTCTCGACCGCCTCGCGGTTTTCAACCTCTTCCGCCTCAGCCTTGCCCTTCCACATGGCCTGCTGAAAGAGGTTGGTTTTCATATAGTTCAGCCGCCCGGTCATGACGTTGTCCAGAACGCTCATTCCTTCGAAAAGGGCGATGTTTTGAAACGTCCGGGCAATGCCCTGCCGCGCAACTTCGTAGGGGCGCATCTGTGGACGCTTGGCACCATGGAACCAGACCTCGCCCTCCTGTGGGATGTAGAAGCCGGAAATCACGTTCAGCATTGAGGATTTACCGGCCCCGTTCGGGCCGATGATGGCGCGGATCTCGCCCTCACGGATATCGAACGAGATATCCTTGATCGCCACCACACCGCCAAAACGAAGGGTGATGTTCTTCATCTCCATCACCACGCCGCCGATCTTGCGGCCGTCTTCGGTGACATATCCTTCGGAGTTATCCAGCATCAATCACTCCCTGACTTGCGGAAAAACGGGACGGCGGGCGGGGCGATGACCACAGGTCGAGCGGCGCATGACCGGGCCTCATTCCGCCGCCACCTTGTGCTGAGCAACCGGCACGACCGGTGCATCGATAATCTCAAGCGTAGCGCTGATCGATCCCTTTCGCCCGTCCTCATAAGTCACTTCGGTCGTGGTTGAGACCTGCTTGGACCCATCATAAAGCGCATCGATGATGTCGCTGAACTTATCTTCGACAAACCCGCGACGCACTTTCCGGGTCCGGGTCATCTCACCGTCATCCGCATCCAGTTCCTTGTGCAGCACCACAAAGCGATGCACCTGGCAGCCCGACAACATTTCGTCAGCGGCCACAGACTTGTTCACCTCTTCCACATGGCTTCGAATCGTCTCTAATACACGGGGATTCGCTGTTAGCTCCTGATAGGATGCATAGGCCACGTTGTTGCGTTCTGCCCAGTTCCCAACAGCCGTCAGGTCGATGTTGATAAACGCGACGCAGCGGTCCTTGCCGTTTCCGAACAGAACGACCTCAAGGATGTCGGGATAGAATTTCAGCTTGTTCTCGACGTATTTCGGCGCAAACATCGACCCGTCGGCCATCTTGCCCACATCCTTTGCGCGGTCGATGATCCGCAGATGCCCCGAACTTTCCTCGATGAATCCCGCATCCCCAGTGGCCACCCAGCCTTCCGCATCTTTGGTCGAGGCGGTTGAGTCCGGGTTGTTGTAATACTCGACGAAAACACCGGGTGACCGATAGTGAATCTCACCCTTGTCGTCGATCTTCAGTTCGACATCGGGCGCAGGCACACCAACGGTGTCGGCGCGCACCTCTCCATCCGGCTGAACGGTGATGAAAACCGTCGCTTCGGTCTGACCGTAAAGTTGTTTCAGGTTGATGCCGAGCGAGCGGTAGAAATCAAAAATCTCCGGCCCGATCGCCTCACCCGCCGTATAGCCCACACGAAAGCGGCCATAACCCAGCGTATCCTTGAGCGGCCCGTAGACCAACATATTGCCCAGCGCATATTTCAAGCGGTCGCCAAAGCCCACAGGTTTACCGTCCAGCAACAGGCCTCCCACTTTCTTGGCGTGCGCCATGAAGTGGTGGAACATCCGTTGCTTCAGTTTGCCAGCGTCCTCCATCCGGATCATCACATTGGTCAGCTGAGTCTCAAAAACCCGCGGCGGAGCGAAGAAATAAGTCGGCCCGATCTCGCGCAGGTCGGTCATCATCGTGTCGGCGCTTTCGGGGCAGTTTACGCAAAAGCCGCACCAATAGGCCTGACCGATGGAAAAGATGAAATCGCCTACCCAAGCCATCGGCAGGTAAGACAGGATGTCTTCGTTCCGATTCAAATGATCGAACTCGGCGGAGTTCTTGGCGCTTTCGATCACATTCCGGTTCGACAGCACCACGCCTTTGGGTTTGCCCGTGGTGCCCGACGTATACAGCATGACGCAGGTGCCGTCGTAATCGACCTCGGCAATCCGACGATCCAGTTCCGCATCAAAACGCGCGTGACCGGCACTGCCTTCGGCCATCAGATCGTCCAGTGCGTTCATCTGGCTGTGATCGTATTTCCGCATCCCCCGTTTGTCGGTGTAGAGGATGTGTTTGACCTGATGCAGGTTCTCCTGAATCTCGATGACCTTGTCGACCTGCTCCTGATCACCGCAAACGACGTATTTTGCGCCGCAATGATCCAGCACATAAGCCATCTCTTCGGCGACTGCGTCCTGATAAAGCGGCACCGGCACGGCACCCACCATCTGAGCCGCAACCATCGACCAGTAGTGCGCCGGACGATTGCGCCCGATCACGGCGATGTGGTCGCCTTTTTCTACGCCAAGCTCCAGAAAGCCCAGGGCAATCGCACGGATTTCCTTGGCCGTTTCGGCCCAGGTCCAGCATTGCCAGATTCCGAACTCCTTTTCCCGGTAGGCCGGGGCGTCCCCGAACTGGGTCGCATTGCGGTGTAGCAGCGCCGGAAGAGAGTGCATCCCTTCAGCGCCCGACTGCGTCTGAGCCAATCTCTTTCTCCTCCCCATCCGGCCCCTCCTCCGGGCCGGAAACGGCGGACCAGGGATCAACCCCGGACGCCAACGCCCCGATAAGGGACGCAGGAAAGATCAGCGTCAACTTTTTCCTGATGTTTTCTCAATTCTTACGAATTGTAACAGTGGTAGTACAGAAATCGGACCGCCTGACAGACGTAAGTCAAAAGAGCTTCTTGGCTGGAGAATTTTTCAAGTGGGGATAAACTCAAGATACCCAAGCTTATCCGCAACCAATAAGTACCCAAAAAATAGCGCATTTGCGACCATCCAGTGGAACAGAGCTTTGAGCCGCCGCTTTTCTTTGGGGAACCACTCAAATTTCCTAAGCCAACCAATACCCACGTCCATGACCATTAGAACAAACATAAAGTGTCTAAAGAACAAATAGATAAACAGTACAAACAGCAAGATAACTGCAATAGTGTTTGCAGGGGCGATTTCCCATTCTCTGCTTCCAACAGAGGTCGTTATCGTACTTTCCATTAAAGTCTCTTTTTCAAGACGGAAAAATCAGCAAGTTACAACCAATCCCGCAAAATCGGAATCAAAGGCACATCCGCCGCAGGCATCGGATAGTTCCGCAACTCATTCGCACGCACCCATTTCAACGCCTGACCTTCTTTCGACTGCGGAATACCTTCCCACTTGCGACAAGCAAACAACGGCATCAGAAGGTGAAAATCGTCATAGCTGTGGCTGGCAAAGGTCAGCGGGGCGAGGCATGAGGCCCAGGTGTCGATGCCCAGTTCCTCGTGCAATTCGCGGATCAGGGCAGCCTCGGGGGTTTCGCCGGGTTCGATTTTGCCACCGGGGAACTCCCAGAGACCGGCCATGGATTTGCCCTCGGGTCGTTGGGCCAGTAGCACCCGGCCCTCAATGTCGATCAGGGCTACGGCAGACACTAAAACAGTTTTCACGAGCGATAATCCGCGTTGATCTCAATATAGCCGTGAGTCAGGTCACAAGTCCAAACGGTGGACTTGCCTACGCCCAGTCCCAGATCAACCGCGATCACCAGATCCTGACCTTTCATATAGGCGGCGGCGTCATCCTCGCGGTAGTCCGGGCTGACCCAGCCCTTTTCGGCAACCAGAATATCGCCGAAGGAAATACTCAGCAGGTCGCGGTCGGCGGCGGCACCGGATTTGCCGATGGCCATGACGATGCGGCCCCAATTCGGGTCCTCACCAGCAATGGCGGTTTTCACTAAGGGTGAGTTGGCAATCGCCAGCCCATGCACTTTGGCATCCGCGTCCGAGGCGGCGCCGGTCACACGGATTTCCACAAATTTGGTCGCGCCTTCGCCGTCGCGTACAACTTGCTGTGCCAGATCCAGCATCACGCTTTCCAGCGCTTCGGCAAATGCCGCGTTGTTGGTGGCATCTACGCCAGACGCACCTGTTGCACACAACAACAGGCTGTCCGAGGTCGAGGTGTCACTGTCCACGGTAATACAATTGAATGTCCGGTCGGATTGGGCGCTCAGCATCGCCTGCAGGGCGGACTGTTCGAACTGTGCATCGGTAAAGATGTAGACCAGCATCGTCGCCATATCCGGCGCGATCATGCCTGACCCCTTGGCAATCCCTGCAATAGAGACTGTTTTCCCATCAATCTCGACCTGCGCACTGGCCCCTTTCGGGAACGTGTCAGTGGTCATGATCGCCTTTGCGGCGTCTTCGATGGCATGGCGGCTGAGGCCCATCTTCAACGCCTCAAGCTGCGAAACGATGCGGTCATGGGGCAGTGGCTCACCAATCACGCCGGTGGATGAAGTGAAGACGCGTTCAACAGGAACGCCGGTCGCTTTGGACACTGCTTGCGTCACCTCGGCCACCGAGGTTTGACCATAATGACCGGTAAAGGCATTGGCATTGCCGGAGTTCACCAAAATCGCCGCAGGCCCATCGCTGGACCCGCCGATCTTGTCCTGACAGTCCAGCACGGGGGCTGCGCGTGTGGCGGACCGGGTAAACACCCCAGCCACAGATGTGCCCGGATCCAGAACCGCCAACATCACGTCGGTACGGCCCTGATAACGCACGCCAGCCTCGACGGTGGCAAAACGCACACCGTCAATCGCAGGCAATTCGGGGAAACCCGCTGGAGCCAGCGGCGAAACCTTGGTGATCGCGGCCACTGGGGTTACTCCTGAATCAGGTCGATCTGACGGATGACCTCGGGGCCAACACCGTCCAAAGCGGGACGTTCGATCTGCGACTGCTGCGTCAGCTCGTCGATCTTGGCTTGAATCGCGTCCTGCTGAAGGGACTGTGCCAGCTGTTCACGGACGGCATCAAGCTCCGGCGCTTCGGATTTTCGCGTGTCGTTGAGAATGATCAGGTGCCAGCCGAACTGTGTTTGCACCGGATCCGAAATCTGACCCTTTTCCAACGCAACAACGGCGTTTTCGAATTCCGGCACCATCTGGCCCTTGCCAAACCATCCCAATGACCCGCCATTCGGACCCGATGGGCCGGTCGACTTTTCCTTGGCCGTTTCGGCAAAATCGCCGCCGTTATCCAGCAGAGTTTTAATTTCCTTGGCTTCTTCTTCGGTGGCTACAAGAATATGGCTGGCGTCGAACTCATCTTCGCCTTCGAAGTTGCCAAATTCCGCATCATAGGCTGCCTGAATTGACTCTTCGGTCACGACATCGCCCAGCAACGCATTTACTGTCTGCACCGCCCGCATGGACCGGCCTTCGTTTTCCAGTCCCAACTGGTTCAGCCGGTTCAGATCGTCCTGCTGCTGCGCCAGCAATTGCTGCTGGATCAATTGCTCGATGACAAATTCGTACAGAACATCATCTTCAACCTCGGAGTAATTCGGCGGCAGCGCCGCGACAGATGCGATAACGTGACCCAGTGTGATTTCATCCCCATTCACATTGGCGACAACCGTATCCGCGTCCGGCTTGGTTTCGGCGGCAAGCGGCATCGCCATCACGGCAGCCAGAGCCAGCGATGGCAGAAAAGTGAGGCCTTTGGGCATGGAATCATCCTATTTCTTTGCCGCGACGGGGCGTGGCGTTGACACTCTGGGACCTGCCGCTTACATCGCTTTGAAGCCTTGGACAGGGCCGCCTTTCATCCCCCGTATCTATGGGTTGCAAGCAAGGTGGGCAAGCCTGTCGCAACCAAGACAAGAACAGATCCGCTGGAGTGAACATGCTGGGACTCGGAACGCTCGCCAAAAAGGTGTTCGGAACACCGAACGACCGCAAGATCAAGGCGACCCGCCCGCTGGTCGAAAAGATCAATGCGCTGGAACCTGAGTTCGAAAAGCTGTCCGATGAGGACCTGATCGAAAAGACCACCGAACTGCGCAAACGCGCACTTGATGGTGAGGCGCTGGACGACTTGCTGCCAGAAGCTTTTGCCAACGTTCGAGAAGGTGCCAGACGCGCGCTGGGTCTGCGCGCCTTTGACGTACAGCTGATGGGCGGCGCGTTCCTGCATCAGGGCAATATCTCGGAGATGAAAACGGGTGAGGGCAAGACGTTGGTTGCCACTTTCCCCGCCTATCTGAACGCACTGACCGGCAAGGGCGTGCACGTGGTCACGGTAAACGAGTACCTGGCCAAGCGTGACGCCGAATGGATGGGCAAGGTGTTTGGTGCCCTTGGCATGACCACCGGTGTGATTTGGTCTGGTCAGCCGGACGCCGAGAAAAAAGCCGCCTACGCCTGTGACGTCACCTATGCCACCAACAACGAGTTGGGCTTTGATTATCTGCGCGATAATATGAAGGCGGAACTGGATCAGATTTACCAAAAGTACCACAATTTCGCGATTGTGGACGAGGTCGACTCGATCCTGATCGATGAGGCGCGGACACCGCTGATCATCTCAGGCCCGTCCGAGGACCGCTCGGACCTGTACACCGCCATCGACGCCCTGATCCCGTCGCTGCAGGACCACCATTTCTCGTTGGACGAAAAGTCCCGGAACGTGACCTTTACGGATGAGGGAAACGAATTCCTGGAACAACAGCTGAACGCCAACGGTCTGATCCCGGAAGGCCATACTTTGTATGATCCGGAAAGCACCACAGTCGTTCACCACGTCAACCAGGGTCTGCGCGCACACAAGCTGTTTACACGTGACAAAGACTATATCGTCCGTGACGGCAACGTCATTCTGATCGACGAATTCACTGGCCGGATGATGCCAGGTCGCCGCCTGTCCGAAGGCCTGCATCAAGCCATCGAAGCCAAGGAAGGCGTGCAGATTCAGCCTGAAAACGTGACACTGGCCAGTGTGACCTTCCAGAACTACTTCCGCCTGTATGACAAGCTGGGCGGCATGACCGGCACCGCGCTGACCGAGGCCGAAGAATTCGCCGAAATCTACGGTCTGGGCGTGGTCGAGGTTCCGACCAACAGGCCGATTGCCCGTCTTGACGAAGACGATCAGGTTTATCGCACTGCCGATGAGAAATACGGCGCGATGATCAATGAGACCAAAGAAGCGCAGGAAAAGGGCCAGCCGGTTCTTTTGGGCACAACCTCGATCGAGAAATCCGAACTGCTAAGCCAGCTGCTGCAAAAGGAAGGCATCGAACATAACGTTCTGAACGCCCGCCAGCACGAGCAAGAGGCACAGATCGTGGCCGATGCCGGCCGGTATGGTGCGGTGACCATTGCCACCAACATGGCTGGCCGCGGCACCGACATTCAGCTGGGCGGCAATGTCGAGATGAATGTGCTGCAGGCGCTGGCCGAAAACCCCGAGGCCGATCCTGCCGAGCTACGAGCCAAGGAAGAGGCCCGCCACGCCGAGGAAAAGGAAAAGGTTCTGGCGGCCGGTGGTCTTTACGTCATGGCATCCGAACGTCACGAAAGCCGTCGGATCGACAATCAGCTGCGCGGTCGTTCGGGCCGTCAGGGTGACCCGGGCCGTACCGTGTTCTACCTGAGTCTCGAAGACGACCTGATGCGCATCTTCGGATCAGAGCGGCTGGACAAGGTTCTGACCACGCTGGGCATGAAAGAAGGCGAGGCAATTGTTCATCCTTGGGTGAACAAGTCGCTGGAACGCGCACAGTCCAAGGTCGAAGGTCGCAACTTTGACATGCGCAAAAACGTTCTGAAATTCGACGACGTGATGAACGACCAGCGTAAAGTGGTGTTCAGCCAGCGGCGCGAGATCATGTCGACCGATGACTTGTCCGAGATCGTCTCGGACATGCGCGAACAGGTGATCGACGATCTGATCGACGAACACATGCCGCCAAAAACCTATGCCGATCAGTGGGACACAGACGGCCTGCACGAGGCGATCAAGGAAAAGCTGACCATCGATGCGCCCGTACAGGACTGGGCCGCCGAGGAAGGCGTCGATGATGAACAGGTGCGCGAGCGTCTGGTCAATGCTGCCGATGAGATGATGGCGCAAAAGGCGGTGGCCTTTGGTCCCGAAAATATGCGCAACATCGAAAAGCAGGTTCTGCTGCAGACGATCGACAGTAAATGGCGCGAGCATCTGCTGACGCTGGAACATCTGCGCTCGGTCGTTGGATTCCGCGGTTACGCCCAGCGCGACCCGCTGAACGAATACAAGAACGAGAGCTTCCAGTTGTTTGAATCCATGCTCGACAGTTTGCGCGAAACCGTGACTCAGCAATTGTCGCGCGTCCGTCCGCTGACCGAAGAGGAACAGCGCGAGATGCTGGCACAGATGCAGGCACAGCAAGCACAGGCACAACAGGCAGTGGATCAAGCCACCGACAAGGCCGAAGCACTGGCCGAAGCTCAGGCTTCAGGCGATGCACGCCCGGGCTTTGTCGAAGACGATCCCTCGACTTGGGGGAACCCGTCGCGCAACGATCTCTGCCCGTGTGGATCGGGCAAGAAATTCAAACATTGCCACGGCCGACTGACCTGACGTCACCTTGATCAAAACACATTGAGTCCGTTTCACGGCCACATATTGGCCGTGATTCAACTTCAGGATGCGACTCGCTCCTTCAACTGGGGAGGGTGTTTTGTTTGTAATAAAGAATTACGTGACCACTGGCGGCACCGTCGCTTGTGCCTTAGCCATTGGTTACCTGATGCAAAATGGATCGCCAGCGCAATCGGATAGCGCGCAGGCTCCTGTAACTGTGGCTGCCGCCAATCAGTCCTCGGTGATTGCCGGGCTGGAAGGAATTGTTCTGACCTCCTCGCTTCCGGCCGCTGATGCAACCACCGACACCAAGGCTTCGCGGCGCCCCCTGCAACCCACTCGATCGACCCCCTCTGATCAGGAAAACTGCACTCTCAGTGCCCGTGCCAAAGCCGTTCCCGGCGCTGCGGCGCGCCTGACCGTCAAAGCCCCCTGCCACGGCAATGAACGGATCGAAATCCACCACAGCGGACTAACAGTTACCCAACGAACGGACAAAAACGGCGCTTTGGATCTGACGATCCCGGCCCTGTCGGAATATGCGATCTTTCTGATCTCGGTTGATGATCAGACCGGAACCGTAGCCACCACTCACATCCCCGACTTGTCCAACTACAACCGCATCGCCCTGCAATGGCAGGGTGAGACAGACCTGCAGATCCATGCGCTGGAATTTGGGGCCAGCTATGGAACCGCCGGACATGTATCTTCGAACTCTGACGCAAAAGGTGCGGGTAAAGTCGTGCATCTGGGCCAACAGGCGTTCGGTGACGCGCAGAATATCGAAATCTATTCCTTCCCTGCAGGCGAAACCAGCCAGACCGGTTCGATCGAACTGACGGTCGAGGCCGAAGTGACCGAGGCAAATTGCGGCCGGGATTTGGCCGTGCAATCGCTCGAGCTGCGTGGCGATCGCCGCCTGCGGTCGCGCGATTTGACGCTGCCCATGCCGGATTGCGCACAAGCCGGTGATTTTCTGGTGTTGAATAATCTGCTCCAAGACCTGACAATCGCGGCAAATTAAACCGCAGGCAGGCTCGACTTTCTTATGACATTTTTTCGTGTGGCAGTGGCCACACTGATTTCGGTGACTCTGGCGTCCTATGTACACGCACAGGATATCACGCTGACCTCGCAAGACGGCAAGGTCGAGGTCACAGGCAACCTGCTGAGCTTTGATGGCGAGTTTTATCGCGTGGATACGCAGTTCGGTGAGCTGACCGTGGATGGGTCGGGTGTGACCTGCGAAGGACCCGCCTGCCCCAGCCTTACGGATTTCGTGGCCGAGGTTCGGTTCTCAGGTTCTTCCGTCATGGCGGAAAAGGTACTGCCGGCCCTGATCGTTGGGTTCGCCCAGCAAGAGGGGATGTCGGCGACGCCGCAGCGTTTGGATTCGGGCGCATTCACCTATGAGCTTTATCAGACCGGGCGCGATGCCCCTTTGGGGCGGTTCTATTTCGCCCCTAACAACACAGGTGGCGGCTTTGCGGATCTGATCGCCGATGAGACAGATATCGTCATGGCACTGCGTGAAATTCGCCCATCGGAACAGGAGGCCGCGCAGACCGCTGGTCTGGGTGATCTGGCAGATGCAAGGCGATCCCGGGTCATCGCGCTGGACGCGCTTGTCCCAATTGTGGCCCGGGAAAACCCGGCGCGGCAAATTTCGCCCGCAGAACTGGTAAGCGTGTTTTCCGGCGAGATCCAAAACTGGTCTGAATTAGGAGGACCTGATGCGCCGGTTTCCCTGCACTTACCAGACGCGGGTTCCGGTTTGGCGCAAGGGGTTGAGGACCGGTTGCTGGCCCCCGCTCAATCCACGCTGGCCGAGGGAATCGTCCGTCACACCCGTAGCAGCGATCTGGTTCGCGCTGTCGCTGATGACCCCTTTGCCATCGGTATCGCCAGCCATGCCGAGGTCGGGCCTGCCCGGGGCCTGCCTTTGACCGGCGGTTGCGGTCACGCGCTGACCGCCACGCGGCAATCCATCAAGACCGAAGATTATCCGCTGACATCGCCGATGTTCCTGTATCTGCCGGAAATCCGCCTGCCCCGCATCGCGCGGCAATTCCTGGCCTATTCGCAAAGCGCCGAGGCACAGATGGCGATCCGCGATGCCGGATTTGTGGATCAAGAACCCGAAACCATGCGGATCGGGTTGCAAGGGGATCGTCTGGCCAACGCAGTGGTTTCCGGTGGTGCCGAGGTCGGGTTGGAAGAGTTACAGCGCATGATCGACACGCTGCGCCCACAATCGCGCCTGTCTCTGTCGTTCCGGTTCGAGGCAGGCTCCTCAAGACCCGATGCGCAGTCACGCTCAAACATCCGGCAATTGGCCCATGCCCTTGAAACCGGAGCCATCGACGCGCGTAAACTGACCTTTGTCGGTTTTAGTGATGGTGACGGCGCGGCCTCATCCAATGCCAGAATCGCATTGCTGCGGGCAAAAACCGTGCGCAACGCGGTGCTATCGGCGGTAGAAACCGCCATTCCGGATAGTGTCGAGATCGCCGTGGACGCATTTGGCGAGGCAATGCCCATGGCCTGTGATGACACGGACTGGGGCCGCAAAATCAATCGTAGGGTCGAGGTCTGGGTTCAGTAACCCTTACAAATAGCCTTCGGATCGAAAGCTCAACTCATTCGATTTGCCAATAATCAGATGGTCATGCAGCGTCAGGCCCAGCGCGACGCAGGCATCCTGAATTCGGTTGGTCATATCGATATCCGATTGCGACGGTGTCGGATCGCCCGATGGGTGATTGTGTACCAAGATTAGCGCCGAGGCATTCAGCTCCAGCGCGCGTTTGGCTACCTCACGCGGATAGACGGGAACGTGGTCGACAGTGCCTTTGGCCTGTTCTTCATCCGCGATAAGTACGTTCTTGCGGTCAAGGTAGAATACGCGAAACTGCTCAGTCTCGCGATGGGCCATCGTCGTATGGCAATAATCCAGCAATGCGTCCCAGCCTGATACGACGTGCCGTTGCATGACCCGCGCGCGGGTCATCCGATGTGCACAAGCCTCAAGGATTTTCAGGTCGGTGATCACCGTATCGCCTACGCCTTTGATTTGCCGCAACCGTTCTTCGGGTGCGGTCAGCACGCGGTTAAAGTCGCCAAACGTATCCATCAGCGCTCGGGCCAGGGGTTTGACATCCTGCCGTGGGATCGAGCGGAACAGGGCAAGCTCCAACAATTCGTAATCCGGCATTGCCGCCGACCCACCAGACATAAACCGTTCGCGCAATCGTTTGCGGTGATCTTTGATATACGACGGCAAGCGACCCGTCGGCAGCGGCTGCACGGGGGCTTCGTCGGTTTCAAACAGCATCGGTGCTTCGGCAAAGGCGTCCTGTGTCATGGGACCACCGTGCCGCAGAATCGGTTTCTGAATGGTTAACGCGTCTCACCCGCAATGCCTGCAGTTGCCCGTCGAACGGTCAGGTGCAGCAGGATCGAAAAAACCCCCAGAGTCAGCATAGCAGCAAACATAAGGTCGGTCTTTGCCCGGCCATTGGCCAGCAGCATCAGGTAACCCAGACCCTGCGACGACCCGACCCATTCGCCGATCACTGCCCCGATCGGCGCATAGACCGCCGCCAGTCGCATGCCCGACGCCAGCGAAGGCAAGGCTGCCGGAATGCGAATGTGCCACAACACCGCCCGCGAACTGGCCTGCATGGTGCGTGCCAGATCAAGATATCCCGGTGGGGTCCGCATCAACCCGTCGAAGAAGGATGAGGTGATCGGGAAATAGATGATCAACACCGCCATCGCGACTTTAGACCACAGCCCATAACCCAACCAAAGGGTCAGCAAAGGAGCCAAAGCAAAGACCGGCAGCGCCTGCGTAAACACCAGCATCGGCTGCACCAGCACCCGCGCGGCGCGGGAATTGGCCAGTTGCAAGGCGGTCAAAACCCCCAAAACCGTACCGCAAGCCAGACCAATGACAACCTCGACTGCGGTGACCCATGTGTGTTCCGCGATAACCCAGCGATTCTGCCACCAGGTCTCCGCCACCAAAGCAGGGCCGGGAAGAATGAATTTCGGCAGACCGGTCAGGGAGACGATCCCCTGCCAGATCGCCAATGCAAATACAGTCGCAGCAAGAGCTGACAACAATTTCATGCCGCTTCCTCACGAAGCATACGCAGTAAGGCGCCCTGCGCCTCAAGCGTCTCCAGATCATCGACGCTGCGTGGGGCCGGTGCATGCGGGGGTTGGCAGGGCGTTATGCCGTTCTGCGTCATGACCACGATGGATTGCCCCAACCGGGCAGCCTCGCCCGGATCATGGGTGACCAGCAGCACGGTTCGGTCCTGTAACGCTTCGGCCGCAAGGTCCTGCATATCCGCGCGGGTGCGGGCGTCCAGGGCCGAGAACGGCTCGTCCAGTAGAACGATTGGCCGATCTTCCATCAACGTGCGGGCCAAGGCCACGCGTTGACGTTGCCCACCAGAGAGTTCGGCGGGCTTCTTTGCCATATGATCCTGCAGGCGCATCCGTTCGATCAGCTGATCACAGCGGCGCAAATCTGGCTTTTCTCCACGCAACCGCGCACCCAGCAGGACGTTCTGCGCCACAGTCGCCCAAGGCAACAACAGATCGTCCTGCGCCATGTAGGCTACCCGCTCCCGCACAGATTGCCCGTCACTGGCGGTAATCTGACCGGCGAACTCTGCGCCGGTGTCCAAGCCAGCAATCAGGCGCAGAATGGTGGTTTTGCCAACCCCCGATCCACCCAGTAAACACGTCCACCGCCCGGCCGCTAGCGTCAGGGTCAACGGCGCGAACAATAACGCGTCGCCAATTGCGGCCGAACCACGGATGGTCAGATCGGGGGCTGGGGTCATGGGGTCAGGCCCATTTGCCAGAAATTGACCTCCAACTCGGTCGCAGTACGGAAGGTGTGGCACAGCCGGGTCCAACGCGGGGATGCATCGAAGTCCTCGCCAATACGACTTGTTAGAGCCATATCTAACAATTCCCCAACCGCCACGCAGGCATCTTGGTAGTCATCGCTGGAATAGGCGGCAATCCAATCGCGATAGGTGTCAGACGTCGCCTCGGCCGCCAGTCTTGTGCCAATCTCACCGTACCCCATCACACAAGGCGCGAGCGCCGCCAGCAGGTCCAGCAAATCGCCGCTGAAACCGGCCTCAAGCACGAACCGCGTATAGGCGAGGTTCTCGGCACGTTCCGGCGTGGCAAACAGCTGGTCCTGCGGGATGCCTTCAGCCTCGCAGATCCCGATATGCAGCTTCATCTCTTCGCTGATCAGCCCATTCACGGTGCGCGAGGCTGCCAACATTTCCGCATGTGTTTCCGATTTCACGACCGCCAGCGCCCAGGCGCGCGAGAAATGAATCAGGAACACATAATCTTGCCGCAAATAATGCAGAAACGCCGCACGCGGCAGCGAGCCGTCCTTCAACCCTTCGACAAAAGCGTGGCAGGTGTAATCCTGCCACGGCCCCTGCGCCGCCTCACGCATCAGCGCGAATGCTTTGCCATAGTCGCTCATTGCACGGTCACATCTACTGAGATGTCGCTGACCGGATTGATGCTGTCGATCATGCCGCTGTCTTTCAGGAACGCCTCGAAACGGGCATAGCGACCTGCATCAAAACCCGCCGGGCGCAGCGCGAAACGGGGCAGTGTATCCACCCAAGCGCGCGCGTTCAGTTCATCCTGCAGTTCGGGTGAGGTGGCGGCGAAGATTTCCCAGCTTTTTTCCGGGTTGTTGACGATGAACTGGGTCGCCTTTTCGGTCGCAGCCAGGAAACGGGCGACCTTATCCGCATCCATCGTGTCGGGGTTGGCGACATAGATCAACTCATCATAAGACGGAACACCTTCTTCCTCGATGTAGAAACAGCGGCCCGCGACGCCTTCGATATCCATCTGGTTCAGTTCAAAGTTCCGGAAGGCACCGATCACCGCATCCACCTGTCCCGTCATCAGCGATGGCGACAGCGAGAAGTTGACGTTGACCATCTCAATATCGTCTAGCGCGACATCATGGGCGTTCAGCATGGCGCCCAGAACGGCCTCTTCAACGCCCGCGACCGAGAAGCCGATTTTTTTGCCCTTGAGGTCGGCGAGCGTTTTGATCGGACCGTCCTGTAGCACCAGCAGGCAGTTCAACGGCGTCGCGACCAAGGTGCCGACGCGCTTCAGCGGCAAACCCTCATGGATTTGCAGGTGAAGTTGCGGCTGATAGGACACCGCCAGATCAGCCTGACCGGCGGCAACCAGACGCGGAGGGGCCGATGGGTCGGCGGGTGGCACAATCTCAATCTCCAGCCCCTCGTCGGCAAAGTATCCGTTCTCTTGCGCCACGATGATAGGCCCGTGGTCGGGGTTAACGAACCAATCCAGCAGAACAGTCATCTTGTCTTCGGCCCAGGCCGGCGCGGCGGCCAGCAGGGCAATTGCTGTCATCAGCTTTTTCATATCTCGCGTATCCTTTTCATTCACGAGGTTGAGGCCGCGACGAGAACGATCTCGCCCGGCCAATCCGGTTGCAATTTTTCGGCGGCACGCCACGCACGCAGGCCCGTGGAACAGCAAAGTGCCAACCTTTTGTGCTTGTTAGGCTCATGTTTTACCGATTCAGGAGACCAGCGAAGCGCTTTGGGATGGATGGGTTCAGGGGCCTCAGCCGGGCTGCGCAATTCGATGATCAGATCATCCGTGGTAAGTTGGCAGACCGACACAAACGGGAAGTGATGGTCGGGCTCGGGCGCGTCGTCAAAGCGGAACGTGCTGCTTCGCATCGTGCGAGTATCGAACTGAACCATCTGCCCCAATGGCGAAGGGTCCAGCCCGAGAATAACGCTCAGCGCCATTTGCGCTTGCATCGCGCCAATCATTCCGACGACCGGGCCCAACACTCCGGAGGTGGCACAGCTTTCACCGCTGCCCGGCGCGTCGGGAAAAACCGCTCGCAAAGATGGGGCACCACCGCAGAAACCGCCGACATAGCCGGACAACCCCAGGACCGAGGCGCTTATCAACGGCTTGCCCAGCGCGTGACACGAATCCGACAGCGTATAGCTTGCCGCATAACTGTCCGCGCAATCGAGGATAACGTCGGCTTGTGAGGCAAAACGTTGCGAATTTAAGTTAGTTAGAGCCTGATCATTCGTGGAGATCGTAATTTCAGAGTTTATGTCCTGACACCGCTCAGCCGCGACTTCAGCTTTGGGGCGGCCACAGTCCCCTTCAGCAAACAAGGTCTGGCGATGAAGGTTCGACAGGGCCACTTCATCGGAATCCATGATGGTCAAATTTCCGACCCCAGCACCAGCCAGCAAAGGCAAAACCGGCGCTGCCAGCCCCCCGGCCCCCACCACAAGAACCCGAGCGTTGGACAGGCGAGCCTGACCACGCGCGCCGACCTCCGGCAAGATCATCTGACGAGCGTAGCGGCTCATCTGGTGACCTCGATCCACGCACGTACGCGGGCTTCTGGGTCTGCATTCAAGGTGATGTCTGTCACGACTGAGACACTGTCCGCCCCGGCCTGCAACACCCCCGGCGCGCGCTCGACACTCATCCCGCCAATACCGACCAAAGGGACTTCCCCCACGCGCGCTTTCCATTCAGTGACACGCGGCAGGCCCTGTTGTTTCCATTTCATCTTTTTCAGGATCGTTGGGTAGACCGGCCCAAGCGCAACATAGTCGGGGCTCATGGCCAGAACACGCTCAAGCTCGTCATCGTCATGGGTCGAGACACCCAGTTTCAGCCCTGCGCGACGGATCGCCTTTAGATCTGCGTCATCCAGATCCTCCTGCCCCAGATGAATCCAGTCGCAGCCTGCGTCGATCGCCGCTCGCCAATAGTCATTCACCACCAGAACAGCTCCATGCGCACGGCACAGATCCCGCGAAATCGCGATCTGTTCGCGTACCACCGTGTCCGGTTGATCCTTGATCCGCAACTGCACCAATTTCACGCCCAAGGGCAGAATCCGGCGCAGCCAGTCGGAATGGTCGAAGATTGGATAAAACCGGTCGAGGTTCATGACAAAAACGCCTTTCCAATAATGGGGGTCGAGGGTTCGGCCATATCGCGCGCTTCGATCGGGTCGGCCTGATAGGCCAATTGCCCGGCCTCGATGGCCAGCTTCATCGCCTTTGCCATTGCGGCGGGATCGCCGGCCCGTGCCACTGCGGTGTTCAGCAGAACGGCATCATACCCAAGCTCCATCGCATGAGCGGCGTGGCTGGGCAGGCCGATACCTGCGTCGATTACCAGTGGTACTTCGGGAAACTCAGCCCGCATTGCGCGCAGGGCGTATTCGTTATTCAGACCGCGGCCCGAACCAATCGGGGCCCCCCAAGGCATCAGAACTTCACACCCTGCCGCCAAAAGGCGCTCACCCACGATCAGGTCGTCCGTGGTGTACGGAAAAACCTCGAACCCGTCTTCACTCAGAATGCGCGCGGCCTCGACCAATTGGAACACGTCGGGCTGCAGGCTGTCGGTATGCCCGATCAGTTCCAGCTTGATCCATTTGGTGTCAAACACCTCACGCGCCATGTGGGCCGTCGTCACGGCTTCTTTCACCGTATGGCAACCTGCTGTGTTGGGCAGGACAAGAACGCTCAGATCGCGGACCATCTGCCAGAAGGTTTGTCCTGCGCCTGCTTCGCGTCGCAACGATACCGTGGCCACCCCAGCCCCGCTGTCCCGAAATGCCTGTTCCAAGATTGCGGGGCTTGGATATTGCGCGGTGCCCAGCATCAACGGGTTCGGCAGTGATGTGCCGTAGAAGGTCTTCATCGCTCAGCCCCCCTGCATCGGGGCGACGACTTCGATCCGATCGCCATCCTTGATTTTTTGGGCTTTGCGCAGACTTGAGGGCACAAAACCCTCGTTCACAGCCGTCGCCACCCGGCCCGAAAACCCGCATTCCTGCAAAAGATCGGCAAGAGTTCCGGCCTGCACGTCGCGCATCTCGCCGTTAAGTACGATCTTCATCAACCATCTCCGAATGTTTGGTGTCCAACGCCAGGTCAGCCACGCCCTTGGCCAGTGCAGGAGCCAGCAGGTAGCCGTGGCGGTAGAGGCCGTTGGCGTAGATTGTCGGTCCTAGCCGCCGAATACGCGGCAGGTTGTCGGGGAAAGCCGGGCGCAGATCGACACCGATTTCCAACACTTCAGCCTCACCAAAGGCGGGGTTCAGGGCGTAGGCTGCGCTCAGCAACTCAAGCATCGAGCGTGCGGTAATTCGGCTGCTGTCCTCGGATTCGATCATCGTGGCGCCCAGCATGTAGACACCGTCGCCGCGTGGAACGATATACAGCGGCATCCGTGGATGAAGCAGGCGTATAGGCCGGGTCAGTGTCACGTCTGGGCACCGGATCACCAGCATCTCACCCTTCACGCCGCGCAAGTCCTGCAGGTTTTCGCGCGCGTGCAGACCTCGGCAATCAATGGCGTTGTCCAATCCCGTCGGAGCGGGCGCATAATGGAATTCAACACCGTGATCCTGAAGCTGGTGTGACAGATCCAGTAAGGCCTGACGTGGATTCAATTGGGCTTCCGCATCAAAGTAGAGACCCTTTTTGAAACCATGGAGATCAGGCTCTAATAAGGTCATTATTCTGTCATCAACTTCAGAAAATCCCTTCGTTCGTCGGGCGAAACGACGTAGATCCGGCAGGTCCCGTGCTTTAGCAACAACCAGTGTGCCACGCCTGTGGACCTGAGTTCGCTTGGCCCACCAGTCGATTGCCATTTGCCCCAGACGCAGGACAGGTTCCTCCGCGTTTTCATACTCGCACCAAGGTGCCAACATTCCGCCCGCCCACCAGGAGCAGCCATGCGGCCCCGGTGCACCGCCTGGATCAAACACCTGAACCTTGGCCCCGCGCGCGACAAGTTCGGATGCAACGGCCAACCCGGCCACACCTGCGCCTATGATCGACCAGACGGTCACGCTGGCCAAACCTGATGGAAGTGATGAACAGGCCCGTGACCTTGCCCGATGTTCAAAGCATCGGCCTGAGCGATAGCGCCCTGCAGATAGTCATGTGCTTGCGCCACGGCCTGGGGCAGCGAAAGGCCCTTAGCCAACCCGGCCGCTATGGATGAGGACAGGGTGCAGCCGGTTCCGTGGGTGTTGCGGGTCTGTCGGCGCGGCGCTTGAAACTGAGCAATCACGCCCGAATGTGAGATCAATATGTCATGGCAGATGTCACCCTTGCCGTGACCGCCCTTCATCAGAACCGCACCAGCGCCAAGTGCACACAGATCTTGCCCTTGTGCGATCATCTGTTCGAGGCTGTCCGCAGACTCAGAGCCCAGCAGGCAGGCTGCTTCGGGCAGGTTTGGCGTTAACACCGTCGCGCGTGGCAACAATACGTCGCGCAGGGTTTGCACCGCCTCTTCTGCCAGCAAGGCATCGCCGGATTTCGCGATCATGACCGGATCCAAAACTACCGGCCCATCAAATTCGGCGATACTGTCTGCGACACGTCGGATGATCTGAGGGGTCGCCAGCATTCCGATCTTGATCGCACCAACATCCAGGTCGGTCAGAACAGCCTCGATCTGGGCTACAATTACGTCCAGAGGGATGCCATGCACCGCCGTAACTGCGCGAGTATTCTGCGCCGTCACTGCGGTAATCACGCTGGCCCCGTAAACGCCAAGCGCGGACATCGCCTTGAGGTCAGCCTGAATTCCAGCCCCTCCGCCGCTGTCAGATCCTGCGATTGTTAAGGCAATGGGTGCCATGTCGTTGCTCCAGTTCAAAATGGGCAACGGGCATGGAAAACGTCTAAGCACTATAAGACCGTTCCCTACGCCGGTATTGCCCGGATCAGGTTCGATGGGTTAGCGCGTTCACGCCTCTCAGCCCCCAAACAGGGCACCCCAACGGTTGGGGCGACACTCTCAGGGGATGGTGGGGGAATCAAGGGCCAATTTTGGTGCAGATTACGGTCAAACTGGACTTATGAAATGCAAAAGCCGGCCTCAACGGACCGGCTTCTGTTTGATGTTCAGGTGTGCAGGTTCAGCCCTTCATACCGTCCCAAAATGACTTGACTGACGAGAAAAAGCTTTTTGATTCCGGATGGTTATCTTCGCCCAGATCGTCGAACTCACGCAGAAGCTCTTTTTGACGGCTGGTCAGATTGACCGGGGTTTCGACGGCCAGTTCGATGAACATATCGCCAACGCCACCGCCGCGAAGGGCGGGCATGCCTTTGCTGCGCAAGCGCATCTGACGTCCTGACTGACTGCCAGCCGGAATTTGCACGCGACCACGGCCACCGTCGATGGTGGGCACTTCGATCGAACCGCCCAGCGCTGCCTTAGCCATGCTGACCGGAACGCGGCAATACAGGTTTACGCTGTCGCGCTCGAACAGCTTGTGGTCCGAAACTTCGACAAAAATATACAGGTCGCCCGGAGGACCACCGCGCATCCCGGCCTCACCTTCGCCCGCAAGACGGATGCGTGTGCCGGTTTCGACACCAGCTGGAATGTTGACCGACAGCGCGCGTTCTTTTTCGACGCGCCCGGCGCCGCCGCATGATTTACAGGGGTTCTTGATAATTTGACCCAGACCCGAACAAGTCGGACACGACCGTTCAACTGTGAAAAAGCCCTGTTGCGCCCGCACTTTTCCCATGCCCGAACAGGTCGGGCAGGTTGTGGGCTCAACCCCGCCTTCCGCACCCGAGCCGTCACAGGCCGAGCAGGCCACGGCAGCAGGCACGTTGATCGTCTTTTGCAGGCCAGAGAATGCTTCTTCCAAGCTTACACGCAGGTTGTAACGCAGGTCTGACCCGCGCGCGGCCCGTCGACCACCCCCGGTAGCACCGCGCTGACCACCCATAAAATCGCCGAACAGGTCATCGAACACGTCCGAGAAGGCACTGGAGAAATCGCCCTGTCCGCCAAATCCGCCGCCGGGACGGCCACCGCCGCCCATACCGTTTTCAAACGCGGCATGACCAAAACGGTCATACGCGGCCTTTTTTTCGGCATCGCGCAAGACGTCGTAAGCTTCGTTCGCTTCTTTGAACTGAGCCTCGGAATCCGGGTTGTCCTTGTTGCGGTCGGGATGCAATTCCTTGGCTTTCGTGCGAAAGCCCTTCTTGATCTCGTCCGCTGATGCGCCCTTGGACACGCCGAGCACATCATAGTAGTCGCGTTTTGACATCAGTATTTCCTTCTGCCGCAACGTAATCGGGCCGGCCCGGTGACCGGACCGGCCCGAATTGGCCCGGTTTCCCGTTACTTACGCTTTTCGTCGTCAAGATCTTCGAATTCGGCATCGACGATATCGTCTTCACCAGCCGGAGCGGCATCCGCCGCCGCTGGCTCATCCTCGGTCTCTTCAGACTGCGCCTTGTAGATGGCTTCGCCCAGCTTCATGGCGGCTTCGGTCACGTTCTGAATGCCTGACTTGATCTTGTCGGCATTCTCGGTTTCCAGCTCGTCCTTCAGCGCGACAATCGCCAGCTCGATGGCTTCGATGGTGGTCGGGTCGACCTTGTCGGCATGCTCTTCCATCGACTTCTCGGTCGAGTGGATGAGGCTTTCCGCCTGGTTCTTCGCCTCGATCAGCTCGCGGCGTTCCTTGTCCGCCTCGGCGTTCTCTTCGGCGTCCTTGACCATCTTGTCGATATCTTCGTCCGACAGACCACCCGATGCCTGGATGGTGATCTTCTGCTCTTTGCCGGTACCTTTGTCCTTGGCCGAAACCGAGACAATGCCGTTGGCGTCGATGTCAAAAGTCACCTCGATCTGAGGCATGCCGCGCGGTGCGGGCGGGATATCTTCAAGGTTGAACTGACCCAGGATCTTGTTATCCGCAGCCATTTCGCGCTCACCCTGGAAACAGCGGATGGTCACAGCGTTCTGGTTGTCCTCGGCGGTCGAGAAGACCTGAGACTTTTTCGTCGGGATCGTGGTGTTACGGTCGATAAGACGAGTGAACACGCCACCCAACGTCTCGATACCCAGCGAAAGCGGGGTTACGTCCAGCAGAACCACGTCTTTGACGTCGCCTTGCAGAACGCCGGCCTGAATGGCGGCACCCATGGCAACAACTTCGTCCGGGTTCACGCCTTTGTGGGGCTCTTTGCCAAAGAATTTGGTGACCTCTTCGATCACCTTCGGCATGCGGGTCATACCACCGACCAGAACAACCTCATCAATGTCGCCTGCCGACAGACCGGCATCTTTCAATGCGGCCTGACAGGGTTTCATCGACTTCTTGATCAGATCGCCGACCAGCGATTCCAGCTTGGCACGGGTCAGTTTCATGACCATGTGCAGCGGCTGACCGTTGGCGCCCATCGAGATGAACGGCTGGTTGATCTCGGTCTGCGAGGTCGAGGACAGTTCGATCTTGGCTTTTTCCGCGGCTTCTTTCAGACGCTGCAGGGCCATCTTGTCGCTGGACAGATCGACACCGTGTTCCTTTTTGAACTCATCCGCCAGGTAGTTGACGATGCGCATGTCAAAGTCTTCACCACCTAGGAAGGTGTCGCCGTTGGTCGATTTGACCTCGAACAGTCCGTCGTCGATTTCCAGAATGGTCACGTCGAACGTACCACCACCAAGGTCATAGACCGCGATGGTTTGGGTTTCTTCTTTGTCCAGACCATAGGCCAGCGCAGCCGCTGTCGGTTCGTTGATGATCCGCAGCACTTCCAGACCGGCGATTTTGCCTGCGTCTTTGGTGGCCTGACGCTGTGCGTCGTTGAAATATGCCGGAACGGTAATGACCGCCTGTGTGACTTCTTCACCCAGATAGCTCTCGGCGGTTTCCTTCATCTTGCCTAGAGTGAAGGCCGAAATCTGGCTTGGAGAGTATTTTTCACCGCGGGCTTCCACCCACGCGTCACCGTTGCCGCCATCCACGATGGCGTACGGCACCATTTTCTTGTCCTTCTGGACTTCTGCATCATCCACACGACGACCGATCAGACGCTTGACGCCAAAGATCGTGTTGTCGGGGTTGGTGACCGCCTGACGTTTTGCAGGCTGACCGACCAGACGCTCATCTTCGGTGAAGGCGACGATCGAGGGCGTGGTCCGCGCCCCTTCTGCGTTTTCAATGACCTTTGGCTGAGAGCCGTCCATGATGGCCACACACGAGTTGGTGGTGCCGAGGTCAATACCGATTACTTTTCCCATATGTTCAATCCCTTTCTCTTCAAGGCGATGTCTCGAGGTCCGGACCCGTTATGGCGTCCGGTCCCGATCTGGTTTGCGCAACAGCACTACACCATCGCGCGTCCCGGCGTATATAAGGGCGAGATCAGAGGCCTGCAAGCGGTGTAAAAGGCAGGTTTTCGGGAATCTGCGGCCTTTTTGACAAGGTTTTGGCAAGGATTGGGGAATCTTCAATGGCGCGGCTGCTCTTGCGCGGATTTGACATCAGAAAAGCCTATCTGGACGTTGCGGCACAAACGCAACTGATTGAGGCGTTGCGCCCGATTCTGAAATCTGCGCCGCTGTTCCGGCCGGTTACGCCCTCGGGCAAGGAAATGTCGGTGCGCATGACCTCAGCAGGAGCGTTTGGTTGGGTCACTGACAAAGGGGGCTACCGATATCAGGCGCAGCACCCTAAAGGAACGGTGTGGCCGGACATTCCTGATACGATACTGGGCATCTGGCGCAAGCTTGCCAGCACCCAACGCGATCCGGATTGCTGTCTGATCAACTATTACGGCGAAGGTGCGCGCATGGGGCTGCATCAAGACAAGGACGAGGCCGATTTTTCCTGGCCTGTCCTGTCGATATCCCTGGGCGACGATGCCCTTTTCCGCATCGGAAACGAAACCCGGGGCGGCAAGACCGAGTCGATCTGGCTGAACTCCGGCGACGTCGTAGTCATGGGCGGCCCCGCCCGCCTGACCTATCACGGGGTAGACCGCATCCGTTTCGGTTCATCCAAGCTGTTGCCCAAAGGCGGACGGATTAACCTGACCTTACGGGTCGCAAACTAGCGGCGCGCGCCCCAACTGGCTGACACATGCTGACGGGTGAAAAAGATACCCAGCAACCCAATCATCAACAAGGCCAGTCCAACCCAAATCGCATATTCCCAACTGGTGTTTCGCGGAAAGTAATTGCGAAAGACAAAGCCGCGGCACTGGTCGATTATGTGAAACAACGGGTTCCAGGCAAAGAAACTCAGCATGAAGCCGCCTAGCGCGTTCCCTACAACCATTTTACCAGAAAAAATCATGTTCAGACGTCGATAGATTGTACTGAGAATTCCCGTGGTGGTGGGAAACCATGGCGAGATTGCCATAAACACGACGCCCACCGCGCATCCGGTAAACCAGGCCAATATCAACATATAGAACGCGCCACCCGGTTCTTGGATCTCCAATGGCTCAACTGCGACAGTGTAGATGAAAAGGATCACAAGGATCGAGACCAACTGCGTGTAAAGCGACCCAAATGCGGTTGCCAACAGCGCAACCATCATGTTCATCGGAGAGTGCAGCATCATCGGGTTGTTTCCTGTTGCCACGCCAGAGACGGACGAGACGGCTTTGATATGGGTCAGGAACAGAAAGACACCTGACAACAGAAATAGGATAATGTTACCCCTGATCTTGGCGACCCGCGTGCCCAGCATCGACATGATCAGGTAAAACACGGTCACAAGTGCGAGAATTTGCAAGATATTCACAATGATCGCGATCACAGCATTCGAGTGTTTGGACCGTATTCCATGCGCCACCGCATGGAAGATAAGCTCGGAAGTCGTGAAAGCGCCGCCCAGAAGCGTCTGATTCCGCTTAAAATAAAACACTCAGTGCACTCTTTCCCGCTGAACTGCCTGCAAACTGCCACGAAATTCTTGCCGTTCCGTAACCGGCACAGCATAAGACCCACAAGGATTTCGATCAACAAACTACAGCAACGGAGCATTTTTGTGACCTATGACGCCCTTATTCCCGTAATCAGACGTCTGGCGCTGGAAGCCGGGGACACGATCATGCAGATCTACGAGTCGGATGATTTCGACGTCAAAGTCAAATCCGACGCCAGCCCCGTGACAGAAGCGGACGAGGCAGCCGATGCCCTGATTTCGGCAGGTTTGCGCGCGGCGTTCCCGGATATTCTACTAGTGACCGAAGAACAGGCCGCATCACATTCCGAAAAAGGCGACACATTTCTGATCGTCGATCCGCTGGACGGCACCAAGGAATTCATCAACCGGCGCGGTGATTTCACGGTGAACATCGCACTGGTTGAAAACGGAGTGCCAACCCGCGGCGTTGTGTATGCACCGGCCAAGGGGCGCATGTTCTACACGCAAGCTGACGGCCAATCGGTTGAAGAAACCGGCGCGCTGAACAAGGCACAGGCCGGTGACGTAACCCCGATTTCGGTGTCTGAACCGAACAATTCGGCACTTTTGATCGTCGCGTCAAAATCACACCGCGATCAGGCGACCGAAGATTACATCAACAAATATCAGGTCAAGGACAGCAAAAGCGCGGGCTCGTCCCTGAAATTCTGTCTGGTCGCAACAGGGGAAGCGGACCTCTATCCCCGCGTCGGGCGCACGATGGAGTGGGACACAGCCGCCGGTCACGCCGTTTTGGCGGGTGCGGGCGGCAAGGTTGTTCGTTTCGATGACCACTCGTCATTGACCTACGGCAAGGACGGCTATGCAAACCCGTTCTTTATCGCCTACGCTCCGGGCGTTGACCTGAAGGAGGCCTGATGTCCGTATTGATTGCCATCCCCGCCCGCTATGCCTCGACCCGCTACCCTGGCAAGCCGCTGGTTCCGCTGACCGGGGCAAGCGGCAACGCGATGACCCTGATCGAACGATCGTGGCGCGCCGCCTGTTCTGTGTCAGGTGTGGACAAGGTGGTTGTCGCCACCGATGACGACCGAATCCGCGACGTGGCCGAGCGGTTCGGGGCTGAGGTGGTGATGACATCCGAGTCTTGCGGCAATGGCACCGAGCGCTGCGCCGAGGCCCATACTGCTCTGGGCGCGGGCTATGAGATCGTGGTGAACCTGCAAGGGGATGCACCACTGACACCACATTGGTTTGTCGAAGACCTGATCGCCGGTCTGCGCGTCGCGCCCGACGCCGGGGTCGCAACGCCAGTTCTGCGTTGTGACGGAGATGCTTTGAACAGCCTGCTGAATGATCGTAAAAACGGGCGGGTCGGCGGCACAACAGCCGTATTTGCCACCGATCACAGCGCAATGTATTTCTCGAAAGAAGTCGTGCCTTTTACTGCCGAAACTTTTGCTGGCACCAAACCGACACCGGTGTTTCACCATGTCGGCGTCTACGCCTATCGCCCCGATGCGCTGTCAGCCTATCCAACCTGGCCAGTGGGACCTTTGGAGCAATTGGAAGGGCTGGAACAGCTGCGCTTCATGGAAAACGGTCGCAAGGTTCTGTGCGTTGAGGTGGAGGCGAAGGGCCGCCAATTCTGGGAATTGAACAACCCACAAGATGTGCCGAAACTCGAAGAGATGATGGCCGCTATGGGGTTGGATTGACCCATTTTCACCTGAACCCCTGTCAAGACGGCGTCTAACCGGGCGTGGCACCGCAATTTGGAACGATCTATGAAAAATATTCTTGTCACTGGCGGTGCCGGGTACATTGGATCTCATGCCTGTAAGGCGCTTTCTCAAGCCGGTTACACGCCTGTGACCTTCGACAATCTGGTTACCGGCTGGCAGGACGCGGTGAAGTTTGGTCCGTTCGAACAGGGCGATCTGATGAATCGTGCTCGACTGGATGAGGTGTTCGCCAAATACGAACCCGTGGCCGTAATGCACTTTGCTGCCCTCAGCCAAGTGGGTGAGGCCATGTCCGAGCCCGGCAAATACTGGTCCAACAACGTGATCGGTTCGCTGAATTTGATCGAAGCCACGGTGGCCGCCGGATGTGAGAACTTTGTATTCTCGTCCACCTGCGCCACCTATGGCGAGCATGACAATGTGGTGCTGGACGAAGACACGCCGCAACTGCCGCTGAACGCATACGGCGCCTCAAAACGTGCCATCGAAGATATCCTGCGCGATTTCAAGGCCGCGCACGGGCTGAACCACGTGATCTTTCGGTATTTCAACGTGGCCGGTGCCGATCCCGATGGCGAGGTGGGCGAGTTCCACCGCCCGGAAACCCACCTTGTGCCGCTGATGCTGGACGCCATCGACGGCAAGCGCGACGGGCTGACTGTTTTTGGGACGGACTACGAAACACCAGACGGCACCTGCATCCGCGATTATGTGCATGTTTGCGATCTGGTCGATGCCCACGTTTTGGGATTGAACTGGTTGGAACAAGGCAAAGACAGCCGCGTCTTCAACCTGGGCACCGGCTCTGGTTTCTCGGTGATGGAGGTGATCAGCCACTCCAACGCCGTCACCAACCGCGACGTGCCCTATTCGATTGGACCGCGCCGGGCTGGGGATTGCACAAAGTTGGTTTCTGGTTCTGTGCGCGCTGGCGAGGAACTAGGCTGGTCGCCCAAAAGGTCCACATTAGAGACGATGATTGCCGATGCGTGGCGCTGGCATCAGAACGGTCATTACGAAAAATGAGCTTATTGTGACTGGTACAGGGGAAGATACGCTTCCGCCCATCTCATGGGTGCAAATGTACAAGTTGCGGCTAAAACGACAGCGGTTGTTGTGGCGGTCCTTTCGCAGCCGCCATCTATTGTCCAGTCTGAGCGACCGCACGGCGAACATTAAACCCGGTGGTATCCTGGCCTTCACCACGCTGCGCAATGAAATCACCCGCCTGCCCTGGTTCCTGCGCCATTATCGCGCATTGGGGGTTGATCACTTTCTGATCGTCGACAACGACAGCGACGATGGCTCGGCGCCCTTTCTCAAGGAACAGCCGGACGTGTCACTGTGGCAGACCCGGGACAGCTATCGCACGTCGCGCTATGGGTTGGATTGGCTGACTTGGTTGCAAATGCGCTATGGGCACCACCACTGGACTCTGATGGTCGATGCGGATGAGTTGTTGATTTACCCCGATCATGACACCCGGCCCCTACCGGACCTGACGAAATGGTTAGATGATCAGGGACGTGTAGCGTTTGGCGCGCTGATGCTGGATCTTTATCCCAAAGGCCCGTTGGGGGAACAAGGCTACGATCCTGAAACCGACCCGACCGAGGTGGTGAGTTGGTTTGATGCCGCGCCCTACCGGACACAACGGCAAAGCCCGCTCGGCAACCTTTGGGTGCAGGGCGGCGCGCGCGAGCGTATGTTCTTTGCCGACGCCCCACGCCGATCCCCGACGCTGAACAAAATCCCACTGGTCCGGTGGTCGCGGCGCTACGCCTATGTGAATTCGTGCCATTCCGCATTGCCACGCTACTTGAACGCCAGTTACGGAGGACCCGGTGACACAGCGTCATCTGGTGTCTTGTTACACACAAAATTCCTGCCCGAAGTTGTGGAAAAATCAAAGATCGAGAAAGAGCGCCGGCAACACTTTCACGATCCTGAACAGTTTGCAGACTACTATGACGGCATCATGGAACACCCTGTCATGTGGACGCCTGATTCCAAGCGATACACTGGTTGGGAATCTTTGCAGCAGCTGGGCCTGATGGGAATAATTGACTGGTAAAGTCACAACTCGAACTAACGGTTTTTAAAGTCGTTGCTTCGAAAGATGGAAAAATGGCATAAAACGGCAATTGTCCGGTACCACTCTGGCTTGTACAGCCTCCGGGCACGCTCGCGTAAATAACAAAGGTTGGGCAGTCGCGTGGGCCTATTGGATTCATACCGAATGAGATTGCGGCGCAAGCGCCGTATCCTGCGCTGTCTTCGAAAGCGGCGCGACCTTATTCCCGTTTCCGTAAATACAAATTCGATAAAACGGAAAGACGTCCTGCTGGTCAGCGTCATACGGAATGAGAAAATCCGCCTGCCATATTTTCTGGCCTACTACCGGCAGCTGGGCATAAACCATTTTCTGTTCGTTGATAACGCCAGCAATGACGGGTCACTTGAATATCTGGCGGGTCAACCCGACGTCTCGGTCTGGCGAGCCGATGCAAGCTATAAGCGTGCGTCGTTTGGGGTGGACTGGACAAACTACCTGCTGCGCAAATATGCACACCGCCACTGGGTTCTGACCGTCGATCCAGACGAATTCTTCATCTATCCATTCTGCGATACCCGGCCGATCCGCGCCCTGACCGACTGGCTGGACGGCTGCGCCGTGCGCAGCTTCAGTGCAATGCTGATCGACATGTATCCCGAAGGGCCAGTCGAAGACGCTATCTATTCCGAGGGCCAAAACCCGTTCGAAATCGCCAAATGGTTTGATGCAGGCAATTATACGATCACAAAGAACCCAACCTACGGAAATCTCTGGATTCAAGGCGGACCCCGTGCGCGTGTGTTCTTTAAGGACACGCCGAAAAAAGCGCCCGCATTAAACAAGATACCATTGGTGAAATGGGACAAGCGCTATGTCTATGTCAGCTCGACCCATGCGCTGCTTCCACGTGGATTGAACCAGGTGTTTGATGAATGGGGTGGTGAAAAAACAAGCGGTGCGTTGTTGCACGCTAAACTTATCAGCACATTGGGTGAGAAGGCCCAGGAAGAGATGGAGCGCGGCCAGCATTACCGCAGCTCTGACGAATATCGCGCCTATGCCGAACATCTGGCAGACATGCCCGAGTTTTGGTGTGACAAATCCGAAACCTACATCAACTGGCGACAGCTTGAGATTCTGGGCCTCATGTCGAAAGGAAACTGGGCATGAGCGACCTGGGCATCATTATGCTGGTTCACACCTCGCTGAACCGGGCCGGGCAAGTGGCTCGACACTGGACCTCTTCGGGGTGCCCGGTGGTGATCCATGTGGATCGCAAGGTGTCAAACAAGGTCTATGCGGAATTCGTTGACGCCTGTGCGAATGACCCGCTGATCCGGTTTTCTGACCGTCATGTCTGCAACTGGGGTGGGTGGGGCATCGTTGCCGCCTCGCAATCTGCCGCCACGCTGATGCTTGAGACATTCCCCGATGTCCGCCATGTTTTCCTGACTTCGGGGTCTTGTCTTCCGTTGCGACCAGTGGATGAACTGGTCAATTACCTCTCGGACCGGCCGCGCGTGGATTTCGTCGAAAGCGCCACAACCTCTGATGTAAGCTGGACTATGGGGGGCTTGGATCAGGAACGCTTTACTCTGAGATTTCCGTTCTCGTGGCGCAAGAACCGCAAACTGTTCGATGGCTATGTGAAACTTCAACGCGCATTGCGCATTCGACGCTACATACCCGAAGGGTTGGTGCCGCATATGGGTAGTCAATGGTGGTGCCTGACCCGCCAAACCCTGTCAGCCATATTGCAGGATCCAAAACGCGAGACCTATGACCGGTATTTCCGGCGCGTCTGGATTCCCGACGAAAGTTACTTCCAGACGCTGGCGCGCCTGTATTCGACCCATATCGAAAGTCGGTCTCTGACCCTGTCCAAATTCGACTATCAGGGTCGTCCGCATATTTTCTATGACGATCACCTGCAGCTGCTGCGCAGGTCCGACTGTTTTGTTGCCCGTAAAGCCTGGCCAAACGCGGATCGCCTGTATCAGGCCTTTCTGACCGATCAGGCCGGAGCCATGAAACCCACAGAGCCCAACCCGAGCAAAATTGACCGGGTGTTTTCCAAAGCAGTCGAACGGCGCACACGTGGGCGTGACGGGTTGTACATGCAAAGCCGGTTTCCACGGCACGGCAACGAAAACGGGCTGACGTCCTCTCCGTATTCGGTTTTTCAGGGCTTTACCGAAGTGTTCGAAGATTTTGAACCCTGGTTGAGCAACATCACTGGCGCGCGTGTCCACGGGCACCTGTTTGACCCGAAGCGCGCTGAATTCGCTGGAGGAGAAACCATCGTCAACGGCGGCCTCAGCGATTGCGCAAAGCTGCGGGACTACAACCCAACGGCTTTCCTTTCGAACCTGATCTGGAACACACGCGGCGAAAAACAGTGTTTTCAGTTCGGCCCCGCCGACACGCAAGAGATCAACTGGCTCCTAGCTCGGGACAAGAATGCGCTGATTTCTGTCATAACCGGGGCCTGGGCGATCCCGCTGTTTCGATCAAATTTGAACTTTGCCGATATCCGGGCTGAAGCCGCACGTCTGCAGCAGATCGAAACCAAGCAACTGGAAATCCTGTCTTCTGTCTGGACCAAGGCGCGGGTTCGCAAGTGGACACTGGCAGAATTCGTTGAATCTCCGGTCGAGCCTTTGCAGACCGCGGTCGAGGATACCGGAACCACCCAAACCAGCCACCTGACCGAAGCACCGAAAATGGTGGATCTGTCCGGGTTCGGCCAGTTCCTGCAAAACCTAAAGAACCAGGGCATGCACCCTTATCTGATGGGCGATTTCCCGCCGGATGACAGTTTTGCCGACCGGGTCCGGCCATACCGAAAACCCTATCTGGTGCAGTAAAGCTAAATGACGCCCCAATTTGACTATTTTATCATTCTTGCGGCCATGCGGACCGGTTCCAACCTGCTTGAGGCGAACCTGAATGCCATCGAAGGAGTCACCAGCCATGGCGAGGCGTTCAATCCCCATTTCATCGGGCGCTTAAAATCCGACACTCTGCTGGGCATCTCGGTGGAAGAGCGGGATCGTGATCCTTCCGCATTGCTTGAAGCGATCCGGCAGGCACCAGGGGAACTGAACGGGTTTCGCCTTTTTCAGGGACATGATCCACGTGTGTTAGAGCCTGCTTTGACCGATCCGCGTTGCGCCAAGATCATTCTGACCCGAAACCCTCTGGACAGTTTCATCTCGTTGAAGATTGCGCGCGAAACCAAGCAGTGGCAGTTGAAAAACATCAAGCGTCGTCGCGAAGCACAGGTTGAGTTCGATGCCGAAGCGTTCATGAAATACCTGAACAGGCAACATGAATACCACCTGATGCTGTCGCAGCGTTTGCAGCAAAGCGGCCAGACCCCATTTTACATTGCCTATGAAGACCTGAACCAAGTGCACCTACTGAATGGTCTTGCCGCCTGGCTGGGTGTGTCAGGCAGGCTGTCGGCGATCGACGAAACACTCAAACCGCAAAACCCCGAGCCGGCGCTGGCGAAAGTGACGAACCCCGACGAAATGGAGCAGGCATTGTCACAGATCGACAGTTTCAACCTGCACAGCACTCCGAATTTCGAACCACGCCGACGTCCCCTGGTGGCGAACTACGTTGCCGCACCAAAGACTCCACTGATGTACATGCCCATCCGCGGGGGAATGGAAAGCCCGGTAACAAGGTGGATGGCCGCGCTGGACCATATTGATGTCGAACAATTGCTGACCAATCAGAACAGGAAACAGACGCGTCAGTGGTTTTTATCCAATCCCGGGCATCGAAAGTTCGCCGTGCTGCAACACCCAATGGCGCGCGCGCATCGGGCCTTTTGCAGACATATCCTCAACACAGGTTCCGGCGCCTATCCGAAAATCCGACACGTCCTGCGCAACCGGCTAAAGATTCCGATCCCCGGGCAATTGCGCGAAGGCAATTACCCGGTTGAGCAGCATTACGAGGCGTTTTCGGCGTTCCTGACATTCCTGCGTCAGAACCTTGCCCAACAGACCGCCATACGCGTGGATGCGGCATGGTGCAGTCAGTCGCAGGCCCTTGAGGGGATGGCGTCCTTCGCATTGCCCGACCTGATCCTGAGGGAGGATGAAGTCACAAACGCCCTGCCCGATCTGGCGCGCCGGATGGGGCACAGCACACCGCCCCTACCCGAACTCAGTGAACCGGATACTCCGTTTACCCTGGCCGAGATTTATGACGACAAACTGGAAACGCTGGCCGCCCAGGCGTACCAGCGTGACTATATGCAGTTCGGATTTGAGCCCTGGAAACCGATTAGGGGCGCAGAGTAATCAGCGTTCCCCGATTTACCATTGAATAGATCTCTTCGATCTCGTCATTCTTGACGGCGATGCAGCCCGCGGTCCAATCCGACGTCTTTTTCGCGCGCTTACGCTCTTTGCGACGGTTTGGTTGTCCGTGGATGAAGATATCGCCGCCCGGATCGACACCCATGGCCTTGGCTTTCGCGACATCTTCAGAATTCGGGTACGAGATCCCCAGCGACAGATGATAGCGGCTATTTGGATTGTGCCGATCAATCAGGTAGCTGCCTTCCGGCGTACGCCCATCACCGCGCTTGGCTTTGGTGCCGTTCGGCGCAAATCCAAGATCAACCTTGTATTCTTTCAGGATCTTATCATTGTGCAGAAGATATAGTTTCCGCGAGCCCTTGTTGATGACCAGAGAGGTCACTTCGGGTCCGTTGTAAGTTAGAATTCTGGGGTTGGCCGAGGCACAAGCTGAGAGGCTCAGCGTTGCCATTGCACCCAATCCAAATGCTCGACGATCCATGTTCACTGCCTACTGCTTTTTTTTCTGTATTATGCCAGAAAATGTGAAAACTGAAATCACTTTTTGATGTTTTGCTGCTCTGTCAGGCGACGTTCGATGCTTTCAAGCCGCTCTAGCACTTCGTCACGATAGGCATCGGTTTTGACTTCGTCCTCGGCATGGTGCGCATCCTGCATCGAGTTCACGATCAAACCGACCAGCAGGTTTACCACGGCAAAAGTGGTCACCATGATGAACGGCACAAAGAACAGCCAAGCGTAAGGATATATCTCCATCACCGGGCGCACGATCCCCATGGACCAGCTTTCCAGCGTCATGATCTGGAACAACGTATAGGCAGACAGGCCCAAATCGCCGAACCAGTCCGGGAAAGTCTGCGAGAACAGTTTGGTTGAAATCACCGCACCGATGTAAAACAGGATCGCCATAAGAAGGAACACGCTGGCCATGCCAGGCAAGGCCGAAATGAACCCTTCAACCACGCGGCGCAGGCGTGGCGCAACCGAGATGACACGCAGAACCCGCAGAATCCGCAATGCCCGCAGCACCGACAGGCCGGACCCACCCGGTACAAGAGCGATGCCAACAATCACAAAATCAAAGACATTCCAGCCGTTGGTGAAAAACCTGCGCCCTGTGGCCAGAAGTTTAATCGCAATTTCAACAACGAAAATGGTCAGGCAAAGGCTGTCCAATGTCACGATCAATGGACCTGCAACTTCCATAAGGGTGGGTGACGTCTCCATCCCCAGCAGCACCGCGTTGAAGATGATGACACCGGTAATGAACTTCCCGAAAGCTGGTGCTTCGATAAGGGTCAGCAGGCGTTGGGTGATCCCCATTCGGGTTGTCTCCTGTAAGTCTTAAGGGTTCAGGGTGAACCGTGCCGCAAGTTCGGTGTGTGACGACCATCGAAATTGGTCAACGACCTGTACCCATTCAAGGGTGTAACCCGCATTAACAAGAATTTTCGCATCTCGGGCGAAGGTCACAGGGTTGCAGGACACATAGGCAATCACCGGGCGCAGGGCTTGCGCCAGTTCGGCCACTTGCGCCTCGGCCCCGGCGCGTGGCGGGTCGATCACCACAGCATCAAAGGATTTCAGCTCATCGTGCATCAGTGGTCGCCGAAACAGGTCGCGCGCTTCAGTCGTTATCCGTTTGAGGCCCTGCGCCCTGCGCCATCCTTGATCCAGCGCTTGCGTCATCGCTGCTTCGCCCTCGACGGCGTGAACCTCGGCCTCCTCTGCCAAGGGCAAAGAGAATGTGCCGCTGCCGGCAAACAGGTCCACAACGCGCTTGGAACCACCCACAGCTTCGGAAACGGCCTTTAATAGAGCCTGTTCTCCGTCTTTTGTCGCCTGCAGAAACGCGCCGGGCGGCGGAACAACATTTGCCTGACCAAAACGCTGAACGGGTGGCTGGCGCATGGCAATTACTTCACCATCCCAGCTGAGCCGGGCAAGACCGTGTTTCTCGGTCGCTTGTGCCAAAGACAACTCGAGCGGGCCGTCCAGCGGTTTGCCGCCTTTGACCGCCACATCAAGCCCGGATTCGGACAAGGTTAGCGTCACCGCCAACACGCCTTTACGGCTGCCACCCAGAATCGCCAGTGCTTCGGCAACCGGAATGGCCGCGATCAGCGCCGGGTCGAGCAAATGGCAATCCGGGATCTCAGTGATCGTGTCTGACGCACGGCCATGGAACCCGGCCAGAGTGCCCTTTTTGGTCCGTCGAACCGCGATCATCGCGCGACGGCGGGACCGTTCTGGTGACGTTTGGATCGGGCGCATCGACGCCTCCAACCCCTGCGCGGCCAGCGCGGTGCGCACCACTTCGACCTTCCAATCTGCAACGAATCCATCTGCCGCGTGCTGCAACTGGCATCCACCACAGGATTTGTAGTGACGACACGGTGCCTTGACCCGCCGATCCGAGGGCGTTTCGACGCGGATGTCTGTCAGAAATTGATCCAGCAGCGTTCCGCTGACGACCTCACCCGGCAAGGTGCGCGGAGCGTAAACGGGGCCATCAGCGATGCCGTCGCCTTGATGACCAAGGCGGGTAATGGTGTAGGTTTGCGTCATGGGGGCCTGATACCGGGGCTTGGCCGGCAACAAAACCCTTATTCCGCAGCTTCGGCCTGAATGAACCCGCCTGACTGGCGATGCCAGAACCGGGCATATAGCCCGCCCTGGTCCAACAACGCGTCATGGGTGCCGGTTTCAACGATACGTCCCTGGTCCAGGACAATAATCCGGTCCATCTCGCTGAGCGTGGACAGACGGTGCGCAATAGCCAGAACCGTCTTGCCCTGCATCACCCGATGCAACGCCGTCTGGATCGAGGCCTCAACCTCGGAATCCAGCGCCGAAGTTGCCTCATCCAGCACCAAAATAGGCGCATCCTTGAGGATGGCGCGCGCCAGAGCAATCCGCTGTCGTTGCCCACCGCTAAGCTTCACTCCGCGCTCACCCAGATGCGCGTCATAGCCGGTGCGGCCATGGGCATCCTGAAGGCTGAGGATGAATTCATGCGCCTCGGCCTTTTTGGCCGCCTCGATCATTTCCTCTTCCGAGGCGTCAGGGCGGCCGTAAAGAATATTCTCCCGCGCAGACCGATTGAACATCGCGGTTTCCTGCGTGACCATGCCGATCTGACGGCGCAAGCTATCCTGGGTTACTCCGGATACGTCCTGACCATCGATCAAGATCGCGCCCTTTTCGCCGTCATAAAGGCGCAACAACAGCGCAACCAAGGTTGATTTCCCCGCCCCTGAAGCGCCAACAATGCCCAGTTTCTCGCCGGGGTGCACGGTCATGTTTACATCCGATACGCCACCGACATCCCGACCATAGGCAAAGCTGACATGATCAAAGGTGATCTGGCCTTCGGGCACGGACAGTTCCATCGCGCCCGTTTGATCCTCAACCCGTTCACGCTTGGCCAGCGTATTCATGCCGTTCTCGATCTCGCCAACATTGGCGTAAAGACCCATGAGGGTGAAGCTGACCCAACCGGTCATCTGGGCAATACGGATCGAAATGGCCCCAGCGGCCACAATGCCACCGGCCGTCGCGGACCCCACTTGCCACAGCCACAGTGTTGCACCTATCAGCAAAACCGGCAGAACCCCGGCCAACAGCATCAAGATAAAGCGGAAACTGGCCGACAGGCTTCCGAACGCCAACATCTTTTCACGCAGATCAACCATGGAATTCCGCGCGGCCTGGTCTTCGAATTCAGAATGAGCGAACAGTTTAACGGTCTTGATGTTGGTGATCGTGTCGACAACTTGCCCGGACACCATCGCGCGAGCGCCTGCCCGCGCCGCTGAGCGTTTACGGATGCGCGGCAGATACCAGCGGACAAGCAGGAAATACACAACCAGCCAAGCCGCAAATGGCAACATAACCAGCGGATGAATAGACCCTAACAAAAGCAATGAGCCCGCCAGCGAGGCCAAGGCAAACACGATCGCACTGATCGTCTCGGATACCACCGACGCCATCGCGTTGGATGTTTGCATCTGCTTCTGCGCGATCCGCCCGGCAAAATCGTCGTCGAAATATGTAACCGACTGGCCCAACGTCCACCGGTTCAGCTTGGCCAGAACCAACGGCGTGATATTGGGCATGACGATATAGTTGTTGGTCAGCGACGAAAGTCCGAACAGTGCCGGGCGCAGTAGCATGAAAAACGCAACGACCCCAAGGATCATCCAGACGTTGTTGGCGGTCAGAAAGTTCTCGGGTCCGCTTGTGGTTGCTGCGTCAATGACCAGGCCCAGCATCCACGCAGTGCCCGCCTCCATCGCACCCGCGGTAGCCGAGAAAAACGCTGCAACGAAGATCATTGGCCATGCGCCGGACAGGCACCAGCGAATGAACGCCCCCAGCATTTGCGGCGGGGGCGTTTCGATGTTCTTGAACGGGTTTATGAGGTCGGCAATCCTCATTCAGCGGCCTCCGGATTCAGGAAGCCCCCAGATTGCCGTGCCCAGAACAGCGCGTAAAGCCCACCTTGCGCCAACAGTTCGGAATGGCCGCCTTCTTCGACGATCCGACCGCCATCCATGACCAGAATACGGTCCATCTGCGCGATGGTGCTCAGCCGGTGGGCAATTGCGATCACGGTTTTACCTTGCATCATGCCGTAAAGAGTTTCCTGAATTGACGCTTCGACCTCGGAATCTAGAGCGGATGTCGCCTCGTCCAACAGCAAGATTGGTGCATCTTTCAGGATCACCCGCGCCAGTGTTACGCGCTGCCGCTGACCGCCAGACAGCTTCACGCCCCGCTCACCCACATGCGCGTCGTAGCCGGTGCGCCCCTCGGGATCTTGCAGATCAAGAATGAACTCATGGGCTTCGGCCTGCTTGGCGGCGGCAATCATCTGCTCTTCTGTGGCTTCGGGACGGCCATAGAGGATGTTGTCGCGCACCGAACGATGCAGCAGAGCGCTGTCCTGTTGAACCATACCGATATGGCTGCGCAAACTGTCCTGCGTGACCCTGGCGATATCTTGATCGTCAATCAGGATCGCGCCCTGTTCAACGTCGTAAAACCGCAAAAGCAGCTTAACTAGGGTCGATTTCCCCGCACCAGACCGCCCGATTAGGCCAATCTTTTCGCCTGGATGGAGGGTCAGATTGATGTGATCCAGCCCACCGGTTTTACGGCCATAATGGTGCGAAAGATCGCGAATTTCGATCTGGCCCTTGCTCAGCTGCAATGTTTTGGCATCCGACGCATCCAGCAGGTCGATAGGTTGAGCAATCGTCTGCATCCCTTCGGCCACCACACCAAGCTGGCGGAAGAAGCTAGTCAGTGCCCACATGATCCAACCAGTCATCGCGTTCAGTCGCAGGGTTAAAGCGGTCGCCGCCGCGACCACACCAACAGAGGCACTGCCCTGCATCCACAGGGCAATGGCCCAGCCAACCACACCGACGATCAACAAACCGTTCAGCGAGACCAGAACCGCGTCCATGATGGTGAAAATCCGCATCTCCACCTGAAACGTGCGGCGGGTTTCTTCAATCGCTTCGCGGGCATAGTCGAGTTCCTGCGCGCCATGGGCGAACATCTTGACCGAGTGGATGTTGGTATAGCTGTCCACCACCCGACCTGTCACAGCCGAACGCGCGTCCGACGCAGCCTGCGAGGCTGGACCGACCCTTTTCACTGTCCAGCGCACCAAAACAGCGTAAAGCGCAAACCAGATCAACAACGGCAATAACAACCGTGGATCGGCTGCCATCAACAGAATTGCCGCCCCAATCAGATAGGCAATTGAGAATGAGATCGCGTCAAACACTTGAAACACGGCCTCACCCGCAGCGGGCGGAGTTTGCATGATCCGGTTGGCAATGCGACCGGCAAAATCATTCTCGAACCAACCGACGGATTGGCGCAGAACGTGTTTGTGGGCGCGCCAGCGGATCAGGGTGCCAAAATTCGGCAGAATCGTGTTGTTTAACAACAGCACATCCACGACATGCAGCATCGGGCGCAGCAACAGCACAAACGCTGCCACCAAGATAAATTCGGTGCCGTGGTTCTGCCAGACCTCGGCCGGAGGGCCCGACAGCAGGTCAACCACTCGGCCCATGTAGTAAATCAGGCCAACTTCAACTGCCGCAACAACGACAGAGATTAAACCAGCCCAGAAGAACACCCGCATGAACGGTTGCGAGTAATCCAGCATGAATGGCCACAACCGCGTCGGCGGCGTGTCGGTTTCCTTGTAGGCAACAAAAGGGTCAACGAGGTTTTCGAAATAGCGAAACATGGAGAGTGCTCCGGTTGAGCAAAAAGTAAGTCATGCGAAGAAAGATGGCGCCAGAACACCACCCCTACGGGTCAAAGTGTTCCAGCCTTAGCTGTCCCAGATCCCGTAATACATTCGCATCCCTCCATTCATGTGACAGGGGCAAATAATCATAAACTCTTTTACTTGTCATCCCCTTTTGAGACTTCCTTTATCCACCAAGCAGATCTTCGCGGCCCAGTGTGAACCCCGAGGCGATCCATTGCGCCTCAAGATCGGCCAGTTTCTTGCCCAGCGCAGGACCGGTGAACTCGGGGATCAGATCGGTTGCCTTAATCGGAAAGGTCGCGCCCGCACCAACGTGGAGATCGTGCGTTATCGAGTCTAACCAAGGCATTTCCAAAAAAGCACATCGCAACAGCGCTTCGTGCAGCCCGTCTGTTTCACCGTACCGAAATCCCAATTCGGCAAAGCTGGCCGGGCTGGACGCCTCATCCCGCATTCGGGTCAGGCGCTGCAATTGTGCGCGGCTCAGGCGCAGGGTTTTTGCGACTTCCGGCGGTGCAATCGCCGCCAGTCGCCGCACCGGTTCCGGATCAGCGCCTGCCTGCTGTTCCAATGCAATCAACGGGGCCAATGCACGATCATCAGCACCCGGCAATAGCTGCACCAGTACTCCAGCGCTGCGCATTGCGGCGACGGACGGCGCGGGGTCTGGTGCGCCCAGAAGCTTTAAAAGCTCAGCGCCCACGCGTTCGCGGGACAAGCCGGCCAGACCGTCCAAGTTGGACGCAATGGCAGCCAGAGCGTCGGGATCGAACCCTGCCTCGACATCGCCATACCAGGCGTGAAACCGGAAATAGCGCAGCGAACGCAGGTAATCCTCGCGAATGCGGTTCGCGGCAGTGCCGATGAACCGGACGCGGCACGCTTGCAGGTCTGGCAAACCTTTTAGAGGGTCCAAAATTGTCCCATCGGGCCGTGCATATATCGCGTTCATCGTGAAATCGCGACGTGCGGCATCCTCTTCGACCTTGTCCGAAAAGGCGACGACGGCGCGACGGCCATCCGTTTCAACATCACGGCGAAAGGTAGTGATCTCATGCGGGATACCCTGACTAACCACGGTGATTGTGCCGTGATCAATCCCTGTGGGTATGGCCTTAAGCCCTGCTTTCTGCGCCAGCTCTACCACTGTGTCGGGCCGCGCATTTGTGGCGATGTCGATATCCGATACCGGAGCGCCTAACAGCGCGTTGCGCACACATCCACCCACAAACAAGGCTTGGTATCCGGCATCGGTCAGGGCAGCACAAACCCGTTGCGTTGCAGGTTCCGTCACCCAGTCTTCTGAAATTTGCGTCATTCGTTGATCCGTGATGCCAATCCCCGCAGAATTCGGGCTGTTGCGCCCCAGATGTAATAAGGGCCGAATGGTACCGTGAAGTAATACCGCCTTTGTCCCCGCCAGCGGCGCGATTCAACGATATAATTCGCAGGGTTGAGCACATGTGCAAGTGGAACTGAAAACACCTCGGCCACTTCGCCCGGCTCAGGCACGGATTGAAAAGTTTCCCGCAAGACTGCAACTACAGGCGTTACGGTGAAAGACGTCACCGTTTCATGCGTCGGCAAGTGGCCAAGAATTTCCGGCAACTCCTGTGGCAGGCCGATTTCTTCCTGGGCTTCGCGCAAAGCGGTAGCGGTTACATCCGCATCGCCTTTGTCCTGTTTGCCGCCCGGAAAAGCAATCTGACCGGGGTGATGTTTAAGAGCCGAAGATCGTTTTGTAAGGATCAGGCGGGGCACACCACCTACCAGCGAAATCGGGACCAAAACTCCGGCAGGGCGGAGTTTGCGGCCTTCGGGAAGAACAAATTCAGGGTTCAGGTCGAAATCGCTTGAACCTTCGCCGGGGCGGCGCAAGGCCGCCCGAAGCTGATCAGTTGGATCAGGCGTTGTCCGCATCAAAACCAACCGTGGAAGGATCAAGCACGTAATGCGCACCACAGAACTGGCAATCGGCGGTCACGTCACCCTCGGGCGTGGTCATCTTCTCGATGTCCTTGGCCGAATAAATCGACAGACTTTGCCGCACACGATCTTCGGAACATGTGCACCCGAATTGCACCGACTGTGCATCGTATACCCGCGGCTGTTCCTCGTGAAACAGCCGGACCAACAGATCCGTGGGTGCAATCGACGGACCGATCAGTTCCAAATCGTCGACCGTATCCAGCAGGATGTTGACGCGGCCCCAGTTTTCACCTTCTTCACCATCGACAAGGTCATCCGCCGTCAGGATGTTCCCTTCGCCCTCACCGGAGGCCACAAAAGGCGAGGCTTTGGGCATGTGCTGCAACATGACTCCACCTGCACGCCAATGTTCGCCAACGCCCGGCTCGGTCGATTTGCCAAAGCTCAGCGAAAACCGCGTCGGTAACTGTTCCGACTGGGCGAAATATGCCTCGGCACAAGCGCTAAGCGATCCACCGTCCAGGGGTGTGATGCCTTGATAAGGTTGTGTTCCCTCACCCTGATCAATCATGATGGCAAAATACCCCTCGCCCACCTGATCGAACGGCGCACCATCGGTCAGGCGATCACGGTCAAAGCTGGCATAGGCCCGAATACGGGCCGGCTCGCCCTCGGTCTTCGGGGCATAGTAATCGGTCGCAATCATGCGCACCGGACCTTTGGATTGAACCTGCAGAGACAGCTTCCAGCGCAGCGCAACAGTCTGGCCGATCAATGCGGTCAGCAGGGCCATCTCGGCCACCAGCGCCTCGACCTTTTCTGGATAGTCATGCTGGCTCAGGATGCCATCAAGCACACCATCCAGACGGGCCACACGGCCGCGGATATCCGATACATCGAGTTGAAAGGGCAGGACGGTATCGTCCCACGCGATTTTTGTTCCAAGAGACATGGGGTTTCCTTACACGCCACAGGTTGGCATACCGCCAGCATATAGGTCGAACTATTCGGGTTTTAAGGGGCCATACATGATCAGACGGTTTGGTGAAACCCCTCAAGCTGGGCGAACATATACACGCCGGGTGGGTGTTTATGCATTGCTGCCCCGAGGTCGAAGCCTTTTGCTGACCTGTCAGATAGAACCCGGGCCCGATCTGCAATTGCCCGGCGGCGGAATTGATCCGGGCGAATCACCCATCACAGCCCTGCACCGAGAAGTGTTCGAAGAAACCGGCTGGTTGATCGCGTCGCCCCGCCGCATCGGCGCTTTTCGTCGGTTCACTTATATGCCCGAATACGATTTGTGGGCCGAAAAGCTGTGCCATATCTATCGCGCGCGTCCTATCCAGCGCATGGGTCCACCGTCTGAGCCGTTCCATGAAGCCATATGGATGGACACCGCCGATGCGGTCCAATTGCTGGGCAATGACGGAGATCGTCACTTTGCCGCGCTGCATGAAAAGCGGCTTTAGTGACCGTTGTATTCAAGGAAAACAGCCGAAACATCATCATCCATACACCGGCCAGGTGCCATCGCCTGTGTCAGCCGCCAGAACATATCGTCAAGGAACTCCGTTCCGTTTCGATCGGGCCCGCAATCCAGCGCCATCTGTCGTAAACCATCCTCGTCCAGCAGGCCACCGTCCGCGAGACTGCATTCTGTGAACCCATCGGAATAAAGCAGTAGCCGGTCGCCGGGTTGCATGTAGAATTCGGTCCGCTGAAAGGTGACGTCCGGCAGCAAACCGATAGGCAACCCGCCCTCGCCCAGAAATTCAGTTCTGCCGTCCTGACATAGCAACAGCGGATGAGGGTGCCCGGCCTGCACCATTTTCACATGCCCATTGCGCAGGTCTACGATGGCATAGACCATTGTGAAATACTCTTCGATTCCCGTATCCGCCATCAGCCGCGAGTTCAGGGTTTCGGCAACTTCTTCCGGCGGCAGCAGAGCATAAAACTTGTCGAAACGCCGCGCCATCGCCACGTTCTGATCAAAATGATTGCTGGACAGATAGCCCCCCAAACGCGCGGTCATCATCGCAGATGTGATGCCATGCCCGGACACATCGATACTGTAAAAACCAAGCCTGTTCACACCCGGAGAGAACATCCCCACCAGATCGCCGCCGATATGACCGCAAGGTTTCAGCAGCATGCTGACTCGGGACTTACCGAAATCGCGCGTCAGTTCGGGTACCAGCGATTCCTGTATCTTGCGTGCTTGGATCAGGTCCTTGTCGATCGCGTCATGGGCGACGCGCAGCCCCTCAAGCGCGGATTCGATCATCTGGTTTTTTTTAGACAGCTCGCGCTGCATATCCAGAATACGCCCACCGGCTGATATACGCGCCCGCAGTTCATCCGCCTCAAGCGGTTTGATCAGAAAATCATCTGCACCGGCATCCAGACCGCGCGCCACCTCTTGCTTTTCGCTTTTGGACGTCAGCAGGATGAAATAGCTGTATTGCCTGTTGTCCAAGGCGCGGAACGCCTTGCAGAAATCCAGCCCGCTCATCCCCGGCATCACCCAATCGCTGAGGACAAGATCCGGCGGGTCCGCTGCGCACATTTCAATCGCAACATCGCCACTATCGGCCTCAAGCACGTCAAAGCCCCATTTCTTGAGCGATGCGACCAGAATACGACGCTGTAGGCGGCTGTCATCGACGACAAGCACCTTTTGGATCACACCAAAATCCAGATCTGATCCACTGTCTGCCTGACTGACCCTTGTCACCTTAACCCTCTGCCCAGCGGCGCTTATCAGAATAGGAAGACCCTATCGCGCCGCAGTTTAACAATGGGTGAAAGCCGAAGTTCATTCCGCTTAACCTGCTCTTTACCGGTTCTGCGGTACCAATCCCCTGGCAGAAATAGCGAGGATGGCATGATCAACTGGTCCAGGGTCCAGCAACTAAGGGACGAGGTTGGTGCCAGCGAATTTGATGAGGTGGTGTACATCTTTCTTGATGAGGTGAACGAAGCCCTTACCCGGCTGCGGAACGACACCGCCCGCACAGAGTTTGAACAAAACCTGCATTTCGTAAAAGGCAGCGCACTGAGCCTTGGGTTCGAGGCTTTGGCCAAGCTGTGTCAGGATGGGGAACGACAATCGGCGCAAGGGAACAGCCAGGTGGTCGACTTTGCCAATATCCTCAGTGTATTCGAACGCTCTGCCAGTGAATTCAAGACTGGGCTGGGTGACCTTTAACGGCCAAGGCTATTTTCGGGACCCTCTGGCGCAAGATTTTCAAGGCAAACCCGTCCAAAGAACGGGGTTTCTTGAATTTGAATTCCAATCCTCAATCCTGAGTGAAAAACCCAACGCCCATCTTTTTCAGGATCCGCAGCGCGCCCTGTCGGCACAACTCCACGCCGTCCCTCATACCGCAGTTCTCTGCATGTGTGTCCTAGTTGGCGCGAACCGTGGCGTTCATTCCTGCGCGCGACTGTTCATTTTCTGCCGGATATCAACACTCTGATCAGTGTCGAACAAAGGAAGAAACCCATCTGAAGGCTTTCAAACAATGCATGTCAGTTCTAATCAGGCCTTCTGCGACAACCCTAAGCTGGCAGCGATAGTTTTTGCCGCCGCCAGAAAACTGTACTCCTGCACAACGTAGTGCGCGAAGTCTGCGCGCTTGCGGCGTTTCGCAGCCGATTCCGTTTTTGCCTGTGTGATTAAGTCCGCCAGCGGTAAATCATCATCAAATATATAAATAAATTCCTCGAACCCATCAGGCAGGCCTTTTATTCTATCTGAAATCAGCGGGACTGCGCAGGCAAGCACATCGAACACCCGGTTGGAAATCAAACCATTCTCACGCATCGGGGGGCGGTGATCGTTCAGAACGACGCCCGCAGATCGATATAGTTGACCCAGCTGGAGGTTCGGAACGCTTGCAGCACGAAGGCGATCCGCGTTTAATTTCCTATCCCACCTGTCTCCATAAACATCGACAGGCAATTCCTCGGTCAATGCTTTTTGAATGACCGGCCGAACTTCCCATCTTCGGTAATTGTTTCCGACAAACAGCGTAGGACCATCATAGTCACGCTCGCCCGGGTAGAAAATACGATGATCCGTTGCCTGAAAAAGAACGGAATCCTGAGGTCGAGTATTGATTCCCTCGAAAAAGAGACGCGATGCAAATAAGTTGGCTGTATGATTGTCGGCCTCTTTTGAAACCTCGCCCTGAATCATCTCGCTGATTAGCCAACTGGCAGAGCCCTGTTTTGCTTCATACGGATACTTCAACTTACCGCGAATCAAAACGGCCGCTTCGTCGGCGTCAGATTTTGATGACCACTCGTTGTGATCATCTACCCGCGCAGGAAGACCAATGTCAGAAAATGCGTCAGCAAGGCTGTGTGCATATATTTTTTCCCCCCAACTGTGCTGCTTGCCTTCTTGATAGGGTGATTTTACAGCAATCAGGACTGGGTCAGTTCTGCGCGATGTTGAGGATCTTTTTTTTTTTGCCGGGGCAGATTTGACGGCACGCATGAAAGAACGCTCAAGCTGTGTGAAACGATCATATTCATCATTCGTCAGCGTCAAACCAATGCCTTCCAAAACCATTCTTGCGGTGCCAAAAATTCTTGCTTGATTGTATGAAATCTTGGGCGATCCATGCATCATGACCTGCCTGACACCGCGCGCGATCACCCACCCCAATGGAACGTCTTGTTCTGCCCGCCATTCGACATCAATTTGCTTTAGCCCGCTGGGGGTTCTGATGAAATTGAATGGTGTAGCGTCGACATAAGAACCGTCGATGGACCAGTCTTCACTTGAGTTGCTGTCCGCTGCTTGCGTGCACTGGGCTTTCAGATGCTCTGCCCAAGGCACAAAACTCCGCCAAAGACGGACGGGACGTGGGGTTCGGTGCATCTGGCGGATAATCTGGCCACCCTCACTGACGCCTGAAACGTATGGCGCGGAAGAGGTGTCGTGACAAATGGTGTAGGGGCCGACGTCAATTCTCCTGTCCGGCTCTGAGATTGCTGTCGTTTTTTGAACGGATATCTGACCTCTGCGGGGCACAAATGCGGTCTCGCAGGTAAATGCCAGGTGCCGTTTTCCGATGTTATGCGTGAACGCAAGTTTCGTGGCGTGTTTGAATTTCCGAGAGCTTGCAACGATCAGAAACGAGTTGGCGAACTCACCAAGAAGCCCGGCCTTGTTCAGAGTAGAGATGGCAAGACCGTCTGTGAATGCTGGCTCCCACTTTCGGCTGTAGTCGCGTGAGCGGGTGCCCAGAAGCAGATCAGAGGAATTGAAGCCAGGAGCAATAAGGCCGGCCTCGGTAAGCAAAGTCTCACAAACTTTGTAATCTGGAAAAGCGTATTGGAATTCTTGATGTTCAAAACCTTTGTCAGACAGTAGGTTCGCTATTTCCCGCTTACTGAATGTTTCAGCTGAGCCCCCATCATACAAATCGTGGATTCCGTAGTAAGGGCTTCCCACGTGATCTTCTGACGCCCCGTTCCAGTACTTCAAACCAAGCTTGTTCTCGATCGCGATGACCATTTTACCGCCGGGCTTTAGGTGCCGCTTGGCCACTTCCAAATAAGAACCGAACGGGTCATTCTGGTCACCAAACAACGGCGCATACTCCAGCACGCCAATAAAGAGGACCCAATCGAATTTTTTGTCGGACTGAAACTTGGTGAAATTGTCGACATAAAACTCGGCGTTCGGCAGGTCTTCGCATCGTTTTGATGCGGTTCGTGCACGCGAGACCGTTCCTTCGACGGATGTTAGATCCACGCCCTGCTCTGCCAGATACCTGGAAATGGCACCACAACCGCAACCTAGTTCCAGTACCGACTGGTTTTTCTTGAAGTCCAAGCCTTTCAGAACAAAGTGGCGCTTGGCCGAGAAATGGTATTCGGAAGCCCAATCCGTGATCAATGCGTCGATCTCGGATGAATTTACGGATCGGTCCTTACAGCTTGATACACCATTAAAGAGTCTATCCTCCTTCGCGACACCATCCGAATAGAGGATGTCTGCGGAATCGTTGCGAACCCAAATGTTGTGTTCGGCATCTTGTACGTATGTCATTTTGATCAAGCTATCTGAGGGTGTTGGTGGCTGCACACTATCCGGCAACCGGAGTTGTCTCTAGAGGGAATTTGGACAGAAGCGTTCCCATTCTGTTGACCTGCACCCACGCTGCCAAGCGAACGACGACACCACAATCCGGCCCGTGATCCAGCCGCCGTGGCGTTTGCGCCCGTCAGATCACGAACTGCGCCAGCGTTTCGTCTTCGGTAATGTCGGTATAGGTAAAGCCCGCATCATCAAGATGCGCGAACAGGCGCACAAAATTCTCAGGCTTTCGCGTTTCGATCCCGATCAGGACAGATCCGAAATTGCGGGCCGATTTTTTCATGTACTCAAAGCGGGCAATATCGTCCTCAGGACCTAGAATGCCCAGAAATTCCTTCAACGCGCCTGGACGTTGTGGCAGGCGGAGGATGAAGTATTTTTTGACGCCCGAATACCTCTGCGCCCGTTCCTTAACCTCGGGCAAGCGCTCGAAATCGAAATTGCCGCCCGAGGTGACGCACACCACGGTCTTACCGCGAATGAAGCTTTGCACGTCGCCGACGGCTTCGACCGCCAGAGCACCTGCAGGTTCCAGTACGATGCCCTCGACGTTCAGCATTTCGATCATGGTGGTACAAATGCGATCTTCGGACAGAACCAAAACGTCGGACAAATGGCGGGATTTCAACAGCTCAAATGGCTTTTCACCGATCCGACCCACGGCCGCACCGTCGACAAACGTATCCACATGGTCCAAAGCCACCGGATGCCCCGCCGCCAAAGCCGCGCGCAGACAAGCCCCACCCGCCGGCTCCACGAATAGACAATGGGTGCGATCCCCGAACCACGTGGCGACGCCGGACGACATGCCGCCCCCGCCGACCGGTAAAACAACGTGGTCGGGCACGCGGCCCAGCTGTTCCTCGATCTCGACCGCCAGTGAAGCCTGCCCTTCGATCACATCTTCATCGTCGAACGGCGACAGGAAATATCCACCTTGCTGGGCACACCAGTCCTGCGCCGCAGACAGAGTATCGTCAAAATAGTCTCCGGTCAGGTGGATCTCGATATTGTCGCCGCCAAAAATCCGTGTTTTCTGGATTTTCTGCTGAGGCGTCGTCACCGGCATGAAGATAACGCCCTTCACGCCCAGATGCTTACACATGAAGGCCACGCCCTGGGCGTGATTACCTGCGCTGGCGCAGACGAACAGGTCCTGCCCCTGCTGCTTGCGCATGGCATTGAACGCACCGCGAATTTTGTACGATCGTACCGGACTGAGATCCTCGCGCTTTAGCCAGATATCGGCCCCGTAGCGGTCTGACAGATGGGCGTTCCGCTGCAACGGCGTTGCCGGAAACACAGAGCGCATCGCCTGTTCGGCAGCGCGGGCGCGGGTCACGAAATCACTCATGACCCGTTCAGTGGCCTATCCCGACCAAAAGGGCAAGGAATACATAAGTGTACGGCTCACGAGAGCTGGCGTCTTTCGATAAAGACGCCGTAGATCGTGGTCAGGATGCTGACATTGATCAATGGGACAACCAGCATGCTGGCAAACAACACGATCAGGACGCCGACTACCGGGACAAAGAGCAACAGCGACGCCAGCAGTTGAAGCAACAACTGGAGGAGAATGGATAAAATGACCAGAAGCACAATTGCACCGTTGGCACCCGAAGTTGCCTGCCAGGCCTCCGACAGCTTTATCGGTTTTCCGATGGCTGCCCCGGGTAAAATAGGCGAGGCCCGATAAAACCCGATGGTGAGAAAGACTATCAAAGCCAGCCAAACCAAAATTCCCAACGCTGCTGAAGCTTGCGCCATCATACCCATGATCAGCACCGCCGGTATCATGATTACAAAAGCTATGAGGCAAAGCATGAGTAGACGCCCGAAATAGGCGAGAACTCGGTCGAACCGGAAAGGTGGAACCAACCCGGTCGGGTATTCTTCAAGCAGAACAAACCGGTGCCACGACACGACAATCCAGAGCATAACCCCAAAGATAACCACCACTAAACACAACAGAAACCCCGCGAAGGAAGCCGCTGTTACGCCTTCAGGGAAGCCGTTCGTTTCACTGTCGAATTCTTCAAAAGGGATGCCGAACAGAAAAAACAATCCGATGACCAGAAGCCCACCGATGAGCGCAGGCACAACTGAAATCTGCAGCGCTTGTTTAAGGTTCCTTAGAACCATTTTCACCGAATGCACCAAAATCTCTAGTCCCAGCACGAAAACCGCCCTCTCAACCAATCCTTGTTCTCTATCCGACCGTTTCACCCCAATTCCGGGCCTGCGTCAATCCACACAGCTTGCCCCCGCGTCCAAAACCCGCTAGGGGCCAGTCGTTCTACGCATAAAGGGAAGTCAGATGTCCGCGCCCAAGAAAGTTGTTCTGGCCTATTCCGGTGGCCTTGATACCTCGATCATTCTGAAATGGCTGCAGACCGAGTATGGCTGTGAGGTTGTGACCTTCACCGCCGATCTGGGTCAAGGTGAGGAACTGGAACCCGCCCGCCAAAAGGCTGAGCTGCTGGGGATCAAGCCCGAAAACATCTATATCGAAGACATTCGCGAAGAGTTTGTCCGCGACTTTGTCTTCCCGATGTTCCGCGCCAATGCGCAATACGAAGGTCTTTACCTGCTGGGCACCTCAATCGCGCGTCCGCTAATCTCGAAACGTCTGGTTGAGATTGCCGAGGCAACCGGTGCCGATGCCGTCGCCCACGGCGCGACAGGCAAGGGCAACGATCAGGTGCGCTTTGAACTGGCGGCCTATGCGCTGAACCCCGACATCAAGGTGATCGCGCCTTGGCGTGAGTGGGACCTGACCAGCCGGACCAAGCTGTTGGAATTCGCCGAAGCGAACCAGATCCCGATTGCCAAGGACAAACGTGGCGAGGCGCCCTTCTCGGTCGATGCCAACCTGCTGCACACTTCGTCCGAGGGTAAGGTTCTGGAAGACCCCGCCGATATGGCGCCCGATTACGTCTATCAGCGCACCGTCCACCCCGAGGATGCGCCAAACGAGCCGGAATTCATCGAGATCGGCTTTGAAAAAGGCGACGCGGTCAGCATAAATGGCGAGGCGATGAGCCCCGCGACCATCCTGACCAAGCTGAACGAATACGGCAGCAAGCACGGCATTGGGCGTCTTGACCTGGTCGAAGGCCGGTTTGTGGGCATGAAGTCGCGTGGCATCTACGAAACGCCCGGCGGCACCGTCCTGCTGGAAGCACATCGTGGTATCGAATCCATCACCATGGACCGTGGCGCAATGCACCTGAAGGACCAGTTGATGCCGCAATATGCGGAGCTGATCTATAATGGCTTCTGGTACTCGCCTGAGCGTGAGATGTTGCAGGCTGCAATCGACAAGTCGCAGGAACACGTCACCGGAACCGTGCGCGTGAAACTGTACAAAGGTCTGGCCTCGACGGTTGGCCGCTGGTCGGATCATTCGCTCTATTCTGAAGAGCATGTAACCTTTGAAGACGATGCTGGCGCGTATGATCAGAAAGACGCGGCTGGCTTCATCCAGTTGAACGCGTTGCGTCTGAAACTGCTGGCCTCGCGCGAGAAGCGTCTGTCCAAGTAATTCTTGCCATCGCTGCAACGACGAACCCGGTGCCCGAAAGGATGCCGGGTTTTTCGTTGTCTTCGTTGGCCTGTTAGTTCCAGTAGCGTCACCCTTGCCTGCTTTGCCTGTTTGTCTTTACGCAAAGGTCAACAGGAAAGGGTACACCATGCTTCAGGACATCGCTGACGGAATTCAAAAAGGCCTGAATGGCAAGTCATTTGACGGCTCTCTTAAGTTCGATTGCGGTGATGACGGGGTGATCGTGCTGATCGACAATCAAGCGACGACGCAAGATCAGGATGCAGACTGTACAATACGAATTTCACAGGAAAACCTGGCCAAACTGCTGACCGGCAAGCTGAACCCAATGACCGGCGTAGCATTGGGCAAGCTCAAGATCTCGGGCAATATGGGTGTGGCGATGAAGCTGGGGCAACTGCTGGGGTAAGCGCCGATAAACTCGTCTCACCAGCGCGTTACAAACCATGTCAGCGGATTGCAACAGCAGAAAAGTCGGGGCAGCCTGATCTCAGAAGGAGATCTGCCATGACCCGGACCGCATACCTCGATTTCGTTAAACCGTCGCTTCTGTTTGTCCTGATCACACTGGCTGCGATGTTGCGCGCCCTGCCCGCACCAGCTGCCGGCACCGAAACCCTGACCGTCGCCGGAGGGTGTTTTTGGTGCGTTGAATCCGATTTTGAATCGGTTCCCGGCGTGATTGGCGCCGTATCCGGCTTTACCGGCGGTAAGACAGCCAATCCGACTTATGACCAAGTGACGAAAGGTGGCACCGGACATTACGAGGCTGTTCAGATCACCTTCGACCCTGCGCGGGTTTCCCGTGAAACGCTGCTGAGCATGTTTTTCCGTTCCGTTGACCCAACCGACGCGGGTGGCCAATTCTGTGATCGCGGCAACAGCTATCGCACTGCTGTTTTTGTCTCTAACACAGGTGAAAAGTCGTTGGCGCAGAAAGCCAAAGCCAATGCGCAGCAAGCGCTGGGTCAAACCGTAGTCACGCCCATCTTGAACGCGGGCGCCTTTTACCCAGCCGAAGCCTACCATCAGGATTACTACAAGGGCGACAAGCTGGTGTTCACCCGCTTTGGTCCGAAACGCCAGAAAAACGCATACAAAGCCTACCGCAAAGCCTGCGGTCGGGACGCCCGGGTCAAACAACTGTGGGGCGGCAACGCGCCCTTCGCCGGATCCTAACCGAACCGGGCCTCAAGCACCTCTTTGAGGTCGGGAATAACATCCGCCGTGCCGTGCCGCGTGACCATCAGGGCCGCGGCACGATTTGCTTGTGCAATCGCCTGCGGCATCGGTAACCCGCGGTCCATTCCGGCCAGAACGTAACCGGTGAAGGTATCCCCTGCGCCGGTCGTGTCCACGGCTTTCACCTTGTGTGCCGAAATCTCAAGCACGTCGCCATCTTTGGGTAGATAGCGCGCGCCCTTAGACCCCAACGTGACCAGAACATGCTTGACGGGCAATTCAGCTACGGATTGCCCCGTACTTTCACGCAGCTGTTCTGCTTCGACCTCATTCAGGATCAGGAAGTCCAGATAGGGCAGCACCGCCTGCACGGCATCAGCCTGAAACGGCGCGGCGGCATAGCAGACGGTCAGTCCCAGATCACGGCCCATGCGGGCGGCCTCGACCTGGGCGTTGGTCTCGTTCTGCGTGACCAGCAGATCGCCGGGAACAGCCTGCGATAAGGCCTGTCCCAGCTGATCCTGCGCGATGGCATGGTTCGCGCCGGGATACAGAATGATCTGGTTCTCACCCTGCTTGTCCACCGCAATTATCGCGTGACCTGTGGGCACGTCGACCTCGGCGATGAACCGGGTGTCGACGCCGTATTCAGTCATGCGGTCCCGCGCCCAGCGCCCGTCAGATCCCACGCCGCCGATATGCGCCACACGCGATCCGGCACGCGCCGCTGCAACGGACATGTTGGCCCCTTTGCCACCCAGAAACCGCTCCAGGTTCGAAGCGGCCAGGGTTTCACCGGCAGTGGGCAGATGCGGCAGGGCATAGACCATGTCCGCATTGATCGAGCCTAGGTTCCAGATCGTCACGGTTTATCCAATATCGCAAGAGGCCAGAATGGCCATGTTCAGAATGTCATTTGCTGTCGAGCCAGTCGAACAGATCTGAATCGGCTTATCGACACCGGTCAGGATCGGGCCAATGACGTTCGCGCCACCCATCTCTTGCATCAGCTTGGTCGAGATCGAGGCCGAATGCCGTGCGGGCACAATCAAGATGTTGGCCGGGCCCGTCAGACGCGAGAAGGGATAAGCCTCTTGCTGTTCCACGTTCAGGGCCACATCCACGGTCATCTCGCCATCATATTCGAAATCGACGCCGCGCTTATCCAGAATCTCGGGCGCAACGTGCATTTTCTCAGCCCGTTCAGATACCGGATAGCCGAAGGTGGAAAAGCTGACAAAGGCGACGCGTGGGTCCAGCCCCAAATGCCGCGCGACCGAGGCCGAGCGTTCGGCGATATTGGCCAGGTCATGCTCATTCGGCCATTCATGGACCAGCGTGTCACCAATCAGAACGATCTTACCCTTGTGCAACAGCGCCGTCACACCAACGGCCCCATGTTCGGCATCAGCGTCAAACACATGATTGATGCGTTCCAGCACATGTGCCGATTTCCGCGTTGCGCCGGTGACCATGCCATCGGCGTGGCCATGCGCCAACATCAGGCAAGAGAACACATGGCGATCCCGCGCGGCCAAACGATGGATATCCTTGCGATCAAAGCCACTGCGCTGCAGCCGTTTGTACAGGAAATCTTTATACGCTTCGAGATGCGTGGTTGTGGAGGCGTTAACCACCTCCAGCTCGCGCACTGCGTCCTCCAGACCGGCGGCTTCCAGCTTTTCTTTCACATCGTCTGGACGACCAACAACCAGAGCCTTGCCAAAGCCGGATCGCTGATACATCACCGCCGCGCGCAAGACGCGTGGATCGTCGCCTTCGGCAAAAATCATTCGGCTTTGCGCCTGACGTGCGCGGGCGTTTAGGCCGCGCAGGATGCTGGCGGTCGGGTCCATGCGGGATTTCAGGCTCAGCTCATACGCGTCCATATCAATGATCGGACGGCGGGCTGCTCCGGTGTCCATCCCGGCCCTTGCCACTGCAGGTGGGATACGGTGGATCAGGCGCGGGTCAAACGGCGTCGGGATAATGTAATCCCGGCCAAAAGTCAGCGATTTGCCATAGGCCATGGCGACCTCATCCGGCACATCCTCGCGCGCCAGGTTGGCCAGCGCATGGGCACAGGCGATCTTCATCTCGTCATTGATGGCGCGGGCGTGGATATCCAGCGCGCCGCGGAACAGGTAGGGGAAACCCAAAACGTTGTTCACCTGGTTCGGGTAATCACTGCGCCCGGTGGCGACGATGGCATCAACACGAACCTCATGCGCCTCTTCCGGCGTAATCTCAGGATCTGGGTTCGCCATCGCGAAAATCACCGGATTGTCCGCCATGCTGGCGACCATATCCTGCGTCACGGCACCCTTTACCGACACACCAAGGAATACGTCCGCGCCCTTCATGGCCTCTTCCAATGTGCGCAGCTCGGTGGTGATCGCGTGGGCCGATTTCCACTGGTTCATGCCCTCGGTCCGGCCTTGGTAGATAACGCCCTTGGTGTCGCAGACGATGCAGTTCTCGTGTTTTGCGCCCATCGACTTGAGCAGCTCAATACAGGCGATACCCGCAGCACCCGCGCCATTCAGGACGATTTTCACGTCTTCGATCTTTTTGCCCGAGATACGCAGCGCGTTCAGCAGACCCGCCGCACAGATCACAGCCGTCCCGTGTTGGTCATCATGGAAGACGGGGATATCCATCTCTTCCTTCAGGCGCTGTTCGATGATGAAACACTCGGGCGCCTTGATGTCTTCCAGGTTGATACCGCCAAAGGTCGGTCCCATCAGGCGCACGGCGCGGCAGAATTCGTCAGGATCTTCGGTATCAAGTTCAATATCGATCGAGTTCACATCAGCGAACCGTTTGAACAGGACTGATTTGCCCTCCATCACCGGCTTCGAACCCAGCGCACCCAGATTTCCAAGGCCCAGAACCGCCGTGCCGTTCGAGATCACCGCAACCAGATTGCCCTTGTTGGTGTAGTCGTAAGCAGTCTCTGGGTTTTCGGCAATAGCTTCGCACGGAACCGCCACACCAGGGCTGTAGGCCAGCGACAGATCGCGTTGCGTCGTCATGGGAACGGTGGCCTGAACCTCCCACTTGCCGGGTGTCGGGTCGAGGTGAAAGGCCAGCGCCTCTTCTTTGGTGATCTTCGCTTTGGGCATGTGATGGGTCGTTTCTTTACATCTGCGGGACTTTTGCCTCATAGCGCAGGCAGGCGCGCGCCTCAACGAGAATACTTTTCACCTTTCGCCGAGATGGGTGGATTTGTAAGGTCGCGACCGGAATACGCCAAAAGGGGTCAGCCTTGTCCACAGTCACGCCGATGATGGCGCAATATCTCGAAATCAAAGAGGCGCATGCCGATGCCTTGCTGTTTTACCGCATGGGCGACTTTTACGAGATGTTCTTTCAGGACGCCGTCAACGCCGCCGAAGCGCTGGACATCGCCTTAACCAAGCGCGGAAAGCATAACGACACCGACATTCCGATGTGCGGCGTGCCCGTCCATGCGGCCGAGGGGTATCTGCTGACGCTGATCCGGAAAGGGTTTCGCGTGGCTGTCTGCGAACAGATGGAAAGCCCGGCTGAAGCAAAGAAAAGAGGCTCTAAATCGGTCGTAAAGCGCGATGTTGTGCGCCTTGTTACGCCTGGCACGTTGACCGAAGATGCCCTGCTTGAGGCTCGCCGCCACAACTTCTTGGCCGCCTATGCCGAGGTTCGCGATGAGGCCGCGCTGGCTTGGGCCGATATCTCAACTGGCGCGTTTCACGTGATGCCTTTGACCTCAGTGCACCTCAGTCCCGAACTGGCCCGGTTGGCACCATCCGAGTTGATCGTGGCCGATGGTGTGCAGGACAAACTGAACGAACCCGTTATGGATCTCGGTATCTCGCTGACTCCGATCGGGCGTGCCAGCTTCGACAGCACTGCGGCGGAAAAGCGCATCTGCGGGCTGTTTCACGTGAGCGCACTGGACGCGTTCGGCAGTTTTGGCCGCGCCGAAATCTCGGCCATGGGTGCGCTGATCGACTATCTGGAAATCACGCAAAAAGGCAAACTGCCGCTTCTGCAAACCCCATTGAAAGAATCTGAGGACCGAGTCGTTCAGATCGACGCTGCCACACGGCGCAATCTGGAACTGACCCGATCCCTGTCCGGTGGCCGCGCTGGTTCGTTGCTATCTGTGATGGATCGCACTGTCACACCGGGTGGCGCAAGGCTTTTGGATCAACGGCTTTCCAGCCCATCCCGCAATCTGGACGTCATCCATGGGCGGCTGGATGCCGTAACTTTTGCGGCCGAAGACAGCATGATCACATCAGACCTGCGCGAGGCTTTGCGCAAAACCCCGGATCTAGACCGGGCGCTGTCCCGCCTGTCACTGGATCGGGGTGGCCCGCGGGATCTGACCGCCATTCGCAACGGTCTGACACAGGCCGCCGCAATCGCCGAACTCTGCGCGGGTCAAGACCTGCCGGTTCTTCTGGCCACCGCCCTGCAAAATCTGGTCGGATTTGACGACCTGCTGTACCTGCTTGACCAAGCGCTTGTGGCCGAACCCCCGTTGCTGGCCCGGGACGGCGGGTTCATCGCCCCGGGTTATGATGCCGAACTGGACGAAGCCCGCACCCTACGCGACGAAGGTCGTTCCGTCATTGCCGGGTTTCAGCAGAAATATGCAGAACACACCGGCATCACGTCACTGAAGATCAAGCATAACAATGTGCTGGGCTACTTCATCGAAACAACGGCCACCCATGCCGAGAAAATGCTGAATCCTCCATTTTCTGAGACCTATATCCACCGCCAAACAACCGCCAACCAAGTCCGGTTCACGACAGTGGAGCTGTCCGAGATCGAGACCCGCATTCTAAACGCCGGAAACTTGGCGCTTGAGATCGAAAAACGGCTCTATGCAACGCTTTCTGGCGAAATTTTGGATAAAGCCGCACGCCTCAACCAAGCCGCGCGCGGTTTGGCTGAACTGGATCTGACCACTGCTCTGGCCGATCTGGCGCGTGGTGAAAACTGGTGTCGCCCGCAGGTTGATGCCTCGCGCGCGTTCGATGTTCATGGCGGAAGACACCCGGTGGTCGAACAGGCATTGCGCCAGCAAAACGGCGACGCCTTCATCGCCAATGACTGCGATCTCAGTGCTGATAAAGGCGCGACGATCTGGCTGCTGACAGGTCCCAACATGGCCGGTAAATCGACCTTCCTACGCCAGAATGCCCTGATTGCCCTGCTTGCCCAGATGGGCAGTTACGTGCCTGCGGAACAGGCGCATGTCGGGCTTGTCAGTCAACTGTTCAGCCGCGTCGGAGCGTCGGATGATCTGGCCCGCGGGCGCTCGACCTTTATGGTCGAAATGGTCGAAACCGCCGCTATTCTCAATCAGGCTGATGACCGCGCTCTCGTTATTCTTGATGAAATAGGTCGCGGCACGGCCACCTATGATGGCCTGTCCATCGCCTGGGCCACGCTGGAACATCTGCACGCCTCCAACAAATGCCGCGCCCTGTTCGCAACCCACTACCATGAACTCACCGCACTTGCCGGCAAACTGGAAGGCGTGGAAAACGCCACCGTTGCTGTCAAAGAATGGGAAGGCGAAGTGATCTTCCTGCACGAAGTTCACAAAGGCGCGGCTGACAGGTCCTATGGTGTCCAGGTCGCCCAATTGGCAGGACTGCCCGCCTCGGTCGTTGAACGTGCTCGTATCGTGCTGGACCAACTTGAAAAAACCGAACGTGAGGGGGGGAAGCAAAAGACCTTGATCGACGATCTGCCTTTGTTTTCGGCCACCCCACCTCCGCCACCACTAGCGCCCAAAGCTTCTCCGGTAACCGACATGCTGAACGATATTCTGCCGGATGAGCTTACCCCGCGCGAAGCACTCGACCTGATCTACAAACTAAAAGAGGCGGCCAAAACCTGACCGCCCCTTCATCTTTTCAAAAATACTCTCGCCCAAGGCTTGGCTTCAACGAAGCCAATTAACTTGCCGGAGTAGACGACACCCCAACCTGCGCCGGCCGCAGCAGGCGATCATGCAACATGAAGCCTTCTGCGGACACCTGTATTATGTCACCTGCACGGGTACCCGGCACCGGGGCCTCGAACATCGCTTCATGCACGTTGGGATCAAACCGGTCGCCAACTTCGGGCGTGATCACTTCCATCCCATGCTTTTGGAACACGTCCTTCAGCGCACGCATGGTCAGTTCCACGCCTTCCAGAAGGGGTCCTGCCACTTCTTTCTGCTCATCGGTCGCGGCTTCAAGCGCACGTTTCATGTTGTCGTAAACCGGCAGCATGTCGCGGGCCAGCTTCGATCCGCCATATTGTTCCGCATCGCGGCGCGCCCGGTCACCTCGCTTGCGGGCGTTTTCCGCATCCGCCAGCGCGCGCATGAACTTGTCTTTGAAATCATCCCGCTCAGCACGCAGCGCATCAAGTTCCAGCGCTTCTTCACTGATCTCGGCAAATTCCTCGGCCAGTTCTTCCGCCTCAGCGGTTGCGATATCGTCCAGAAATTCTTCGTTCTTGGGCTCTGCCATCTCTTACCCTCTAGCTCCGGTCGGAAATCAGTTTGCCGACCAGTTGCGCCGTATAATCCACGATCGGTACAATCCGTCCATAGTTCAGACGAGTGGGTCCGATGACCCCAACCGCACCAATTATCTTTCGATCAGCGTTCATATATGGAGACACCACCAAAGAGGAACCCGAAAGTGAGAAAAGTTTGTTCTCAGAGCCGATAAAAATGCGCACACCCTCGCCTTCTTCGGTCAATTCGAGGAATTCAGCAATGTCTTGCTTTCGCTCCAGGTCGTCAAACAACGTTCGGATTCGGTCCAATTCCTCGGCTTCGCCTGGCTCCCCCAGCAGATTCGCCCGCCCGCGCACGATCAAACGGGCCGAGTCGGTCCCATCCCCATCCCAAGCGGCCATGCCGCTTTCGACCATCTCGCGCGCTAAAATATCAATTTCTTGCCTGCGCGCGGTAATCTGGGTCTGCATCTGACGCAGTACTTCGCTGAGCGTTCGTCCTTCGATCAGGGAATTCAGAAAGTTCGCCGCCTCTCGCATCGAACTGGGTGTCTGGCCCGGCGGAGGCGTAAATAGACGGTTTTCCACATGCCCATCCGCAAAGACCAGAACCACCAAAGCGCGGTCATGGGCCAGCGAGACGAACTCAATATGCTTGATCTCAGACTCTTGCTTTGGGGTCAGAACCAGCGATGCGCCATGTGTCACGTGTGACAAGGCCGAACCAACACGGTCCAGCATCCCGCCCACATCACCTGCGTTAGAGCCTAATGTTTCGTCCAGCTTCTGCCGATCGTCTACACCAAGATCACCCACTTCCAGCAACCCATCGACAAACATCCGCAACCCCTGCTGCGTTGGAATCCGCCCCGCACTGACATGCGGGCTGTCGAGCAGACCCAGAAACTCCAGATCCTGCATGACGTTTCGCACGGTCGCCGCGCTGACCTTTTCCGACAACGTGCGCGTCAGCGTGCGACTTCCGACCGGCTCACCACTGTCCAGATAGCTCTCGACGATCAGCCGGAACACTTCACGTGACCGGTCATTCATTTCGTCCAGAACTCTACTTGCTTTGCTCATCGGCAATCCTCTGCTGGATCGGCATTAAATCGCAGACATCTGAAAGGTCAATCGGGGTTGCATCCTAAGGCACGGGGACGTTATCCCCAACCCAGCAAACAAAGGATTTTCCATGCGACCCTCAGGACGTGATTTAAACGAAATGCGCGCCATTTCAATCGAGACGGGCTTTACCAAACATGCCGAAGGTTCCTGCCTGATCAAAATGGGCGACACCCATGTTCTGTGCACCGCCACGATCGAGGATCGCGTGCCACCGTTCATCAAAGGCTCGGGCCTGGGTTGGGTCACTGCCGAATACGGCATGCTGCCCCGTGCAACCAACACCCGCATGCGGCGCGAGGCGGCCTCGGGCAAGCAAGGTGGTCGCACCGTGGAAATCCAGCGGCTGATCGGTCGCGCCCTGCGCGCCGGTGTGGATCGGGTTGCACTGGGCGAACGTCAGATCACGGTGGATTGCGATGTAATTCAGGCCGATGGCGGCACCCGTTGCGCCTCGATCACCGGTGGTTGGGTCGCGCTGCGTCTGGCGGTGAACAAACTGATGAAGGCTGGCGACGTGCTTTCTGACCCGCTGGTCGATCCGGTAGCAGCGGTCTCTTGTGGCATCTATGCCGGTCAGCCGGTGCTGGATTTGGATTACCCCGAAGACAGCGAAGCTGGCGTCGACGGAAACTTTGTCATGACCGGATCAGGCAAGCTGATCGAAGTGCAGATGAGCGCCGAAGGCTCAGTCTTTAGCCGCGCCCAGATGGATCAACTGATGGATCTGGCCGAAAAAGGCGTCGGTGAACTGGCCGCAGCGCAAAAGGCAGCCACCGCATGACCCGCAAGTTCGACGGCGACAGGCTGCTGGTGGCCACGCACAACCAAGGCAAGCTTGAGGAGATGACCCATCTCCTTGAGGCCTTCGGCGTGAAGGTTGTTGGCGCGGCAGAGATGAACCTGCCGGAACCGGAAGAGACCGAAGATACGTTCGTCGGTAACGCCCGGATCAAGGCCCATGCGGCGGCACAAGCTACCGGCCTGCCTGCCCTGTCGGACGATTCCGGGATCACCATTGACGCGCTGGACGGCGCGCCCGGTGTATACACAGCCGACTGGACAGAAACCGGCAATGGCCGCGATTTCCTGATGGCGATGACCCGCGCACATGATGAGCTCGAGGCCGCGCAAGCGCCCCATCCACGCACTGCACAATTTCGCTGCACACTGGTTCTGGCCTGGCCCGATGGTCACGACGAAGTGTTTGAGGGCGTCATGCCCGGTCAGCTTGTCTGGCCCATCCGTGGGGAAAACGGCTTCGGTTATGACCCGATGTTCCAACCGGACGGGCACGATGTGACCTGTGCTGAAATGATTCCGGCGGAAAAACACAAAATCAGCCATCGCGGACGCGCCGTAAACGCCTTTGTTCAAGGCTGTTTCGGTGGATGACTGGCGGCATGGAGGTTTCGGCCTCTATGTGCACTGGCCTTTTTGCGAGGCTAAGTGCCCCTATTGCGATTTCAACAGCCATGTTTCGAAAAATATTAATCAAAAACAATGGCTTAGATCTTACTTAGCTGAACTGCACCGCTCGGCATCTAAAACCCCTGACCGGGTTTTGAACACAATCTTCTTTGGCGGCGGCACGCCGTCCCTTATGGCACCAGAAACGGTGGCAGCCATTATCGACGAGGCGCGCAAGCTTTGGCGCCCCGCAAATGACATGGAAGTCACGCTTGAGGCCAACCCCGGATCGGTCGAGGCCGGCCGGTTTGCCGCCTATCGCGATGCTGGCGTGAACCGGGTATCCATGGGCGTTCAGGCCCTCAATGACGAGGATCTGCGCCGATTGGGTCGTATCCATACCGTCGCCGAGGCCCGCGCCGCCTTTGACATCGCCCGCAACTGCTTTGATCGCGTCAGCTTTGACATGATTTACGCGCGTCAGCATCAAACCCCGGATTCCTGGCAAGCGGAACTGACCGAGGCGCTGTCGATGGCTATCGATCACCTCTCGCTCTATCAATTGACGATCGAGGAAGGCACCGCCTTTGGGGACCGGTATGCAGTTGGCAAGCTGCGTGGACTACCCGAGGACGACCACGCCGCCGATATGTATCTTGCCACGCAAGAGATATGCGAAGCCCACGGCCTGCCCGCCTATGAGGTTTCCAACCATGCACGACCAGGGGCGGAATCCCGGCACAACCTGATCTACTGGCGCTACGGAGATTACGTCGGTATTGGTCCCGGCGCGCATGGGCGCATTACGCTGAACGGCCAGAAGATAGCGACAGAAACCTATTTGTCTCCCAACGCCTGGCTTGCCGCAGTTGAACAAGGAAATGGCGAGAAAGAGAGATCATCGCTGGTCGCGCGAGATCAGGCCAGCGAATACCTTATGATGGGTATGAGAATTACCGAAGGACTAGATGTTGATCGTTTTAATGCGCTTTCCGACCTCACACTGCCGGAAAACAGGCTTAGTGACCTAGAAGAAATTGGCATGATACGCCGGTCAAACGGCCGATTGATCGCCACAAAAGATGGCCGCGCAGTCCTAAACGCGGTCATCCGAGAGTTATTGGGATAAACGATGCAGTACCTCTGGGCCGCAATGGGATTGATCTGCGTCGGGCTTGCTGTTGTCGGCATTGTATTGCCCCTACTTCCAACAGTCCCGTTTCTGTTGCTGGCCGCGTTCTTTTTTGCCCGATCTTCCTCGCGGTTACACACATGGCTGGTCAGCCATGGAACCTTCGGACCGATGATTCTGGATTGGCAACGCTCAGGCGCGATTCGTCCGGCCGCAAAAAAGGCGGCCACCCTCTCGGTTGCCGCCGTTTTTGGATTATCTGTCGTTCTTGCGCTTCCAAGCCATGTCCTGATAATTCAGGCTGTCGTCCTTAGCGGCGTGATGATCTTTATCTGGACCCGCCCTAACGGCTGAGTTTGGCGCACAGATCATCCAATTGATCGAGATTTTCATAAGTCAGCACGACCTGCCCCGTTTCCGATCCCGCTTTGTGGTTGATGGCTACTTTCATCGCCAGAATAGCCGAAAGATCTTTCTCCAACGCGCGCGTATCCGCATCCTTGCCAGCATTTAGGTTTCTGGACCGCGGCGCCGCCTGAGGAGCATCCCCCTGCTGTTGTTTTTTCACCAGCGCTTCAGTCGCACGCACGCTCAGCCCGTCCTTGACGACGATCTTTGCCAGCTCAGAGGGATCTTCAGCTGTGATCAGCGCCCGGGCATGACCGGCAGACAGTTTTCCTTCAACAACAAGCTTCTGAACGTCCATCGGCAATGACAGCAAACGTAAAAGGTTCGCAATATGGCTGCGGCTTTTACCCAGTGCTTCGGCCAGCTTTTCTTGTGTATGGCCAAAACGGTCCATCAACTGCTTGTAACCCGCGGCCTCTTCGACAGCATTCAGGTCTGCACGTTGAATATTCTCGATAATGGCGACTTCCAGAACTTCGGTGTCGTCAAAATCCCGCACAATAATCGGGATATCATGCAGCTGCGCCATCTGAGCCGCACGCCAGCGGCGTTCGCCTGCCACGATTTCATAGTCGCCGCCGCGAACCTCACGCACGATCAGCGGTTGAATAATGCCCTTTTCCTTGACCGAGGCCGCAAGTTCATCCAATCGCTCTGGCTGAAAGGTTCTGCGCGGCTGGTTTGGGTTTGCGCGCAGTTTTTCAATCGGGACTTTCATATCCGGACGGCGCGGCTCGGAAGGCATAAGCCCCTCGGTATCCTGCGTCACATCCGCCATCAAAGCGGACAATCCCCGGCCCAAACCTCTGGGTTTTGTTTTTTTGGCGGCCACGGTGCCCTCCTCACTGTCGCTTAGGCGGCGACTTTCTTATTCTTGTGCATGACTTCGCGGGCCAAATGCCGATAAGCCATCGCCCCCAGAGACCCCGAGTCATATTGCAACACAGGCAACGCGTAAGACGGAGCCTCGCTGACCCGCACATTTCTGGGTATCTTGGTTTTAAATACCATCTCACCCAGATTGTCACGCGCGTCTTTTTCGACCTGGCGGGACAAGTTGTTGCGGTTGTCATACATGGTCAACACAACACCTTCGATTCTAAGGTCCGGATTCGCGGTTTGGCGCACCTCTCGGATGGTCAGCATTAGTTGCGACAATCCTTCCAACGCAAAGAACTCACTCTGCAACGGCACCAGGACAGAATGTGCAGCGACCATAGCGTTGACAGTCAGAAGATTTAGCGAAGGCGGGCAGTCGATTAGCACAAAATCCAGGTCAAACTTGTCGATTGCGGTTTGACGCAGCGCGTCATGCAACAGATAGCTGCGTTTTTCATTGGATATCAATTCAATATCCGCCGAGCTTAGATCAACCGTCGCCGGGACGACAAGCAACCCCTCGATTTCGGTTTCCTGAACGACCGCCTCTAATGGCGCGTCATCCAGAATCAGGTCATACGTCGTCCAATCCCGATCTTCGACCCCCAATCCGGTGGATGCGTTCCCCTGAGGATCAAGATCAACAACCAGCACTTTGCATCCAGCCTCGGCCAGACCGGCCGCAAGGTTGATCGCTGTTGTGGTTTTCCCAACCCCGCCCTTCTGATTGGCTACCGCAATAATCCGGGGCCCTGAGGGACGAGACAAATCAACCACGTGATACTCCTTTGATTTTAAGGATAACGGCCTGAGGCTCAGTTAAACTTGTAATCGGGTCAACGTCGAAATTCCATTCTTCCTGCGCCTCTTCCAGCTCTTTTTTCCACCTTTCGCCTTTCGGCAACAGCGCCAGCCCCTTTTTGCTCAAATGTCTGTTGCAAAAGGACAATAGCGTAGGAAGATCGGCGAGGGCCCGCGCAGAAAGGATATCTGCGCTCAACGGTTCAACCACTTCGATTCGCTTGGAAATAACGGTGCATTTCGCGCCGCATTCACGTGCTACATTGCGCAGAAAGGCAGACTTTCGTTGGTCGCTTTCTATGAACATGAACTGGGCATCTGGTGCGTCTTCAATGGCCATTATGGCACATACCATCCCGGGGAACCCGCCTCCGCTCCCTAAATCTACCCAGTTTTCGAATGGCCCTGCGCATCTATAGACTTGTACGGAATCCTTTATGTGTCGAACCCAGATGTCATCCAAGCTTTTCCGTGAAACAAGGTTGATTTTCGGGTTCCACCGCTTCACAAGCTCCACATAGGCTGTAAGACGCTCGAATGTTTCACGTGAAACATCCAAATCATCAATAGTGGTCCCATTCATACCTTGCGGACCTTCTGATCGCGACGAAGCTTAGCCAACAACAGCGTCAGCGCCGCAGGAGTAACCCCTTCAACGCGCCCCGCCTGCGCAATGTTCTCTGGCTTTGCATTTGAAAGCTTTTGCTTCATTTCAGAAGATAGCCCTTCCATCGCAATATAGTCGAAACCCCGTGGAATCTCATATGATTCATCGCGTTTCATTGCCTCAACATCTTTTTGTTGCCGGGCAATGTAGTTTGCGTACAAAGCGTCCCGCTCTACTTGTAGACGGATTTCCACCTCAACACTCTCAATCTCGGGCATCAGGGGAACAAGATCACCAAAGTGAACATCCGGGAACGCCAGAATAGCCATTCCGTCCCTGCGGTTTCCATCTTGATTGACATTGATACCAGCTGCTCGAACTTCTTTTGGAGTAAAGGTTTTTTCTGTCAGCTGGGACTTTGCGGCGGACAGCCTCTCCATCTTGCTTGAAAACATGCTGCTCCGCTCGCCGCCAACACAGCCGATTTCCAGTCCAATTGGCGTAAGGCGCTGGTCTGCATTATCCGCACGTAGTGACAAACGGAATTCTGCGCGTGACGTGAACATCCGATAAGGTTCCACAACACCGCGTGTTGTCAGGTCGTCGATCATCACGCCGATATAACTGTCAGCACGTGTAAAATGCAGCGGTTCCTGGCCAAGCACCTTTAGCGCAGCATTCAACCCCGCAACCAAGCCTTGCGCAGCTGCCTCCTCATATCCTGTGGTTCCGTTTATTTGCCCTGCTAGATATAGTCCTTTGACATCTGGTAGCGCGAGAGTCGATGTCAAAACACGCGGATCCACATAGTCATACTCGATCGCATAACCAGGTTGCAGGATCTCTGCTGCTTCAAGACCTTTGATTGACCGCACATACTCAAGCTGTACATCCTGCGGTAGAGAGGTCGAAATCCCGTTTGGATAGATCGTGTGATCATCGACACCTTCGGGTTCCAGGAAAATCTGATGTGATTCCTTATCGGCAAAGCGTACGATCTTATCCTCGATGGACGGGCAATACCTGGGGCCCACCCCATCAATATGTCCGCCATACATCGCTGATCTAGACAAGTTTTTTTCAATGATTTCGTGCGTCCGTGCGTTTGTATGCGTGATTCCGCAAGAAATCTGTGGGGCGATCACCTTTGTTGACAGAAATGAAAACAAGGTTGGGTCATCATCCCCGTCTTGTTGTTCCAGATCACTCCAATCAATCGTCCGGCCATCCAACCGCGGCGGTGTTCCTGTTTTCAAACGCCCCAGGGGTAGCTCGAAACTGTCGAGCCGTTCTGCCAATTTGACTGCCGGGCGATCACCCATACGACCACCAGGGCGTGATACATCCCCAATATGAATGATACCGCGCAAGAACGTACCGGACGTCAGGATAACCGTTTTACTCTTGATTTCAGAACCGTCAGCAAGTTTCACACCGTAAACTTGGTTCCCTTCCATCAGAAAATCGACAACTTCTCCGGTAACGACGAACAGATTTGGCTGCTTTTCTGTCTCTTTCTGCATGGCCGCGCGGTAAAGCGCACGATCTGCCTGAGTTCTGGGGCCTTGAACAGCTGGTCCTTTGCGTCGATTAAGCAAGCGGAATTGAATGCCGGCCTGATCGGCAACACGTCCCATGACCCCATCCAGGGCATCAATTTCACGGACCAAGTGGCCTTTACCCAACCCACCAATTGCCGGGTTGCAGGACATGACACCTATGTCTGATGCGGACAATGTAACCATTGCTGTCTTGACGCCCATACGCGCTGCCGCATGCGCGGCTTCGGTGCCTGCGTGCCCCGCGCCAATGACCACTACATCGAAATCTGAATGTTTCACGTGAAACACTCCTTACTTACCCAGGCAAAAACTCGAGAAGATCTCATCCAAAAGATCTTCAACGCCGATTCTGCCAACCAAGGTTTCAAGTGCACGGATTGCCGTGCGCAATTCTTCTGCTACGATATCATACAAGTCTGGACCTAATTCCAGAACCGCCATAGCAGAACTCAGGGATTCCCGCGATTTGATTAAAGCAACCCGGTGCCTTTCCCGCGTCGCAACACCACTGCTTGTAGTTCGGTTGCTAAGCACATCCGAAATCTGGGAAATGAGTTGATCAATACCCTGCCCGGTTTTTCCGGATATTCCGCCTTCGGACGGATCGCGAAGATCAGATTTCGGCAAAACCTGTATATCGCCTTTCACCAACTGAACACCCAGTTCCTTCGGGTCATCTGTCAGGAACACACGCAGATCCGCTGAATCGGCGCGCTTTCTTGCCAGTTCGATTCCCAAGCTTTCGACGTGATCCTCAGTTTCCCGCAATCCTGCGGTGTCCAGCAACGTGACCGGAAGTCCTGCAAGATCCATTCGAACCTCGATCACATCGCGAGTAGTTCCGGCATATTCCGAAGTAATCGCCGCCTCACGCCCTGCCAGTGCGTTTAACAAGGTTGATTTTCCGGCATTCGGAAGACCAACAATCGCGACTTCAAACCCCGTTCGAATGCGCTCTGCAATCTTTACGCCATCCGCTTCACGTTGCAGATCAGCGATTACGCCCGTCACAAGGGATTTAACCTCGGGCGTGACATCTGTTGGGACGTCCTCATCCGCGAAATCAATGACAGCTTCCAGTAAGGATGCAGCACGGATCAGATCGCGTCGCCACCGTTCCGCCAGAGCACCCAAATCACCAGCCAGAATAGTTTGTGCTTGTTTGCGCTGCGCCTCGGTTTCCGCATCAATCAGATCAGCAAGACCTTCGACCTGTGTCAGGTCCATCTTGCCGTTTTCCAGCGCGCGTCGGGTGAACTCACCAGGCTCCGCCAGTTGCAGCCCGTCCATATCAGACAAGCATCGCATCACTGCGTTCACCGAAGCGGTGCTACCATGGATCTGCAGTTCGGCCACGTCTTCGCCGGTAAAACTGGCCGGGGCTTGAAAGGTCAGAACCAGCCCGTCATCCAAACGCGCGCCATCGGTGGCGTACAGCGAACGGACCCGCATGCCACGAGCCGGGAGCGGACTTCCGGTTAAGTTGGCAGCTGCGGAATGCGCGTGTGGTCCCGAGAGGCGGATGACCGCCACCCCGGCTTTGCCTTGCGCGCTGGCCAAGGCGAATATCGTGTCCATTCGAAGGCCTCGCGTCGTTTAAGACCGGTGTCAGGTGTTCATCGAATCGAAGAACTCACCGTTCGTCTTGGTCTGTTTCAACTTGGACAACAGGAACTCGACCGCGTCGGTCGTGCCCATCGGGTTGAGGATACGGCGCAAGACAAAAGTCTTGGCCAGATCGCCCTTGTCGACCAGCAGATCCTCTTTCCGGGTGCCGGATTTGAGAATGTCGATGGCCGGGAAGACGCGCTTATCTGCGATCTTGCGATCCAGAACGATTTCCGAGTTACCGGTGCCTTTGAATTCTTCGAAGATAACTTCGTCCATCCGACTGCCGGTGTCGATCAGCGCGGTGGCGATGATGGTCAGCGAGCCACCTTCTTCGATATTCCGCGCGGCACCAAAGAACCGTTTGGGCCGTTGCAGAGCATTCGCGTCTACACCACCGGTCAGAACTTTGCCCGATGATGGCACCACAGTGTTGAAGGCCCTACCAAGTCTTGTGATCGAATCGAGAAGAATAACAACATCTCGTTTATGCTCAACCAAACGCTTGGCCTTTTCGATGACCATCTCAGATACCGCCACGTGGCGAGTTGCGGGTTCGTCGAAGGTTGAAGATACAACTTCACCCTTCACCGAACGCTGCATGTCGGTCACCTCTTCGGGGCGTTCGTCGATCAGCAGAACGATCAAATAGCACTCTGGGTGGTTCTGTTCGATCGAATGCGCGATGTTCTGCAGGATCACCGTTTTACCGGTCCGCGGCGGCGCCACAATCAGCGATCGCTGGCCTTTACCGATCGGGGCCACCAGATCGATCACACGCGCCGACTTGTCCTTGATGGTGGGATCCTCGATCTCCATCTTCAGGCGTTCATCGGGATAGAGCGGCGTCAGGTTGTCAAACGCGATCTTGTGTCTGGCTTTTTCTGGTTCTTCAAAGTTGATCTTGGTGACCTTGATCAGCGCAAAATAACGTTCATTGTCATCAGGCGCTTTGATATCCCCTTCGACCGTATCACCGGTGCGCAAGGCATGCTGGCGGATCATGTCGGGCGAGACATAGATATCATCCGGACCTGGCAAATAGTTTGCCTCGGGCGAGCGCAGAAAGCCGAAGCCGTCTTGCAGCACTTCCAGCACGCCGTCGCCGCCAACGGTCCAGCCTTCATCCGCGCGTTCGCGCAGAATCTGGAACATCATCTCGCCTTTTCGCATGGTCGAGGCGTTTTCGATCTCCAGCTCTTCGGCCATCGCAAGAAGGTCTTTGGGGCTTTTGGCCTTCAGGTCGGCCAGATTCAGGGATTCAGTGGACATGATATATACCTTCGCCGCTGACATTGCGGCACGAAGTGGAATTTCAGTACGGAAGATACGCCGCCCGGACGGGCGTGTTGATCCCTACATAAGCGCGACTGCCCTCGGAGTCAAACAGGCCCTCAGAACTTCACAACGACCGCCAGAACGATGATAACCATCAGAACGGTGGGAACCTCGTTCATCATGCGAAACTGCCGTCCAGTAAGCTTGTTTCGGCCTTCCAGGAAATCCCTACGTCTCGCCATCAACCAATGATGGAACCAGGTCATGCCAATTACGGCAGCACCCTTGATCCAGGGCCAGGACCAATCCCACCCGACAATGCCGGGCGTGAACACCATGATCAAACCGCAGAGCCATGCTACATACATCGCGGGTCGCATGATCACACGCAGCAGCTTCTCTTCCATCTCAAAGAAGATGGTTTCTGCGCCTTCGACCTTTTGGGCTTTCTCAACGTGATAGACGTATAGTCTGGGCAAATAGAACAAACCTGCCATCCATGAGATCACAGCCATGATGTGCAATGACTTCACCCACGGGTAAATCGTGAAAAGAAGATCGGTCATTCTGGCTCCGAGCGTTGGTTGGAACCCTCCCTAATAAAAAAATAGGAAAAGAAAAAGGATGATGGTTTTGTAGGGTGAGTAAATTCCGTGGATTACTTTTTTACGCATGTGTTTTCCCCAGGTGGATAGAATTGTGCCGTAAATAGGTGATTCTGTTGATTTCAGTTTTTATTATTTAATTTCAGTATATTAGTTCGATACCGCTCAAGCTTGTCTGGGGATAACTCGTTGGGTAAGACAGGAAATCCCAGTTTTCCCGTGCAGCAAAGTTATCCTTGTCCCAAAAGGACGGTCTTAGAACGACTCAGGGAAGTTTCAGGCGAAATTCCCGGGGTTGCGTGTCAACCGGAAAACCATACAAACCATCCTAGAACGCTCAACGATTTGCTAAGGGGGTTTTCCACATGTCTGTCCCCATCATCCTTGCCTCGGGGTCATCTATCCGCGCGCAGCTTTTGCGCAATGCGGGCGTGCCGTTCACAGTGGAACCCGCGCGCGTTGACGAAGATACAGCCAAACGCGCCTTGCTGGCCGAGGATGCGCCCCCACGAGATATCGCAGACACTTTGGCAGAAATGAAGGCCCGCAAGGTTAGTGACAAGAACCCGGGCGCGATGGTTTTGGGCTGTGATCAGGTGCTGGACTTCGATGGCCAGCTTTTGTCGAAACCAGAAACACCCGAGGACGCGCTGGCGCAGTTGAAGGCAATGCGGGGCAAGCGGCATATGCTGTTGTCTGCGGCCGTGATCTATCAGAATGGTGAACCCATCTGGCGCCATGTTGGTCAGGTGCGTCTGCGGATGCGCATGAGCTCGGACACCTATCTGCGCGACTATATTGACCGCAACTGGGACAGCATTCGCCATGCGGTCGGGGCTTATAAGCTTGAGGAGGAAGGTGTGCGCCTGTTCGCCACCATTGACGGCGACTATTTTAATGTTTTGGGTATGCCCCTGTTGGAGTTGCTGAATTTTCTGGCTGTGAAAGGGATGATTGATCAATGACGGATAACCAAATTCCATTGGCCGGCGTGATTGGGCATCCTATTGGACATTCAAAATCCCCTAAACTGCATGGACATTGGCTAAAGACCTATCGGCTGCCCGGGCACTATGTCCCTATGGATGTCGCACCCGAGGATTTGGAGAGTGTTCTGCGGACCCTGCCCAAAGCCGGGTATGTCGGCGCAAATGTAACCGTCCCCCATAAAGAAGCCGCCTTGCAGATTGCGGATCACGTGTCGGATCGGGCGGCAAAGATTGGTGCGGCAAATACACTTGTCTTTCAGCCCGATGGCTCGATCCACGCAGACAACACCGATGGCTACGGATTTATGGAAAACCTGCTTGCAGGGGCGCCCGACTGGAACCCACAGGATGGGCCGGCCGTGGTCTTCGGCGCGGGCGGGGCTGCGCGCGCCGTTTTGCAGGCACTGGTGGATGCCGGAGTGCCCGAGATCATGCTGACCAACCGCACGCGTGCCCGGGCCGACCAATTGAAAGAAGAATTTGGGCCGCGCATTACAGTGGTTGATTGGGTCAAGGCCGGCAATGTGATCGAGAATGCGGAGCTGGTGGTGAACACAACATCTCTGGGTATGCAGGGACAGCCCGAATTGCGTGTGCCGTTGGATGGTTTGCAGCCGGGTGCTGTGGTTACCGACCTAGTCTACGCCCCTCTGAAAACCAAGCTTCTGCAAGCGGCCGAAGAGGCCGGGTGCACAACAGTTGACGGTCTGGGCATGTTGCTGCACCAGGCGGTTCCGGGCTTTGAGCGTTGGTTTGGAAAACGACCCGAGGTAACGGATGAGTTGCGCGCAACGGTGCTGGAATGAGCTTTGCTCTTGGCCTGACGGGCTCGATCGGAATGGGCAAAAGCACGACGGCGCAAATGTTCGTGGATGAAGGCTGTGCGCTTTGGGATGCGGATGCGGCTGTGCATCGGCTGTATTCAGCGGGCGGCGCTGCGGTAGAACCGATGCGCGCTGCCTTTCCTGAGGCAATTGTTGATGGCGCGGTCAGCCGGGATGCTTTGAAACAAACTATTTCCGCGGACCCAACAACATTGAAAGTGATCGAAGGCATCGTTCACCCTTTGGTGGCCGCCGACCGGGTGGGTTTTCGGGATAGCGCCACGGTGGACATTCTGGTTTTCGACATCCCTTTGTTGTTTGAAACAGGCGGCAATGCGGCGATGGATGCGGTTGCTTGTGTTCAGGTCCCGGCGGACGAGCAAAAGCGACGTGTGATGGAGCGCGGAACGATGACTGAGGCGCAGTTCGAACAAATCCGCGCCAAGCAGATGCCCAATGACGAAAAATGCGCGCGGTCGGACTTTGTGATCGTGACGGACACACTGGACCACGCCCGCACGCAAGTGCAGGATGTGGTCAAACAGATACGGGCGGGGATGGCAGATGCGTGAGATTGTACTCGATACCGAAACTACGGGGTTTGATCCCGAAAGCGGTGACCGGATCGTTGAAATCGGTGGAGTCGAACTGTGGAACCATATGGCCACGGGTGAGACCTATCACGTTTACATCAACCCCGAGCGTTCGATGCCCGAAGAGGCATTTGGCGTGCACGGTATCGGCCCCGACCTGCTGGACACTCCGCGCGCCCCGGAAAAGGGCGAGGTCACGCTGAAAGACAAGCCGGTTTTTGCCAAGGTTGGTCAGGGGTTCCTTGATTTCATTCAGGATTCCAAACTGGTGATCCACAACGCCTCGTTCGATATGAAATTCCTGAATGCGGAACTCAGGTGGATGGGTTTGCCGCAGCTGCCGATGGATCAGGCGTTGGACACGCTGGCGATTGCGCGCAAACGGTTTCCGGGTTCGCCCGCATCATTGGATGCGTTGTGCCGGCGGTTCAACATCGACAACACGAACCGTGTTTTGCATGGGGCGCTGCTCGATTCAGAAATTCTGGCCGAGGTGTATCTGGAACTGATTGGTGGGCGACAGCCGGACTTTGGCCTGTCCACCAGTGCGGCTTCTGCCGGTGGCGGAGGGGACGATTGGCGGCCCGCTGCGCGCCCGACGCCGCTGGCGTCGAAAATCACCGCGGAAGAACGCGCGGCACATGAGACATTTGTGGAAAAACTGGGCGAAAACGCCCTGTGGACCCGCGCCTGAGCCCCTGCCTGGCGCGGGTGCAACCGATTAGGCTTCGGTTTTCTCAGCTTCGGCCTGACGGCGCATCAGCTCGTTGCGGTACAGCGCAACAAAGTCGATATTGTCCAGGTTGACCGGCGGGAAACCACCGTCACGGGTGATGTCACTGACGATGCGGCGCAGGAACGGGAACAGCATGCGCGGGCATTCGATCATCAGGAACGGGTGCAACTGATCTTCGGCCACGCCTTCGATGTGGAACAGACCGCAATAATCCAGCTCGCACAGGAACAGAACGTCTTCCATGCCCTTGGCTTTAGAGGTCAGGTTCAGTTTGACGGCAACTTCGTACTGATGCTCGGTCGGGCGTTTTTTGGCGTCCAGGTTCACCTGAACAGCAATCTCGGGCTGAACGTCACCAGACACGCCTTTTTGTGCCATCACGTTTTCAAAAGACATATCGCGAATGAACTGTCCCAGAACGCGCATCTGGATCTGAGGGGCGGTCTGTGCCGCGGTGTTTTCTGCAGGGCTTTCGTCAGCCATGGATCTACTCCGAAAATGAAATTCGCCACTGCTTAGCAAGTTGGGCGCTGCACCTCAATGCTGAGGCGGACCTTCGACCCATTTGGATGGCTTTGAAGGGTTTTGACGGGGACGCACTTCGGTAAACTCACCGTCGATCACGTCATCCTGATCGAACTGGGTAGGACCGGTTCCAAATTGTGCCCCGGTGCCCATCTGGAAATGAGTGATGGTCGCCTTGGACTTGAGATACCGAAACACCACCACGCGAATGCCGGGAATAAGCAGTGCAAATCCGACGGCATCGGTAAAAAATCCTGGCGTCAGCAGTAATACACCCGACAACAAGATCATGGCACCGTGGGCCAGCGGCTCTGTCGGGTCATCCAGTTCAGAAAAGGATCGCTGCAAATTGACCAGCGCCATGCGACCTTGTGTCCTGACCATAAAGGTGCCGATAACGGCTGTCAGAACGACGATCGCCAATGTCGGCCACAGTCCGATCAGGCCGCCGACCTGTATGAACAGGGCGATCTCGATGATCGGCACCAATAAAAATGCCAAGAACAAGTACATTTGCTTTATCCTTTCCCTTAGGCCGGGCTGTGGACTTGCCACGATCTGTCACCTACATAGTGGCATGAGGCCGCGTATACAAAGCCGCGGTCTGAAAAGAGGATGAAATGAACGAACCGATGATCCAGTTGCTGGTCCTGGCCGGAATTGCCGTTTTCCTGATCCTGCGCCTAAAAAGCGTGCTGGGTACACGTGAGGGTTTTGAGAAACCCCCTGTTCAACAGCAACCCGAGGCGGACAAGTCGCGTCGCGGCTTCGAGGTGATCGAAGGCGGCCCGGATCATGACATTACAGACCATGTTGTCGAAGACAGCGAACAGGCGCAAACACTGGCCGCGATGAAGCGGGTTGAGCCCAGCTTCTCGGTCACTGAATTTGTGCAGGGCGCGCGCGGTGCCTATGAGATGATCGTCATGGGGTTCGAAAAGGGGAATCTGGATGAAATTCAGCCCTTCCTGTCCGAAGAGGTGTTCGACACTTTTGTTTCAGTTGTGGCAGCCCGTGAAGATCAGGGCCTGACAATCGAGGCCGAGTTTATCGGCGTCCGCGAAACCGCGCTGGCGGATGTGACCTTCGACAAAGACACAAACCAAGCCGAGATTACGATGCGGTTTGTGGGCGAGCTGACCTCGGTCGTACGCGACCGCGGTGGCGACATCATCGAAGGCAACCCGAACACCGTAAAACGCCAAAAGGACAGCTGGACCTTTGCCCGTGTGATGGGTGCTGATGATCCAAACTGGCTGCTTGTTGCCACGGACGCATGATTGGCGCGCTCCGGTCGCTATTACTGGTGGCAGTCATGACCACTGCCACCGGCGCTGAACCGACGCGATCAATTCTTTCCTTTGACGATCTGGATGGATGGGCTGCCGATGATCATGGGGCGGCCCTTTCGGTATTTCTGAACACCTGCGGCGATCTGGATAATCCGGACTGGCAAGCGCTATGCAACGTGGCCCGAACATACAAGGCAGACGCGGCGCGGTCGTTCTTTGAGTTATTCTTTCGCCCGGTTCTGGTCGAGGACGGCGACAACGCCCTTTTCACCGGTTATTTCGAACCGGAACTGGATGGGTCTAAAACCCGGACCAACCGGTTCAAGTATCCAATCTACAAAATGCCACCCGAAGCGCGGGCCGAAGGACCATGGCTCAGCCGTCGCGAAATCCTGACGGGCGACGCGATGCAGGGTCGCGGCCTTGAGATCGCCTGGGTGGATGACCCGGTTGAGCTGTTCTTTCTGCAAATTCAGGGTTCGGGACGTGTGCGCCTGCCAGATGGCAGTGCCCTGCGCGTGGGCTATGGTGGGGCAAACGGTCACCCTTATCGATCCATCGGGGCCGAACTGATCAGGCAGGGCGCCTTGGGCGCGCATGAAGTCAGTGCCCAGATGATCCGCTCATGGGTCCGCAAGAACCCTGAAGCTGGGGTTGAACTGCTGTTTCACAACCCTTCTTACGTGTTCTTCCGTGAAGTTTCGCGCGTTGCGCCCGAGCTTGGGCCGTTGGGTGCCATGAACAGGTCAGTTACCACGATGCGCAGCATTGCGGCTGATCCGGCTTATACGCCGTTGGGCGCCCCTGTCTGGGTGGAAAAGGACGGCAAGAGCCCGTTGCGAAGGTTGATGATTGCGCAGGACACCGGTTCTGCCATCAAAGGTGCGCAGCGTGCGGATATCTTCTTTGGCACAGGTGATGACGCCGGAAAAGCTGCCGGGCGCCTCAGGGATCCGGGGCGGATGGTGCTGTTGCTGCCGATCCAGCGGGCCTATGCCTTACTACCGGATGAATTCTGATGTCCCGGCGCAAACTGACGGCAGACGAGGTCGAACTGTGGCGCAAGGTCGCCAAACAGGCTGAGCGGCTGCATCCCGAAATTCCACAATCGATACACCCGATCACGCTACCCAAACCCAAGCCGAACAAACCCCCAAAACCCCGGTTTGAGGCATTCGAGGTCGGACAAAACGCGCCAGGTAAACCCGCGCGAAATGCGCTGAAGCCCTCGATCAGTGAAAATTTGCGTACCAGCCCGGTGCAAATGGACACCAAGGCATTTGGCCGTATGAAACGCGGCAAGATCAAGCCTGAAGGGAAACTGGACCTGCATGGCATGCGCATGGACACCGCGTATCCGGCGCTGACCCGGTTTATTCTGACGGCCCAGGCGTCAGGTAAGCGCCTTGTTCTGGTTGTCACCGGAAAGGGCAAGGACAGGGATGAACCCGGCCCAATCCCAACTCCACGCGGCGTATTGCGCAATCAGGTGCCGCAATGGTTGGCCTTGCCGCCGCTTGCACAGGCGGTTCTGCAGGTGACCCCGGCCCATATCAGCCACGGTGGCGAAGGGGCCTATTACGTCTATCTGCGCCGGGCGCGTTAAAGCGTGCGCACAGCGCGCGTAATTCCGATTTTAGCCGACAGGCATACAAGAATGAAAACACCGCCGAGCCACAGGAACTGTGTGCTCAGCGGTATACCGGCGTCGATCAAAATCCCGGTCAGGCCGGGGCCGATCGCTGATCCCAAAACCATAACTGCTGTGGCCATCGCCTTGATCGCCCCAATGTGCCTGGTGCCGTAGAATTCTGCCCAGAAGGCGCTTGGTAGTGTGTTGTTTGCTCCAACCGTCAGGCCCAGAAAGATCATTGCGATCAGGGCCCCTCCGATCGAGTTTGTCATTCCTGCGATCACAAAACCAATTGCGATCGGGATTTGGTAAAAAGGCATCAGCCTCGCGGTGCCCCATTTGTCCAGCGCCCAGCCGGCCGCAAACATCCCAATCAAGGAAACGCCGGTGAAAACCGGAAACAGCGCGACCAGTTCGATATGCTGCCAGCCCTTGATCTGGGCCAGATGCACCTGATGGAAGAAAAACGCGGTGATAAAGGCCGATGGGGCCAGTATTGCTGGGGCCATGAACCAGAACAGCGGATGAAATAGCGCGTCTTTCCGGGTCCAATGGCGACCCTGCATCCCTGTCGTTGAATACGCATCCGTCAGACTCTGCGGCGTGCGCTCCTGACGCAAAAGCCGTGTCAGAACGGGTATCCCCATCAGGACGACCACTGCGGACAACACCCAAAGCCACCGCCAGTCCAGAAACGCCATCGCGGCCACAAAAGCCAGCGGCAGCAGCGCCTCTCCAATCGCGTAGCCGACCGATGCAATCGACAGGGCTTTGCCACGTGTAACGATGAACCATCGCGCCATGGCGACCTGTGCCAGATGGATGCTCATCCCCTGCCCGAACAGGCGCAATAAAAATACCACCAGCGGTAACAGGACAAGCCAGCTGTTCACGGCCATGGCCACTGCCGCCACGGCCAGGCCGACCAGAACGGAGGGCCCCAATACACGGACGCGGAAAACATCTGTCAGCCCGCCGGCCCAGATCATAACGATGGCCGAAACGGTGGTGCCCAAAGAGTAAAGACCGCCCCACGCGCCGTGCCCAAGACCAAATTCGGCGCGGATGTTTCCAGCGAAGATCGAGATGAAGAAGGTCTGCCCAAAGCTGGACAGAAAGGTCAAAAGGACCCCCGCACCCAACCAGGTCGCGTTGTCCCGAAAATATTCACGCAAACTAAACTGCGTCACGGGGTAGTGACCTGAGCCTGCCCTGTTTCTGTCAGAACGATTTCCGTGGCGCCGTCTGGATTGCGTTGGCTGGGCGGAACCAGAATGTCGATGCCCGGTCGATCTTCGCGCCCAAATGTATTGTTTACGCGTCGCAACGAACTGAGGATCGACAAGAGTGCCGGAGAGGTGGCGGCAACGAAATGCGAAGACTCGGCGTCTTTGTTGAACGCAGTTGTATCAATCACGTTTATCGGGAACTCTTCGAGTGTTTCCAGCGAACTGATCCTGCCCAATCTCTCGCCCTCATCCGTTCCGCGAAGGCGAGCGGAGATATTCAAAATTTTGTCTTTTTGCGAAACCATAACCAGGAAAGGATCTGGTGGGTTATTAATACGCTTCATCTGCGACCGAAACACGTCGACATCCAGATCAGGCGAAATCAAGATGACCCCTTCGATGTTCCTGTTGGCCCAACCCGGTTCTTGTAGTTCTGCCTGTCTCATCATCTCCATTGACAGGGCACCACCCATTGAATGCGCGACCAGAATAACGCGTTTGACACCCATGGATTTCAGGTCACGGATCGTCTGCTCCAACCCGTCTCGGGCGAACAACATGCTGTCGAGATCGTAGGCATATCCATACCCGGTCGCGCGGCTGGGCCAGGAATAGACCAGCGTGGAGCCCGGAAGGCCAATGTCATGGGTCAGCTGAGCCGCGCGGAAAATCGTCTCGGTTTGGGTCGAGTTGTAGCCGTGTACAAAAATCGTAACATCGTCTTCGCCGCGCAAATGTTCGCGTAAGCCCTTTGGCCCGCCCAGTTCGGTAACATTTGTAAGAACAAATTCTTTTTTCGGATTCGGATTCGCATAAGAGAATTTCAATGTTCCCGGCGTGTGTGATGGCGGGATCGACACTGTTGTTTCCAAAAACTTCAGCGCTTCCCCACGCTTGAATCCATAAGTTCCGTCTGCTTCACGCGCTCGCGTCGTGGCTGCGAATATCTTTTCAGGCGTTCCGACAGATACGGCCGATGGAACAATCTCGGTTACCGTCCGATCAACACAGGCGCTTAGCGGCAGGGATGTAATCAGAATTATTAAATAGCGCAGCACTGGTCAGCCCTCTGGGTGAATTGCGACTACGCTATCTCATTCTGGCCCGGCGTCCAGCCGCACTACACTGCGGAAGCGGCGAAAACCGGCTGGCGATGTTACAAAACGTAACGGCTGAGGTCAGTGGATTTGGTCAATTCGCCCAGATTGTCGTCCACGAATTGCGCATCAACTGTGATCGAAATTCCGGCCTGATCGGGCGCGGTAAAGGACAGCTCTTCGAACACGCGCTCCATCACCGTGTACAAACGACGCGCACCGATGTTTTCGACGCTTTGGTTCACATCAGCTGCGATACGCGCAAGGGCCGCGATTCCGTCATCGGTAAAGCTGACCGTGACTTCTTCGGTGCCCATCAAAGCGGTGTATTGACGGGTCAGCGCGTTGTCGGTTTCGGTCAGGATGCGCACGAAATCTTCTTCGGTCAGCGCCCGCAATTCCACGCGGATCGGCAGGCGGCCCTGCAGTTCCGGCAGCAGGTCCGACGGTTTGGCGATATGGAACGCACCCGACGCGATGAACAGGATATGGTCGGTTTTGACCGGGCCGTGCTTGGTGGATACCGTCGTGCCTTCGATCAAAGGCAACAGGTCGCGTTGCACCCCTTCGCGGCTGACATCGCCACCCCGTGCGTCAGTGCGGGCGCAGACCTTGTCGATCTCATCCAGGAACACGATGCCGTTCTGCTCAACGGATTCCAGCGCGATGCGGTTCACGATCTCATCATCCAGCAGCTTGTCGGCCTCTTCCCCGATCAGTGCTTCATAGCTATCGGCGACGGTCATCTTGCGTTTCACGGTACGCCCGCCAAAGGCCTTGCCGAATATGTCGCCCAGATTCATCATACCCATCTGGCTGCCGGGCTGGCCGGGAATATCGAACATTGGCATCGGGTTCGACGAGTCTGACAGCTCCAACTCGATCTCCGTATCATCCAACTCGCCCGCTTTCAGCTTTTTGCGGAACATCTCGCGTGTGCCTTCGCGTGCATCGGTGCCTGCAATGGCTTCGATCACGCGGTCTTCGGCGGCCTGATGCGCCTTGGCTTTGACATCCTCACGCATGTATTCGCGGGTTTGCAGGATGGCGGCGTCGGCCAGATCGCGCACGATCTGTTCCACGTCACGACCGACATAGCCCACTTCGGTGAATTTGGTAGCTTCGACCTTGATGAAGGGCGCGCGGGCCAGTTTGGCCAGACGGCGACTGATCTCGGTTTTGCCGACACCGGTGGGGCCGATCATCAGGATGTTCTTCGGATAGACCTCGTCCCGAATGTCGTCAGCCAACTGCTTGCGCCGCCAGCGGTTGCGCAGCGCAACGGCTACGGCCCGTTTGGCATCCTTTTGCCCGATGATGAATCGGTCCAGTTCCGAGACGATCTCGCGCGGGGTCAGGTCGGTCATGTGAGTTCTATCCAATTGTTTCGCACCGGAACCTAATCATAAGCCACAAAAACACAAGCTGATCACGAAAAACTCACGCCAACACACGGTCTGCACACGGAAAATCGTGGTGTTGTGAATCGCCAGACAGAAAATTGCTGCGCATATTCTGCGGCGACGGGCAAGTTCGCCTGCACTTTGAAATGGAGACCCACATCATGATGACTCGTCGTTCGCTCTTTTTGAATGCCGCTGCAACGGGCGCCGCCCTGACTCTGGCCAGTGCCAATGTCGCTGTTGCCGGTGGTGCCAAGAAAAAGGGTACATTCGAAGGCCGCTCGAAACATATCACCACCGGTTCGGTCAAAGTGGTCAAGGACGGTGAGCGCTATATCGTTGAACTGGGCGATGACTTTTCGCTGGATAACGGTCCGGACCCGCGCGTGGCCTTCGGCAAGGATGGCACCTATGACCCGAACTCGAAACTGGGCGCGCTGCTGAACCTGAAAGGCAAGCAGTCTTATGCGGTACCGCCGACCATGGATATCTCGGGCTATAACGAAGTTTACATCTGGTGCGACGTCGCCGGCGTTCCGCTGGGCGTTGCAGCGCTTTCGTAACCCAACGACGAATTGCGCCCGGAGGCCGGTAAATTACCGGCCTCTGACAAGGCGTTAGGTGCCTTAGCGCCTGTCTGTTACACTCACCTCAAGGAACCAGTTCCGAGGTGTGTATCATGACGAAGATTGCCAAGATTACGTTATTGTTCGTGGTATTCGTGGATCTGATCGGACAAGGGCTGGTCTTTCCCATCATCAACTCTTTGATCATGGAAACAAAATCCGGGTTCCTGCCCGAAAGCACTTCTATGGGTCAGCGCCATTTCTACTATGGCCTCGTCATCGGTTGCTTCTTCCTGTCGTGGTTTTTGGGTGTGGTCTATGTCTCAAAGGTCTCGGACTCCATCGGGCGCAAGAATGCCTTGCTGGTCTGTCTGAGCGGGGCTTTGGCCGGTTATGCCATCACCATCGCTGCGCTTTACCTTAACTCTTTGCTTCTGCTGATTATTGGCCGCTCGATCACCGGCTTTACCGCTGGCAATCAGCCTATCGCACAAGCGGCGATGATTGACGGCAGCACGGATGCCGCCGATCGAGACCGTAATATGGGGTACATCATCACCGGGGTCAGTTTTGGCCTTGTCGGTGGCCCGATTATCGGCGCTGTTCTGTCTGACGCAGCAATTCTCGGCAGCTACGCAACGCTCAAGATGCCGTTCTATGGCGCGTTTGTTATGGTGTTGATCGCCATCTTCCTGGTGAGCGTCTACTTCAAGGACACCCGCACGGAACGCGCGGCTTTCGTATTCCGTCCACGTGATATCACCGACAGTCTGATCGCGGTACGTGAACACCCGTTGGTTCTGAAAATTCTGCCCGTCTATGCGCTGTTCATGATTGCCAATGTCACGTTCTACGTCTTCGTCGATAATTTCCTGACCAGTGCATGGGGCTACGGCGTGATCGGCGGCAGCATGGCAATGGTGGTCATCGGCTTTGCGCTGGCGTTTTCCAGCACATTCCTTGTGAAACCAGCGCAAGAGAGGTTCAGCAAACACTCCATCATCCACACCTCATTGGTGGTCATGGTGATCTGCGGCTTTGGCTTCGCCTTCAGCCCCAGCGGTGTTCTGAGCTACGTCCCGGTCTTCTTCTTCTATTTCTTCTTTGGCGTCGCCTACCCGACCCTGCTGGGTCTGTTTTCGTCCAGCGTTGGCGAAGCGGATCAGGGTTGGGTCATGGGCGTCACGACGGCGGTCTTCTGCCTTGCCGGTGGTGTCATGTCGCTGGTCGGCGGCGGATTGATGAGCATCGACATCCGCCTGCCCTATTACATCGTCATCGCAACCGCCCTGCTTGGGCTGGTCGGCATGTACCGGCGCTGGAAGGGGAAAGAAATCTCGGCGTTGTTGGCCTAGATCGTCTCAACCGTCAGATTTCCATTGGTATAGACGCAGATGTCCGCGGCGATCGCCATCGCTTCGCGCGCAACCTCTTCAGCGGGCTTATCGCTGCCCATCATTGCCCGCGCAGCGGCCAGCGCAAAGTTCCCGCCCGATCCAATAGCGGCCACGTTGTGTTCCGGTTCAAGCACATCCCCCGCCCCGGTGATAACCAACAGGTCTTTGCCATCAGTGACGATCAGCATCGCCTCAAGCTTTTGCAGATACTTATCAGTGCGCCAGTCCTTGGCCAGCTCGACCGAGGCACGGGCTAGTTGACCGGGTGTCGCTTCCAGTTTCGCCTCAAGCCGTTCAAGCAGCGTAAATGCATCAGCGGTCGAACCGGCAAATCCGGCGACAACTTCAAACCCGCCCGGCGACAAGCGGCGCACTTTGCGCGCAGTGCCTTTGATCACGGTCTGGCCCAGGCTGACCTGTCCGTCCCCGGCAATAACGACTTGCCCGTCTTTTTTGACACCAATGATCGTGGTCCCGTGCCATCCGGGAAAATCGCTGTCCGCCATGAAAGCCTCCGTGTTCTCAGTCGCTATATATGGGCCGGGCGCGGGATCGGCGCAACCCGTTGCACAACTGCCCAAAAGATATGCACAAAACGCAAACCGGGGTTACCAGACCAGCATTTGTGAGTCCCCGCCCGTGGTACTACATGAGGCTTACAACCGACAACGGGTCGGCTGTTTCAGATACAAGGACTGGGAACATGGCAACAACTGCAAACATCCATGCCCCACTCGGAGCAGCTACCATCCTGCACGTAGTGGATGCATTCATCAATGTCTTCGACTCCGCTGTTGAGCGGTACGAAAACCGCAAGACGCGCAATATTCTGTCGGGTCTGACTGACGCACAGCTGGAAGACATCGGCCTGGCGCGCGCGGACATCGCAAAAATCTGATCCCGCAATCAGAACCAGAATTTGAAGCAGCCGCCCGGGTATCCGAGCGGCTTTTTCTTTGTCAGCTTTGCACGTATTTACCAGCCTGATCCGGCAAAAACGCCTCGATCGCGGCTGTGGCGATGACATGGCGCGTGCCCGCGGCGTCATCCACAACATCCAACCCACCCTTGACGGCCCGCACTTCGGCGCGGCCTCTTGGCAGATCGGCGGCGACCCTGTCGCAGTCGACCTGATCAGGGTTTTGTACAGCAATCGTTACCTGCACCCGCATTTCCTTGTGGTCGATGCCAAGTTTGGAAAACAAAGTGATCGATGAATGATGCAGTGCGTCCTGGATGGCGCGGCAGGCGGCTTTGGTGTAGTCCTGACCATAAAGATCGTTGCCGGTACCCATTTCCAGAATGATGCGTTTTTCGGTCATTGAGCGGGCTCCATGTCGAATGAGACGATGACCGCCGCGTTGGCGATCACGGTGCGGCCATCAGTATGGGGCTTATCGATATCCAGACCACCCTGCGTTACCGTGATGTTGGGCTGGCCATAGGGAAAGATCGCCTTCAGCGCCTCGGTCTCGACCTTGTCGGGCTGTTGCACACCCACTTCGGCGTCAATGATCATCGCCTCTTTCGGAAAGTCGAACAGCTCGGCCATGTTTACTGAGTTGTGCCACAGCGCATCCTTGATCGCCCGCAGCGCAGCCTCGGTATAATCCTCGCGCCGCAGGGATGTGCCCATCCCGAATTCCACCAGTACCCGTGTTTTTGCCATTTGCTTTCCCTGTTTGATGGCCCAATTGAGCCAGTCACAAAAAAGGGCGCCCAAATTCGGACGCCCTTGATCAATACCGATCACATCGGATCAGATGGATTCGTCGATCCAGCTTTGCAGTGCGGCCTTGGGTGCTGCACCGGCGCGGTTCGACACAACCTGACCGTCCTTGAAGATGAACAGCGCCGGAATGCCGCGCACGCCCATGGCAGCTGCCGAATTCGGGTTGCTGTCCACGTCCACCTTGGCAATTTTCACCTTGCCGCCGTATTCGTTGGCCAGCTCTTCCAGAGCGGGGCCGATCTGTTTACAGGGGCCGCACCATTCGGCCCAGAAATCCACCACAACGGGGACATCGGAGTTTTTGACTTCGGCGTCAAAGGTATCGTCGGTAACGGCAACGGTCGACATATTCTGTCTCCTGAATGGGGTAAACTCGGGAACTGAACGTAGGGGCCCGTTAATCCAAGGTCAAGATATCTGGGTGCGCGACAATGCATGCGTCACAAGATCGTGTGGCAGCCACATCAGATCTGCTGTTCTGGTCCATAGGATCGCAGTGCGGATTTCGTGGTTCGGATAGACCTGTGACAAGGCGTTGGCATACGCCCCCATTTGCCGCAAAAGCCCCTCAGGACATGTCTCAGCACTGTTGGGAACCGTTGCATTTGTTTTGAAATCAATGACCTGAACCTCGGTATCGGTGACGATCAGTCGGTCGATCACCCCATGCATGCGACGTCCGTTCAGGTCGGCTGTCACGGGCACCTCAGCCAAGGCGTCGGCGGCAAAGACAGGCCGAAGATGCGCGGCAGTCAAAACGTCGCATGCCTCGTCCAGCAAATCTTGCCGTTCCGCGTCCTGCATATCGGGCAGAACCCGTGCGCAAAGCTGCGGCCAGTCTTCCCGCGCAATCGAGGGCAAGTGTTCCAGCAGTAGGTGCAACCGCGTGCCGCGCAGCTTTGCCGCCTCTTCGTCCTGACCTGCATCGCCGGGCAAAGCCTTGGCGCCGCCCAAATCGGAAGGGCTGAGCGTTTCCGCTTCAGGCTGTGGTTGTGTGGCGGGCGACAGGAACGGCGCTGGCAGGCCCGTCACGGCAGTTAAGGTCTCTGCGGACTCAATAATCGGCGATGCGTTCCAATCACCATGTGACAATCGCAGCGTTTCTGAACTGGGCAGCGCCACCGCCCCTGCCCGTTCCATCGCGGCCTGAACCATCTGATACCAGCTGGTCCCATCCTTACCGACATCGCCGGCAGCCGCCACGATCAACCACTTTTCAGCTCGTGTTAGAGCCACGTAAAGCAAGCGAAGCCGCTCATTTTCTTCCCGCGCTCGGGCTTTGTCGCGCGCGCACGCAATCAATGCCGGAGAAGCATCTGCCGGAACTTTCCAAAGCGGTGTGCCTTCGGCCACCATGATCTCGGCATCGCGCGGAGCTTGCCGTTTGCCCGTATCCGGCAGGATTACAATCGGAGCCTCCAACCCCTTGGAACCATGCACCGTCATCACCCGGATCATGTTTCCGACGCCGCTCATCTGCCGTTTGATTTCCAGATCATCGGTCTGCATCCACACCAGAAATCCAGTCAGGCTTGGGATATCTGTGCGCTCATAGGCCAGCGCCTGCGACAGCAACGCGTTGATCCCGTCTTCGGCCTCGGCGCCCAGTCTGCCCAACAGTTTACGACGGCCCTCATGGCGAGTCAGGATGCGTTCGATCAGGTCGTAGGGGCGCAGAAAGTCGATCTGCCCGCGCAGGTCGTTCAGAACGGCCAGTGTTTCAGGGTACTCTTCGGCGCGTTGACGCAGAGCCGCCCAAAGGAACCCTTCTTTGCGCCGATGTGCCAAGTCGAACAACTGTTGTTCGCCCCACCCGAACAGAGGCGATTTCAAAACCGTGGCAAGCGACAAACTATCCTCGGGCGTGGCCAGAAAGCTTAACAGCGCGGCCAGGTCTTTGACCGCCAATTCCGCGCCGACCTTAAGCCGGTCTGCCCCGGCGATCGGCAGTTCAGCGGCCTTGCAGGCGCGGATGATCTCGGCAAACAGGTCCGAACGGCGTTGAACGAGGATCAGAAAATCCCCCGGCTGAACTTTACGCCGCACAAACGCGCCGGGCGTTTCGCCATCCTCAGGGATTGTCTCACCCTGTTCGATCATTGCCTTGATCGACTGCGCCACCTTTTCGGCCAGAATGACGGTGTGATGCCGTGCGCCGGGCCGATCTACCGGATCGGTCCAGTCGGTATCGTCATCGTCTTCGATCTTTTCGACCACGGGCCACAGATCAACTCGGCCCGGCAGATCCGCCTTGAACGCGCGGTGCTGGCTTTCCTTGTGAAACCCGGCCTCAGCGCGGTTTTCAAACAGGATGTCGACCAAGGACAAGATCGCACTGGAGGATCGGAATGAGTATTCTAACGTGGAATCCCACAATTTAGAGCCTGATTCAGAGAGCTTCCGCCCAAACTCAGCCTGCATCAGATCGAATGCCTGCGGATCGGCGCCTTGGAAGGAATAGATCGACTGCTTCTTGTCACCGACCACGAAAATCGTGCGTTCAACCCCGGACCTGGCCCCTTCCCCGCTGGTAAATTCCTGCGCCAGTTTTTCGACCACGTCCCACTGATCGGGGCTGGTATCCTGCGCTTCGTCCACCAGAATGTGGTCGATGCCGCCATCCAGCCGGTACAACACCCATTCGGCAACCGCCGGATCATTCAGCACCTGCCGCGCGCGTAGGATCAGGTCGTCAAAATCTAGCCAGCCGCGTAGTTGCTTGCGCCGCTCATACTCCGGCAAAAACGCCGCAGCGAAGCGGTGCAGCACCATTGTCTTGCGCGCGGCCACCAGGGCCAGCCGATGTTCGCGCGCGGCCTCGACCCGCAGCATCAACGCTTCGAGTTGGGGCATCTGGTCCACCAGCACGTCTTCTCGCAGAGCTTTGGTGGGGAAACTGTTGATTTTGGCCGTAAAGGGTTCTTTGGCGGATTTTCCGGTCAGAAATACACTTTCCAGAATTGGCAGGCTGCTGACGCGAGCCTCGGTAAACGCTGCCAGCTTATCGGCCGCCTTGGCGTTATTGCCGCCGCTTTCGGAAAGCGCCGGCAGGATCGACCGGATCAATTCCACTTCGCTGCCCAGAAACACACGTCCTATCAAAGCGTCTTCATCGAACCCCTCGGCCAGTTCAAACCGCTGCAGCACATCGGCCCATTCCAGCGGCTGCGAAAACAGGTTGCGTTTCTGGGTGATGGCCGCGGTGAGTTTGTCGAACCCGGTATCGGTGACAAACCGGGCGACGTCTTCGATCAGAGTGGCTTGGGGACCTGCGGCAAAATCCTCGACAATCTCTTCGCGCAAAAGGGCAGCTGCGCGATCCTCCATCTCTGAAAATTGCGGGCTGACCCCGGCTTCAAGCGGGAAACGCCGTAGCAGAGAAGCGCAGAACGAGTGGATCGTCTGGATTTTCAGGCCACCGGGTGTTTCGATGGCGCGTGCAAACAACGTTCTGGCCTGTGCCAGCCGTTCGGGGTCGATAACACCCGGAACACCCAGATCGGTCAGTTGGGAAAGAAGGCCGACATCATCCTTCATTGCCCATTGTCCGAGGCGATCAAACAACCGGTTTTGCATCTCGCTGGCGGCAGCCTTGGTGTATGTCAGACAAAGGATATGCTGTGGCTGCACGCCGCCCAACAACAGACGCGCCACCCGATCAGTCAGAACGCGCGTTTTTCCAGAGCCTGCATTGGCCGCCAACCAGGTCGAGGCGTCGGGCCGCGCGGCCTGTACCTGCCGCTCGGTTGCGTCGTTGCGAGCGCTCATGTCAGGTCCTCTGGCGTTGTGTCATCAGTGCGGTCCCATTCTCCGAACCGCGCCAGTTGATCGTAATCGCCCACATCCGAATCCTTGTGCAACATCCGACGGGATGAAAACCCCTGATCAGGCTCTAAATAGGCAGAAACCAACTCTTTGAGCTCGGCCAGAACCTTGTCTGGCGGCTCTTTCGCCAGAGGTGCGGGTACTTCTTTGTAGGTGCCGCCCATGCCGATGAAAATCGCCTCGGCCACGGGAGAAGGGTCGAACCCGTCGATACCGCCCTCTTCGGCCATCGCGGCTTCGATAAGCAACTGTTTGTCGAACTTGGATTGCTGGCTTTCCGTTGGGGGCGCCCCTGTCTTGTAGTCAACTATCCGTAATGCACCGCGCTTGTTGCGATCTATCCTGTCGGCGCGCCCCACGATGGTGAAATCCAGAGGCGTCAGCAAAAGTTTCACCGCCGCCTCGAAGGCGACTGGTCCCCCGTCCCTTCGTCGCGCGATTTCAGCGGCCAGAAAATCATCCGCGATGCGTTCCAACCGCGCCAGCCACTGCTTACGCGCTGTGGGCCACGCAACATGTTGATCCAACAAGGTTTCCGCGCGTTTCAAAAAGTTATCGCGGGTCAACAAGGCTGTGTCCAGAACACTGTCTTTGACGAAATGTTCCAGAATTTCGTGGATCACGATCCCGCGCAACAAGGCATCTGGCGCTTGCACCAAAGGGTCCAGCGGTTTCAGGCGCAGCACATGTTTGGCGTAAATCGCATAAGGATCGCGGATTAGCCGTTTGATTTCCGTCACGCTCAGCCGATTTGGGCGCGATGCCACTGGCGGCCGCGGAGATGGGCGCGTTGCCGGTTCGATATGCGACGCGACTTCAAGCTGTTCCGCCCATTGCAGCCATTGCCGGCCTTTGTTGCGCATTTCTGACAGTGCCTCAGGCCCACCTTGCACTGGCAAGCCGTGCAGTAGGTTCGTAAGGCGGTTCAGCCAGCGTGATGGAACGGTTTCTGCGTCATCGGACCGCTTGGCACGGGTCAGCCAGACCTCGGGCGCGCCGATGGCTTGTTGAAAGTCATGTGCCGACAAGCCGATCCGCCGTTCGGGCAGCAAAAGCCCCGCCTTGTCGCGCATCTGGCGGTTCAGCCAGGGGTCTGGCGCGGCGGCCTCGGGCCAGCTGCCTTCATTTAGGCCGCCCAAGATAAGCAATTCTGCCCCCTGCACGCGCGCCTCGAGCGTGCCCCAGATCATGATGTGTGGATGCGGGGCGTCGCGATCCCGGACCTCTTCGCCCGCGAGCAAAGCACCCAACAGGTCGGCGAAATCATGGGCGGTCATCGGGCCGCCGTGTTGCGCCTCTTTTTCCAGTGCGCTCAGGACGCCTTGCGCCTTTTGGCCTGCGTTCTTGTCCCAGAGCGTGCCTGTTTCCCCTGACGCGCCCGCCGAAATCGCCTCAGCCAAGACGCGCAGCTTGGCAACCCAATCCGTCAATGGGAGTTGGCCCGCGATCTGTTGATCGCAGAAATGGGAGTTTAGCCAACGTACCCAGTCCTCGGGAACTTCTTTGCGGATTGCAAAAGCGGTCAGGCTAGCGCCGTCTGGGAAAGGCGGGCCATGTCGGCGCAAATCTAGTTCAAGGTCCCGCGTGTGCAGCAAATGCGCGCCGCGCTCATCACCATCATGACACAGCGGGTGTTTCAGAAGGGTCAGCAATGCCTCGCCATCCAGACACCGTGCGAAAAGCCCCGCCACGTGACGCAGAAACCGGCCGGGCGGCGATAGTTGCAGCGGTAGACCAGCGCTGTCATCGGGAAGGATGTTCCAGCGATCTAAAGCAGCGCTGACTTGGCGGGTCAGCATCCTGTCAGGTGTGATTAGCGCGGCAGTTTGGCCGGTTTCGGCTGCCTGGCGAAGGCGCAGTGCAATGGCCAGGGCCTCGGACCTGGGCGATTGCGCCTCGACCAGTGTCACGTCCTTTGTGGCGCCATCCAGATCGGTCAGTTGCGGGCCTTCGGACATCCAGGCATCCGTGATCGGCGCTGGGCGTAAAGCCAGCGAAACCAAACGGTTGCGAGCAGGCGAGGGTGGTTGATCATCCGTCCAAGGCATGACCTGATCTGGCTCCAAGCCAAGCTGTGACATCAGCTTTCGGAACCGGTACTGCGGGTGATCTTCCGATGTCAGCGCATCGTCCAACCCGCGCCAAACGCGGTCGGGCTGATCGAAATCATACCCTGGCAGGATCAATGCGCCTTGCGGCAGGCGCGCGACCGCCTCCATCAGCATCAGGGTGGTTCCGCGTGACCCGGTTGACCCGGCAAGGATAACCGGATGCTGCGGCGGAGCGACTTGCCAGCGCTCTATCAGGTTTTCCACCACAAGTCGTTGTCGCGCCTGAACATCCAGCGCGTCATAGCCCGAGTCGATGAAGTGATCAGCAATCCCAATGAACGCCTGCGCGCGAGCCCAATGCCCGGACATGTCACTGACGTCCAATTGCCGGATCGCGTCGGGCGAAACACCTTCGCCCTGCATCTCATCAATCAGCGCAGCTAGGCTGTCGGACAAGTCAAAAAGTGAAGACCGTGCAGCCAGATCAGGCTGTTGTTCCAACAGCTTAGCGATCAACTGCGTCAACTCCAACCTGCGCCGCAGCGGTGGAATTGCAGGAGGTATCTGCGCAAGATCGACGCTTTCGCCCAAATCAGTGACCAGTGTCAGGCGCGGCAACAGGCAAGCCGGGCCATGATCAAACAGATCGCGGACACGCCGGGCCATACGCCTTGTATTGACCACCAGTTGAACGCGCGCCAGCATCTCGGGCGGATGCGCTGCACTGCGATCTTGCAGCCCCTGAACCAGCATTTTCGGGAAGTCCGAACCGGGCGGAACGGCAAAAACGCGCGGAGCTGGGCTGGGTTCAAACATCGGCAATCAACCCCTCGGCTAGTGCAATCCCTTCGGGGTGGCCGACATCGCACCAGCGACCGGGATAGGTGAGGGCAAACAGACGATCCTGCCGCTGCAACTGGTCCCATAGCACGTTAAGTGAGAACGCTTTCTCAGGGATATCCATCAACCCTTCGGATTTCATGATCTGCGCACCGCCATAGATCAAACTGCCGCCGCGCACGATCCGTCCGTTCTCATCTGCTGCGAAGTCGCCTTTGCCCGTGTGTCCGACAGTCTGATCCACCGGTACACACATCAACAGCGCGTCCATGTGATCGGGATTCCACGCCTCGCGGAGCATCGTCAAAGGGTTCGGTCCTGACCAGATCGCGTCTGGGTTCAGGGTGTAAACCGGGTGCGATCCAAGCAGGGGCAAAGCGGCGCGTGTTCCGCCGCCAGTCTCAAGAATCTCCGGCGTTTCATGGGAAAGCAGAACACCTTTTGGGACTAGATGAGCTTCAAGCTGATCTGGCAGATAATGTAGGTTGGCCACGATACGCTTGGGTTGCAGGGCAATCACCAGATCCAACGCGTGATCAATCAGAGGCCGGCCGGCGACCTTGATCAGAGGTTTGGGCCGATTTTCGGTCAATGCGCCCATACGGGTGCCAAACCCGGCTGCAAACAGCATGACGGCTTCGGGGTCTTGGGTCATTTCTGTCGGAGCCTGTCCAGATTTTCAGGGGTGGGTGCGGGCAGGGCGTCGCGCAGCAGGTCTGCGACAGCAACCAGTGCGGGATGTTCCAAATCCCGCATAACATGCGCCCAGGTTGCCGGGATCAGATCGACATAGCTGGGCTTGCCGTATTCGGTTGCCAGACGAGCAAAGACGCCCAGAATGCGCAGGTTTCGCTGTGCGCCCAGAACAGCGTAGGCAGTGCGAAAGTCATGATCATTCACCCCGGTCGCGGCGATATAGCGGTTCACCATTTGCATCTCAGTTCCAAGTGACACATCGCGACGCACGTCCTGCAACAACGATACCAGATCATAGGCCGGATGGCCCAGCATAGCGGTTTGAAAGTCCAACAGACCGGCGCGCTGAACCCCGTCGCGATCCGGCAACCAGATCAGGTTTTCGGCGTGGTAATCGCGCAGCACAACAACTTTGGACCCCGAAGTTTCCCGGTGCAGAATGTCCGAGAACCGGTTTTCGAAACGGTTACGCGCGTCGGCGTCGTGCGTGCCCTGCACGGCCTGCGCGTATTTGGTAAAAGACAACGCGGCCAGCTCGGTCATCAAACTCGGATCATAGGATGGCAAAGACAGGCTTGGCGCGCTGTGCAGGTCGATCAGAACATCCGTTGCAACCTCGTAAAGCGCACGCTCCAAGCTGGGGGTCTGCGCAAGCACGCGCGCGAAGAGGTCGTCACCGAGGTCTTCGAGCAGAAGAAAGCCGTAATGCGTGTCCTCGGCATAAATCTCGGGCGCGCTCAGACCAAGGGACCGCAGGTATTCGGCCATGCGGGCAAAATCTTCGACATTTTCCGCCTTGCCCGGGGGTGAATCCATTAACACCGCCGTCTTGCCGGTTTCCGGATCGGTCAGCCGCTCGTACCGACGGTTCGAGGCATCCCCAGCCAGCGGCGCGTGCTTTGCATTTGACCATTTGGTCTGCGCGATCAACGCTTCGGCCAATACCGCGCGGTTTGTCATGCGGGAATCCTTAGTTTCACGGGCCATTTCGGATCTGACCAGGAAAGGGTCAGATGGCGTGCTTCTGTCATGTTAGGATCTGTTTCGAAAGATATTCTCGCTGCAGACTCCGGCGTCAGCGGGCCCAATTTATCCGGCCATTCAATCAGACAGATTGCGGTTTCGAAAGCCTCGGTCACGCCCAGTTCTTCGACCTCCTCAACCGCGCTCAGGCGATACAGATCGCAGTGCCAGATTTCCCCGGCCGGCGTGTCATAAGCCTGAACCAACGTGAAAGTCGGCGAAGGCACATCTTCGGGCTCGACCATCAGCGATTGGATCAGGCTGCGGGCAAAATGGGTCTTTCCGCTGCCGATCTCGCCCTCAAGCAGTAAGATGTCTCCAGATCTCAATTCTGCACCGAGGCGGGCAGCGAATTCTGCTGTTTCCTCGGGCGAATTCAAAGTGAACGTGCGGGGCGAATTGGTCATGGCGCCACAATGGCCTTGCGCCCGGTTGGCTGCAACCCGGTTCAGGCGCTGATTTGCTGCGCCTCTTGCCGCATCAGCGCATCCCGATCCACCGAGAAACGAACAATGGTGGCCCCGTTCTGCATCGGGCTGACAGTGCACAACACCTGGATACCGTTTCGCAGATAGATCACGCCTGACCATTCCGCGCGATTTTCCCGCGCCTCTACAAAATCGCGAATTTCGCCAAGGATTGGTGTCGCGGTGCAATGTTCCTGCCAGCTTTTGGTCACCTCAAGAACGGAGTCCGCGTCAAAGCCTGCGTCGCCTGTATCACCCCAAAGCTGTTGGTAGGCGAAATTGGTAAAAGCCAGTGTACCATCGTCACTGAAGACGGCGATGGCATCGGCCAGTTTGTCCAGAATGGATTGCATCAGATCCATTTCTGACCGGAACCGACGGGTCAGAGTGATCTCGGCAGTGATGTCCTCGAACAAGAAGGCAACCGCTCCGTCCGGGTGCGGGCGTCCACTGACCGAATAAACCGAGCCCGAGGGCAGGGACCAGGTCTCTTGATAGTTCCCGTCTTCTGCCGCTTCGAGAAGGTCGTTCATCTGACTGCGCCAGCTGCGATAGTTCTTGGGCTCGGGCATCATGTGCTGATCCCGCAGGCGATCGAAAAAGCTGGACAGGCTGGGGCGGCAGCTTAGGAAATCCGGGGGCAGGGTGGTCAGGTCGATCAGGGCCGGGTTGAACAACGCCAACTGACGGTTACGGTCAAAAATAGCCAGCCCGATGGACAATTGCGCAAAGGTCTTGGTCATGGTCTGAACGAATTTGCGCTGCGCCATCTCCGCCTCGACGATTGCGTTGATGTCCACGGCATAAGACAAGTGCCCTTCAGGGTGATCTACCAACGTCAGATCGAACCACAGCTTGTTTTCACTGAACGCCGAAGAAATTGAGACCCGCGCCTTTGCGCTTAGCCGTTGGTCGGCATCGGGGACCGGAAACAATGGTGCGGTCAGGTCCGTGTCCTGATCCCGCACTTTGCGCACCAGCGAAACATAAGCGGCATTGCACCAGCGCACATCGCCTTGATGATCCAACAGCCAGACAGGGTAGGGTGCCTTTTCCATAGCAAGGCGGTTTGGATCATTTGATGCGCTTTGAGGCATCGACGGGCATTCGGTCCTGTCGCGCAGTTGAACGCGTACAATTCCGTCTATCCATTCGCACAGAACATCGCGTTCAACCGTACAATCGATGGCCGGGATGACCAAATTGCCTTCACGCCGGACTCGGTCAGGTGTCTCGGGGAATGTCGGAAAATCCCTGTGTAGCAGTCGGTACAGATCGGCCCAGTCGCGGACCTGCTCGAACCCTTCCAGCGCGATGTCCGAGTGACTGATAAGTCGGTCACCATCAAACAAGAAGGCTGCATCAAACAAGGAGGCAGGTGAGGACAGCCCAAAGTTGTCCCCCCGTTCCCGTCGGCGGGGCAACAGCCACTGCACGGCAAGACTTGCGGAAACAAGGCCGATGATGGCCAGAATGATCCAGTCGACCATGCGCCCTCCGGTGCGCGAAACCAAGAAACTGTACTATGCGCCTTAATGGTTAACGGGGTCTTAACCAATGTTAGCCCGTGTCAGATCAGGTTTGGAACCGTTGGTTTACACCTGAAGGCACAGGCGTATCACCGGTTTGCGCATCCACAAGGTTACGCGGCCAGCTCACTTTGACGATCGCGCCCCGACGTTCGGGGTTATCCGACAGGGTTTGGTAAGGGTCCGATCCGTTGGCGAAATCCAGCTCTGCTCCGCTGCGTTCAAGCAGCGTTTTGGCAATGAAAAGACCCAGACCCATGCCTTCATATTCCGGACGGGTCCTTTTATCGGTCTCACTGCGGCGGCGGCGCATGAAGGGATCGCCGATCCGGCCGATCATCTGCGACGGATATCCACGACCGTCATCCATGATGCTGACGGTGATCTGTTTGGTGGACCATTCCGCCTCGACCCAGACATTTCCGCGCGAAAAATCCACCGCGTTCTGGATCAGGTTGCGCAGGCCGTGAATGATCTCGGGCTTGCGCAGGATCGAGGGCTGCTGCACATCGCCATCCTCGGCCGGGCCTTCGAAGAAATGAACGGTCTTGCCTCGGTTGATATGCGGCTCGGCAGCTTCATGCACCACGGTAGAAAGCGGGGCTTGACGCAGATGCAGGTCGTCTTTGCCCGCCCGGCCCATGTCTCGCAGGATATCGCGGCAACGGTTCGCCTGTTCGCGGATCAGGGCGGCGTCCTCGATAAGGTCGGGCCGGTCATCCAATTCCTCAATCAACTCGGAGCTCGCCAGTTTGATCGTTGCCAGTGGCGTGCCCAGCTCATGCGCGGCGGCGGCGACCACGCCGCCTAGATCGGTCAGCTTCTGTTCGCGTGCAAGCGCCATATGGGTGGCGGCCAGCGCTTCGGACATAGATTGTACCTCTGAGCTGACGCGATGCGAATACGCGCCCAGAAAGACAATTGCGATGACGATTGCGGCCCAGTTTCCGAACAGTAGAATATCTGGGATGTCCAGTTCTGCCCCCAATGCGGTGCGCAAAGGCATGTGGAATTCGGCCAGAAGTGTTGTCAAGGCAATGGCAACGCCGCCGATTATCAGGGTTGACCGGGTGCTCATGACGCTCGCGGAAATCGTGACAGGCCCCACCAGCAACAGCGCAAACGGGTTGTTCAGCCCGCCTGTAAGGTAAAGCAAAATGGTCAGCTGCAGCAGGTCGAACAGTACCATCAGGAAGTTTTCGAACTCGGACAGGCGCTTGTTGCGGGGAAACAGCAGAATTGCAGTCAGATTCCCCATGACCGAGACGCCAATCGCCAGATAGCAAAGCGTTGCGTCCAGCTGGATGTCATAAGTTTGCTGCGCGACGGAGATCGCCGTGATCTGGCCGAAAATGGCCACCCAGCGCAACAAGATCAGTGTGCGTAGCCGAATCCAGCTGCTGCGTTCCTGACCGCGCCATAATGTGATGTTGGAATTTGCCATCGGTCGATTATGTCCTGTTGCATCGGCTGAACTTCTTGATAGGTGTCCCGGCCGAAACGATCAACAACCCCTCTTATGTCAGGATTGATGTCATGGTCCGTCTTTACGCCATCCTCGCAACCGTTGTTCTTGCCGTGGGCCTGGGGGCCATGTGGCTGTTGACGCGCGGTGCCGGATCAGATGACAAGTTCGCACAATGCCGGACCAGTCAGATTGCTGGCGGGACGGCGGCCATCGGCGGGCCTTTTGAACTGCTCAACGGCAAGGGCGAAACAGTCACCGACACCGATGTGATCACCGAGCCGACGCTGGTGTATTTCGGCTATACCTTCTGCCCCGACGTCTGCCCGTTCGATATGTCCCGCAATGCCGAGGCTGTGGACATTCTGGCCGAGCGTGGCCAGTCCGTGACGCCCTTGTTCATTTCAATTGACCCGGATCGCGATACGGCCGAAGTGATGGCCGATTATGCCTTTAACCTGGGCGGCAAGACCATCGCGCTGACCGGCACGCCTGAGCAGGTTAAGGCTGCCAGCAAGGCCTACAAAACTTATTACAAGGCCCATGACAAAAGCGATGAGTACTATCTGGTAGACCACTCGACCTTTACCTATCTTGTCACGCCCGAGGATGGGTTCATCGAATTCTTCAACCGGGACGACACCGCCGAGCAGATGGCCCACAAGGTTGGCTGTTTCCTCGACAAAATCTAGAAAACGACGGGTTGTTTGACCTTTGGGATGGCGCTGCTATTACTCATGGTTAAGCCAAAGGCGTGAAATAGCGGAAAGAACAGAATATGGCGGACAGCTCTGACCTCGACATCGGCCCCGATAAAACGCTGCTTTTGGTGGACGATGACGAACCGTTTCTGAGACGTCTGGCAAAAGCGATGGAAAAACGCGGGTTCGAGGTTGAAACCGCAGGTTCCGTCGCCGCAGGCCGCGCCATTTCCACCGCCCGCCCGCCCGCCTACGCGGTCGTTGACCTGCGTCTCGAAGATGGCAACGGTCTGGATGTGGTCGAAGTTTTGCGCGAAAAGCGCCCCGACAGCCGGGTTGTGGTCCTGACCGGATACGGTGCGATTGCCACCGCCGTTGCTGCGGTCAAGATCGGCGCCACGGATTACCTGTCGAAACCCGCCGACGCCACCGACATCACCAATGCGCTGCTGGCCAAGGGCGACGAACTGCCCCCACCACCAGAAAATCCCATGAGTGCGGACCGCGTCCGTTGGGAGCATATCCAGCGGGTCTATGAGCTGTGCGACCGGAACGTTTCCGAGACCGCACGGCGCCTGAACATGCACCGTCGGACATTGCAGCGGATATTGGCGAAGCGCAGTCCGCGATAAATTAACTTCGCAGAAGATCTCTTTCATTGATTTGCGCTTAAGCAATTTCATGTTCGCTATTGTGAAACTGGTATGTGCCAAAATTGGATTGAAATAATAAAAGATTGGCAGACGCTCGTTGCGGCCTTGATTGCACTAGTTGCCGCCGTATGGACAATAAACACCATGCGAAAACAGATGCTTAATGAAAGTGTCCGGCACGAAAGCCAACTGCATCGCCAAAGAAAGGCTGCTCGTGCGAAAATGCCCGATGCATTGAGTGGATTGAGTGAGTATACCCGTCAAGTGGGAGGGTACTTACTTGGAAGCCAGGACGAACCCCCTAATTCTCCAGCTAGTTATATTGCTACATTGCAGCAAGTTATTGAGCACATTGACGATGATGCAGCGGACAGGACTTTTGAGCTTGTATCTTTGTATCAGGTTCAACACGCCAGAATGACAAATTCAGGAACAAACCTTGATAGTAAATACCACACATATGACGTTGTATTGCTACGGGCATACACCAACAGCCTGTTTGCCTACGCTCGAAATGAAGTACAGGCCGGTCCAAATGAGAAACCATCCCGTGAAGACATGAGGACGGCTAAGCTGAACGTATTTAGACCCGAACTAAGGGGTCAGTATCGGGAAAATTTGGCGGATCTACAAAGCTTGATTGATCAAAGACACGCCGATTAATCCGGTCAAAGCCTTCGCAGCAATACTTCATGCCGCTCCACATACGCCCGCCGCACCTCAACCGGCGGGCGCAACGCGATCGCCAACCCCTCCATCACCGCTTTGTCCGGCCGTCCAAAGTTCTTGGATACCCTGGCCCAGGAAAAGCCTGCAATAGTGCGCCGGTCCTGACAGTTTAGTGACTTGATACCTGGTCCGCTTTGCCCGAGGTTCGGGCAGGGAATTCATCTTTCGTCACAATGGAGTAAATCAATGATCGGCTATGTGACCATCGGCGTTTCGGATTTGGAGCGCGCTAAAAGTTTTTATACGACACTGTTTGCCGACAAGGGCGCAAAGGTTGTGATCGACGCGGGTCGTATCGCTTTCATCGGCAATGACCCATCGGCGCCGATGCTCGCCGTTTGCACACCCTACGATGGCGAAGCCTGCGAGACCGGTAATGGCGGAATGGTTGCTTTTGCAGCTGACTCCAAGGATGAGGCTAAGGCGCTTTACGAGAAGGCAATCAGCCTTGGTGCTACAGATGAAGGAGAACCTGGCCAGCGCGTCCCTGATCGGTTCTACGGCGCTTATGCTCGCGATCTGGACGGCAACAAGCTGTGTTTCTACGTCTTCGGTTAAAGCTGATTCAGCAGAACCTCATGCCGATCCATAAGCGCCCGCCTTAACTGAACAGGCGGGCGTACTCGATTGGCACCTTTTCCTTATGGCCTTGTAGTGGATTTTGACGAACCGCAAACCGCGATTACACGCAATGAACTTGGGTGGATCTGAGCAGTAGACCGTTCAGAGGACTCTCATTTAGGTGGATTGCCAGAGTCCGGATAAATGAACCCGTTCACGGGGTACAAACTGCCATATTGACCCGGAAGGCTTTCGACCCGAACCAAGGTCCAGTCATTGTGCTTGGATACGTCTTTGACGCCCATTTTCAGGGACACCTTGTTGCGATGCCAGTTGGCGTGGTTCACGATGACTTCCCGATCGGTGACAACATCTGACACGACAGCCACATGGCCAAGCGGCATCCCGCGGGTTGCCCGAAACGACATCACCGCACCCACGACCGGCTCATTGCCGCGGCCAAAAGAACTGCGCGCCTTGCCCCACCAATCCTTTGCGTTGCCGCGAATTTCGATACCGCTGAGGCTGCGTGCGTAGGGAACACACCATACTCTTTGCCCCCGCGCCTGCTTTTGAGAGACCTCGCGCAACGCCATTGACTGACGTTCCGGATCAAGTTCCACATCGGTTGGGTTGTGCGAGCAGGCAGAAATCAGACTAAAGAGCCCAACCGCAAGCGCGGTTCGGGTTTTGCCGGACAAGCGGGGCCAGGTCGTATTCGTATTGCGTATGTCGTTGTTCAAGAAGCTTCACTGCCCGTTCGAAGACAAGCATGTTTTAGGGTGATCCGATGGGTTGTGAAAAGAGGCCTGCGAATACGCGGCAAGATTTTGCCGGTTCTCTGTTACATGATTGAAACACTGGTTGAGCTTTTAACTGTACCCATATCCTGCAGGTTGAGTACAGGCTTGCGCAGGCTTTTCCCTTGGGATGAGAACCGACAGTGGATGAGACCGGTATTTTATAGCGAGGATATCAACGCCTCATGCCGCGCCATAAACGCTTCTCGAACCTCAACCGGAGGTCTGAGCGTTATTTGCAAGCCCTCCATCACGGTCTGATCGGGCCGACCAAAGAACTTTGTCGCCTCATCCTCGGAAAACCCGGAAATCTGGGTCGCTTCCATCCATGCGCTGATCTTGTCGGCCTTCTTGATCTGCCGTTTCACCGTTTTCGGCACCTCGGCGGGTAATCCGAACCGGATATGAATCGCCGCCGCCAGACGGTCATCCAGCGCACCGTAATCCGGGCCAACGGCGGACTTGACGGGTGAGATCATGTCTCCGATCACATATTCCGGCGCATCGTGTAACAGCGCGGCCAATCGCCACTTCACGGGTGCTTTGGGGGAAATCCGGCCGAAAAGCTCTTCAACCAGAAGGGAGTGCTCGGCTACGGAATAGGCAAAATCACCTGCTGTCTGACCGTTCCAGCGGGCCACAAAGGCCAGACCGTGCGCGATATCTTCGATCTCGATATCCACTGGCGTCGGGTCCAGCAAATCCAGCCTGCGACCGGATAGCATTCGCTGCCATGCTCTGGGTTGTGTTGCCATTCTGCCATGCCTTGTGAACTAGGACACGTTAACTTCGCGCTTTTGTGCTATGATGTACCTGTCTGGATCACAGGCTGCCAACAATTTATTGAGCTTTCGTGCTTTGAACCTGCACGTTTTGATCCCGACATATGGACTGAGGGGGGCGTACTCCTTTCAGTTGTGCCCCTCTCGAAATGAAACGCGTATCGATAGGAGCATGTTATGTTCAAACGTCTATTTGCTATAACCCTGACCTTCGGCATGGCCGCCACTGCGCCACCTGCCTTCGCCAAAAGCTGTGCACAGCGCGAACATGTGATCGCCAAACTGCAGGACAGTTATTCAGAAGAACTGGTCTTTGGCGGATTGCAGAAAACGCAGGGCGCACGGGCTGTTATGGAGGTTTGGACCTCGAAGGCAACCGGAAGCTATACGGTTCTGGTGACCCAGGCGAACGGCATTAGTTGTATTGTCGCCGTTGGCACAGATTTTTTTGAAGCGATACCAAAGATAGAGCTAAAGGGTGAACCAAGTTGATTTGAGCCGCAGGTTCACACGGTTTTCGGCCATTTGCGTTGCCACCTGCCCCAAGGAATGCTAGGGGCTGCCCGGACTATGATTTACCGGAAATGGAGCACCTGATGGCCGGGGACTATATCGTTAAAGACATTTCATTGGCTGGGTTTGGCCGCAAAGAGCTGGACATCGCCGAAACCGAGATGCCGGGCCTGATGTCCCTGCGTTCAGAATATGGCGAAAGCAAACCTCTGGCGGGTGCCCGTATCGTCGGTTCGCTGCACATGACCATCCAGACAGCTGTTCTGATCGAAACTCTGGTCGCGCTGGGCGCGGATGTACGCTGGGCGTCGTGCAACATCTTCTCGACCCAGGACCACGCGGCGGCCGCAATTGCCGAGGCTGGCATTCCGGTTTTTGCTATCAAAGGTCAGACGCTGGAAGAGCACTGGGATTATCTGGACAAGTCCTTCCTGTTCGAAGACGGCCCGAACATGATCCTGGACGATGGCGGCGACGCGACATTGTACATTCTGCTGGGCGCACGTGCCGAAGCGGGTGAGGACATCATCACTGTTCCGACATCCGAAGAAGAAGAAGTCATTAAAGCTCAGATTGCCAAGCGCATGGCAGCATCGCCGGGCTGGTTCACCAAGATGCGCGACCAGATTCAGGGCGTGTCCGAGGAAACCACCACCGGTGTGAACCGCCTGTATCAGCTGGTGAAAGATGGCCAGCTGCCATTCCCGGCGATCAATGTGAACGATAGCGTCACCAAGTCGAAGTTTGACAACAAATACGGCTGTAAGGAATCGCTGGTCGACGGCATCCGCCGCGCCACTGACACCATGATGGCCGGCAAGGTTGCCGTAGTCTGCGGTTACGGTGACGTTGGAAAAGGCTCGGCCGCGTCGCTGCGCGGTGCTGGTGCCCGTGTGAAAGTGACCGAAGTTGACCCGATCTGCGCCCTGCAGGCCGCGATGGACGGTTTCGAAGTCACGCTGTTGGAAGACGAAGTCGCATCTGCCGACATCTTCATCACCACCACCGGCAACAAGGACGTGATCCGCATCGAACATATGCGCGAGATGAAGGACATGGCGATCGTCGGCAACATTGGTCACTTCGACAACGAGATTCAGGTGGCCAGCCTGAAGAACCACAAGTGGACCAACATCAAAGAACAGGTGGACATGATCGAATTGCCCTCGGGCAATCGCATCATTCTGCTGTCCGAAGGCCGTCTGCTGAACCTTGGTAACGCGACCGGTCACCCGTCTTTCGTTATGTCGGCCTCGTTCACCAACCAGGTTCTGGCGCAGATCGAGCTGTTCACCAAGGGCGACCAGTACAACAACGACGTCTACATCCTGCCCAAGCATCTGGATGAGAAGGTCGCGCGTTTGCATCTGGATCGTATCGGCGTGAAGCTGACCAAGATGGACAACGAGCAGGCGTCTTACATTGGTGTGAAGCCCGAAGGCCCCTACAAGCCGGAACATTACCGTTATTGAGTGCGAAAGAACGCATGAGTAAACACTCCGGACGCCGCCGATTCCTGTTATCGGCGGCGTCTTTTGTTTTTAGTATCGCCGTTGTAGCCATCCTGTTCGGAGGGGGCGGATGGTGGTTGCTGGCGCACCCGGAAACACCCGTGCCATCGCATTGGAACCCCCTGCGAGAGCTGAAAGTCACCGCGCCAGTCACGCCAATCACCCGGTTTCAGCTTAATCGCGCGCTAGCGAACGAAGTACAGTGCCGCGCCACCTTGGCAGACGCCGGCGCGAACTTTGAGGCGATGGATGATCTGGTCGTGGATGAGAATTGCGGCATCACCGGGCGCGGCCTGTTGTCTGCGCTGGTGACAGCGGATGTAAATGCGGTCGAAACCAGTTGCGCGACCACTCTGCGGCTGGCCATGTGGGAACATCATGTAATTCAACCCGCTGCGAGAGATCTTTTGGGCACGCAGGTCAGTCGCTTGCGGCATGTGGGCAGTTACAATTGCCGCCAGATGCGTACCGCTCAGGGTCAGAGCAGTGGTTGGAGTAGCCATGCCAAGGCGGATTCCATCGATATTGTTGGTTTGCAATTCGCGGATGGGCGCAGTCTGACATTGCTATCCGATTGGGGCGACGAAGGACCTGAAGGTCAATTTCTGCACCAGATCTGGCGCGGCGCATGTGATTGGTTTCGTGTGGTATTGGGTCCTGATTTCAATCGCTTGCACGCGGACCACTTTCATCTACAGGGTCCCGGATGGGGTTATTGCCGATAGGTTATCTTGGCGGGTGTTTAACGCAGGGACGGAAAGAAATCTCCGCGTCCTTGTGGTGTGAAATCCAGAATATTCCACAGCGGCCACGCCGCATCCACGTGCCGCGGATGCCAGTCACTGGGCTCGAAGAACAGCTCAGAACTCCAGAAATGGCTTATGCCGTCCGCATCGCGCTGAAAGATGTTCAGGATCGGCAGTTGGCTTCCATCCTCGGCCTCAGCCAGATAGTCGCGCTGATAGTCTGTGCCCAATGCAGAATAAAGCGGTAGATCATCCCACGACATATCCGCTTTCAGCGCTGCCAGTCTTTCACAGGTGCTCTGGGCCACGACCGCAAAGGCGATTTTTTGGGAAATATGGGCGATCTGTCCATTCAGGCCGTCAAGAAAGGCAGAGCACATCGGGCAAGGTGCCTCTGCATCCGGCCCGTACATAAGCGAATATATAGCCAAGGTGTCATGTGATCCGAACAGGGACGACAACGGGGTCGGCGCACCCCGGTCTGATCGAAAGGCATAGTCCCGCGGAATTGCCCCGCCTTTGGGCAAACTACGACGCAGCTTTGCAACATTTTCAATCTGAGCCCGCAGTTCGGCTTCAGCCGACAGCAAGGTGTTTCGTGCGGTTCTGTATTGCGAAGTTTCGTTAGGTAGCGACACGGGCATTGTTACCTCCTGGTTCCGGAGCGAGCATTATATTTAACTTTATTGTTAAATAAAGGGCCATCAAAATCAAGCCTCAGATCAAACCGGCAGGGTTTAGGGGGAATGCCGCTAATTTTTCCCTTTGTGCAAATTCCCGCTCCCGTTACCGTGTCTGCGGCGCTGGTAAGGCCAAAAACGAGTTTCAACCGGGAGATAACCATGGGAAAACGCGACGACCTGATCGCTAAATATGCCGAGGACCTGAAGTCCAAATGCGGTATGGACGCAGATATGGATCTGCTGACCAAAGTCACAATCGGCTGTGGCCCTGCAATTTATGACGCCGACGCATCGACAGTCGCGGCAACTCAGGAAGGTGAGTTGGAAACGGTCAAGAACAATTTCCTCATCAAAAAGCTGGGCCTGTCGGACGGACCCGAACTGATGGAAGCGATCAACAAGGCCCTTGAGACCTATGGTATGTCCGAGCGCAACAAATACCGCGCCGTCGTGTATTACATGCTGACCAAGCATTTCGGCAAAGAGGCTGTTTACGGCTGATCCCGCCACACCTTTTTTGCAGCGCCCGTCAGATCCCTGGCGGGCGTTTCCAATTTTAGGTACTTGCGGTTTGAACTGCGCCGCAAGGATCGGCTAGTGTCAGCACGTGACCAGGACGGTCAGAGCCAAAATTTCCATACGCGTGTGGTGAGTCGGGAGCACGCGGGGTAGGGAAGGTTCTGCATCTGTCAGGGCCTTCCCTTTAATTTCGTATTAAGTGGCCTGCGTGCCGCCCAGATCGCAGATCACCTGCCATTCCGCCTCGCTGACCGGCTGAACAGACAGGCGAGAGTTTTTGACCAGCACCATTTCCCCCAAACGTTCGTCAGCCTTGATCTGGTCCAGCGTGACGGGGGTTGCAAACGGGCGAATGGCCTTGATGTCCACACATTCCCAACGCTCATCATCCGTGGTGCTGTCGGGGTGCACTTCAGCGCAGACCTCGACAATACCAACAATCGCCTTGTCCTTTTGCGAGTGGTAGAAGAACCCGCGATCGCCAACTGCCATCTGGCGCATGAAATTGCGCGCCTGATAGTTGCGCACGCCGTCCCATTCTTCGCCCGCATCCCCTTTTGCAACCTGCTGGTCCCAACCCCAGGTCGATGGTTCGGATTTGAACAGCCAGTACGCCATCAGCCTATGACCTTTTTCCACGCAATCAGGTCAACCGATTGGAACAACCCGGCTTTTGCATAAGGATCGTTGTCCGCCCAATTTTGCGCGGCGGCCATGTCTTCGACCTCCAGAATGATCAAAGAGCCGATCATTGCGTCGCCGTCCAGCAGCGGACCCGCCTGCGCAACGACACCCGTTTCCTCAATATAGGCCAGGTGGGCAGTGCGATTGTCCAGCCGGGTTTGCAGCGCGCCGTCCTTGTCACGGGCGATGAGAGCGATCAGCATATTATTCCTCCTTCAGGGGTCGGTTGAGCAGGGCTCGGATAGCTTCGGTCACACTGTAGGCGCCACTGCTAAGGTCTGCCACCGTTGTACTGATGGGCATGTCCAGCCCCTCAGCGGTGGCAATTTCCGTCATGGCCCGCGCTGTGGCGACCCCTTCAACAGTGGTGTGGGTATCGAACTGGATATTCCGACCCAATGACAGGCCAAAGCGATAGTTTCGGGACAGTTCGGACGAGCAAGTCAGGACCAGATCCCCCAATCCAGACAATCCCATAAGCGTATCGGGTCGCGCCCCGCGCATCAGCGCAAAGCGCTGCATTTCTGCAAACCCGCGTGTCATTAAAGCGGCGCGCGCGCTGTCGCCCAACCCGGCCCCGATTGCAGCGCCACATCCAATGGCGATCACGTTTTTTAAAGCACCGCCCAATTCCGCCCCAACCATGTCGGTGGTTCGATAAAGGCGCAGGTTGGCAGTGGTCAGGTCGTGTTGCAACGTCAGGCTCAGCGAGTCATCTGCGCAGGCCAAGGTTAGCGCCGTTGGCAGTCCGCGTGCAATGTCGTCGGCAAAGCTGGGCCCGGTCAGCAGGGCGGGTCGCGCATCCGGGATCGTTTGCTGGATCACTGAAATCGGCCCAAGCCCGGACGATAGCTCGATACCCTTGCAGCACGCCACCAAGGTTTTTCCGGCCAGATCAGAGGCCTGCGCTTGCAAGGCATCGCGCAATTTTTGCATGGGGACAGCTATCAGCAGAACATCAGCCTTGGTCGCCTGATCGATGTTCGAAGTCACCGTGATATCAGCAGGCAAAGACACGCCAGGCAAACGCTGAGTGTTTTCACGCGCTGTTTGCATATGCTGGGCCTGATCCTGATCTCGAGACCACAGCGTAACCGGCCCGTTCCCGGCCAGTGAAATGGCCAGGCTCGTGCCGAATGCGCCAGATCCCAGAACGGAAACGCTCATGCCTTGGCGCCTTTCTTGCCGCCGCCCAGCATCGCGGGGCTGGTTTTATCCAGCGGCCAGCGTGGACGAGCCGTCAGGTCCAGCCCATCGCGTGCGCCCAGGCGAAACCGTTCCATCCCGGCATAGGCGATCATGGCGGCATTGTCGGTGCACAGGTTGAGCGGCGGTGCGGTAAAGCGCGCGCCTTTTTCTGCACAAACAGTCTCTAATGCGGACCGAATAGCGGTATTGGCGGCCACACCACCTGCGACGGCAATAACCGGGTCTGTAGGGTTTTCCTCAAGATACCTGTCAATCGCGCGGCGGGTTTTCTCGGCCAGAGTATCGACGATGGCTTGTTGGAACCCGGCGCACAAATCGGCGCGGTCCTGACGGGTCAGACCGCCCTTTTCGGCAACAATCTGATCCCGCATCCGCATCAACGCGGTTTTCAGCCCCGAAAAGGAGAGGTCACATCCCGGCCGATCCAGCAGAGGTCGGGGAAACCGGAAACGCTTGGGATCGCCAGAACGTGCTTCAGTCTCCACAGAAGGACCGCCGGGTTGCGACAGGCCTAGCAGGCGGGCGGTTTTGTCGAACGCCTCGCCGGGGGCATCGTCTATTGTTCCGCCCAGTCGCGTAAATTGTTCCGGCCCGTGCGCGATCAGATACTGACAGTGCCCGCCTGAAACCAACAACATCAGATAGGGAAACGCGATACTATCCGTCAGGCGCGGCGTCAGCGCATGACCCGCCAGATGGTTTACGCCTATCAGGGGAAGCCCGGTCGCGGCACTCAGCCCCTTGGCGCACATGACGCCGGACATGACCCCGCCGATCAGGCCGGGACCCGCAGTGACGGCGATCGCATCCATATCGGCCAGTGTCAGTCCTGCAGCCTCTAACGCCTGCACCACGCAAATATCCAGCTTTTCGGCATGGGCCCGCGCTGCGATTTCGGGCACTACGCCGCCAAATGCGCTGTGCAGCTCGGTTTGACCGTGAACGATAGACGACAGAACCTCGGCACCCGCACCATCGGATTGGCGCACAACAGCGGCGGCCGTGTCATCACAGCTGCTTTCCAATCCAAGAACGGTAAGTGTTTGCACCATAGGCCTGATCCGTTGCATCATGACACTCAAGCGGGGTATCACCCTGCGCGGACGCAAACAATCCCAAGGCCGAAGGCCCCGCCATTGTATTTGTTGATGACCCGCCCTCGCGCCGCCTCTGAAAGGTTTGTGGCACAGCTGTCGGACCGCGTCAGGTCGCGGGTGGATGTCATCTATTCTCCGATCCTGGAAATCCGACCCCTGAGGGTTGCGGTCGAAACGGACGGAATTCGCGGTTTGATCTTTACTTCGGCCAACTCGGTCAATGCCGCCGCGTCGCTGGGCGTTAAGCCCGATCTGCCCGCCTATTGTGTTGGTCCGGCGACCACTGGAACCGCCAAAGGGGCTGGATGGGATGCATTGATGGTGGGTAATACCGCCGAAGAACTGGGGGCCTACCTGTTGAAACACCGGCCTGAAAGCCCGTTGCTGCATCTCAGGGGTGAACATACGCGGGGAAATGTTGCCGGGCGTCTGACCGAATCGGGGCTGACGGTTCACGAACAGATTGTTTATCAACAGCGCCTGTTACCGCTGACATCCGAAGCGGCTGCGGCCACATCCGGTGACAGACCTGTTCTCGCACCGCTGTTTTCGCCCCGAACGGCGCGACAATTTGCCGAAATTTGGACCGGAACCGCGCCCTTGTGGCTGGTTGCCATTAGCGAAGCCACGGCCGAGCCCCTTTATTCCTTGGACTATGAGCGCCTGAAGATCGCCAAAGAGCCGACACCCAAGAAAATGCGGAAAGCCGTGAAAAAGCTTGTCAAACACGCGATGCGGGTTGAGCGTGGAGAGACCACTGATTAACTTAGAGCGGTCTGTTATTCATATGAAATTGGATTCGATAAGGGGAACGTCGCGGTGGCTCGTAAGAAAAAAACCGATCAAAAGCCGGTGGAAGACCCCAAGTCGGACGAAACAGTTGAATTCACCTCGCAGCGTGATGAGACAGTCGTTGACGCGGATGAGCCGCTAGAAAAGGCTCTTTCCGAAGCCGAAGCCGAAGCCGAAGCCGAAGCCGAAGCCGAAGCCGAAGCCGAAGCCGAAGCCGAAGCCGAAGCCGAAGCCGAA
>NZ_JBXWOS010000007.1:0-202144 GCF_059611005.1 Ruegeria sp. CDSB117
ATACTGGTCCCCCGTAAACCGCGTCGACAACGCATATGGCGACAGAAACCTAATCTGCACATGCCCCCCAATGGACGCATACGAAGAAGCCGCTGAGTAAATTTGGAGCCCCCGTTTCAAAGCGGGGGTTTATCCTAGGGTGTGAAGCCAACGGGCACGCCAAATGGCGGTGTGTCCACGCTGGTACCGGTAAGGGCATGCAAAAATTCGACGAGGCTGTTGATCTCATCTTCAGACAATTCCAGCGGGGTAATGTCGATTTTGCTGCGTACACGCTGCATTTCAAATCGGTCGTGCCGTACAATGAAATCTGCCTTTTTTAGCCATGGTACGTTGGGCAGTGCTGCCGTCTCGGGTGTCCAGTTTGCGAAACTTGCTACAGGGTCCAAATGATGGCGGATCATGCTTTCGAGATCCGGGAAGGCTCCGTTGTGGCCGTAAGGTGCGGTCAGGGCCACGTTGCGCAGCATCGGAGTGCGGAAGCGATAGGCATCCTCTAGCCGGTCACTTTCGCCCATACGTCCAACGTCCCTGACATAAGGGTCCCACTGCCGGGTGCGGCCGGGACCAAAGGGCGGCAGGGCCAGAGCGTGAAACTCCTGATCGGACATCAGCGGGCCAGAATGGCAGGCCGAGCAACGGGCTTTGCCGTAGAACAAATCCATCCCATTCACTTGTTCCGGCGACAGGGCATTGGTTTCCCCGGCTAAATATCGATCAAACGGGCTGTCAGTGCTGCGCCATTCAATGGCCATGAAGGCGGCCAACGCGTTGGCGATCTGTGTGATCGAGATGTCCTCGGTCGTTTCAACATCATCATACGCGGCCATGATGGCCGGGCCATAACGAGGATCGGTACGGACGCGTTTGGCCAATATTGGCCAGCCTTTGTCGATCCGGTCATGTACAGCGCCTGTGACCTGGTTCTCGGCCACGTTGCCCGCCATTTCGAACTGCGAAGTCAGCGGAAAAAGCACCTGCGCGGCCAGCAGTGAATTCAGCCCCTCGGGCAACCATTCCTGTGCAGGCGAGTTGAAGCCATTGCCATAATCATCCGAAATACTCAGGCGGCCATCGTGGAACAGGGTGTGAATGTCCTTCGCCCCAAGATTCCAAAGGCCCGGAGAATTTCGGGGGATACGTTTTCGAATCTTGTCGGCTCCGGTGCCCGGAGTGCGGTCGGGTCCCAAGCCCTGACCGCCTTCGCCGATGCCCAGCGACAATCCATCGGATGTTCCGAAATCGGGGTGATGGCAATGGGCGCAGGCGATGTTCTGATTGCCGGACAGGATCGGGTCGTAAAACAGTTGATGACCGATGGCGGCCTGCTCCATATCAAAGAACAGGAAATCGTCATCTGTCAGCGGTCGTGGTAGCTCTTGCGCCATTGCCATCCCGGCCCAGAGGAAAGCAGCCATCCCATGCGCCAGTTTGTTTTTGCCTTTTGTCTTTTTACCACCCCGGCACTGGCCGAGCTGGAGCAGGCCCGCGATATGATGGAGGCCGGAGAGTTCGAGGCCGCGCGCGAGGAACTTTGGCCTGCCGCGCGTTCTGGCAACGCCGAGGCCGAGGAACTGATCGGAGTGATGTACGGCCTTGGTTTGGGTGTCGAGCAGGACTATGAGCGGGCTTTTGAATGGTATCTGCGCGCCTCGATGAAGGGGCATCCCGGGGCGCAATCCGGCGTCGGCTGGTATTATGAACTGGGCCTTGGCATGCCCGCGCCTGATTTGGTGCGGGCTTACATGTGGTACACGCTCAGCGCCATTGGAGGCGATCCCGACGCGGCGATCAGCCTTGAAGAAGTGGTCAAGAAAATGTCGCCGGAGCAGATTGAAAGGGCGCATGTTCTGGTCAACGACTACAAAGGGTGGATGTACCCATTTCGGTGAAAGGGCCGGGCCAAAAAGCCCGACCCACAATCGATTAGTTCAGGTCCGCATCGCGTGACGCATTGATCTCGCCTTCCGCAATCGAAACGGCTTCGGTCAGCGCGGCAAAGATCTCATCACCACGAGCTACGTTGGACTGGAACCACTCGTAAACAGGCGTGGCCGCATCTTTGAACGCGGCTTTCTGATCGGGTGTCGGGACGTAGAGGTCACCGCCGCCCGCAACGAAATCTTCATAAGCCTGGATCGACTTGCGCTTGGGCGAGGCAAAAGTGGCCTGCTGCAGGGCGTAGAAGCCGTCTACGACAACGCGGCGCAGATCCTCGGGCATCTCCTGGAACTTGGCGTTATTCATCCACCACAGCGCACCCATATAGGCGTGGCCGTCCAGCGTGACGTATTGCAGACCCGCATCCGGGAACTTCATACCCATGATATCGGTGATGCCGTTCTTGGATCCTTCAACAACGCCGGTTTGGAAGCTTGTGAACAGCTCGGGCCACGGGATCGGGGTCGGCGAAGCGCCCAGTGCCTTTACCAGTTCCTGCGGCAGGTCGGCGACCACGGTGCGGATCTTCAACCCTTCCATGTCGGCGGGTTCGGCAATGCGGCGTTGCGTGTTCGCGAAGTTACGCCAGCCACCGGTATTGCCGATGGTCATCAGGCGGATCGCACCGCCGGAATCCTCGAGTGCCATTTCGCGCATTGTGCGCGTGAAGTCACCGGACAAAACACGCTCGGCCACGCGATCATCGGCCATCAGGTAGGGCAGGTCTAGAACCTGAACGTAGGGGAAGATCCCCGAGGCACCGCCCGAGGTGGAGATGTAGATGTCGATGGTACCGTCAGCCACGCCCTGCAGGCACTCGGCGCCGTTTGAACATAGCTGCGTGCCGATGAACAATTCGACTTCGATCGCTCCGTTCGAGGCCGCTTCGACGAAGTTCTTGAAAACGATCAGACCGTCATAATCCTCATCGTTTTCATTAGAGTTTGCAGTCGCGCGCAGCGTGTAGTCAGCTGCAGTTGCCGCGATCGCGGACGCGGCAACCAGCGATGTCGCTAGGGCTGCTGTTTTGATAAATCTTCCGAGCATGCGTTTCCTCCCTGTGATACTCAGTCAGTTTGCAAATCCCGTTATGCGTGGGATCGTCATGGATAGTGCGGGGACATAGGTGATCAGAAAGATCACTATGATTTCGACGGCCAGGAATGGCAGGATGGCCTTGGCGATGGTTTCAACTTTTTCGCGCGACACGGCGGCGGCCACAAACAGGACCAACCCCATAGGCGGCGTAGCAAGGCCTACGGTCAGGTTGACGCTCATGATGATGGCAAAGTGGATCGGGTCAACGCCGAGGCTGGTAAAGATCGGGGCCAGGATTGGGCCAAGGATGATGATCGCGGGACCTGCGTCCAGGAACATGCCGACGACAAACAGCAGCAGGTTAATCAGGAACAGCAGGATCAGCGGGTTTTCCGAAAGGCTGAGGATCAACTCGGCCAGTTGTTCAGGCGCGTGGCTGAGGCTGACCACGGTTTTGAAGGCCATCGCCGCGCCGACCAGCAACAAAACGACGGCCGAGGTCAGACCCGCATTGCTGAGAATTTCAGGCACCTCTTTCAGCGTCAGCGTGCGCAAGACAAAAAAGCCGATGAGGAACGCATAGCCGACGGCGACCGCCGCGGCCTCGGTTGGGGTGAAGATACCACCCAGAATACCGCCCAGAATGATGACAGGCGTCAGCAGTGGGAAGAACGCTTTGAGGCTAGCCTGTCGGCGCTCGCCCCAGGTGTATTTTCGACTGGCGACAGGAAAGTCGTATTTGTCGGCCATCACCTTGATCATCAGCATCAGGCCGACGCCGACCATCACGCCGGGCACGATGCCGGCAAGAAACAGCGCGGCCACGCTTTCGCCCATGACATAGGCGTAGATGATCATGATGCCTGAGGGTGGGATGATCGGGCCGATCACGGAACTGGCCGCCGTGATCGCAGCAGCGAATTTCCGAGTGTAGCCCTGTTTTTCCATCGCTGGGATCAGCATCGAACCCAAGGCCGAGGTGTCGGCCACGGCCGAGCCTGACAGCCCCGCAAACAGGATGGAACTCAGCACATTTACATGCGCCAGACCGCCACGGAAATGTCCCATCAGGGCTTGGCTGAACTCAACCAGACGGATTGTGATGCCGCCGCGGTTCATCAGCTCTCCGGCCAGCATGAAGAAGGGGATGGCCATCAGAGGAAAGCTGTCCATGCCGTTATAGACATTGCGATACAGCAGCGTGATGTCGGCCGTCTGACCGTTCAACCACAGAAGAATGCCGGGCGCGGCCAGCAATGCGAAAAAGACCGGCAGACCGATCAGCAGAAACACCAGAAATGTGGGTAGGAACCATATCAACATTTATTCGGCCCCCACGGGTGCATCGGCAATCTCTGGCAGCAGATGTCCGCCGCCCAACAGGGTTACGATGGCGCGCAAGATCAGCTCGATATTGACTGAGATCAGCAGGATGACGCCAACCAGCAGCGATGCCATCATCCAGCTGCGCGGGATGCGATACCACTCGTCAAATCCAAAGGACGTTGGCAGATACAGCGCAGCGGTGGCGAATTTGCCGCCAAACCCGGTGACCTCGGACCAGCCGATTTTGACGGCGACCAGCAACACGGCCAGCGAAACCAGCAGCAGCAGGATGTTCAGGGTCTGCCCGATCCCACGCGGCAGCATCAGGGGCACCATGTCGATGGCGACGAACCCGCCGCGCCGAAATGCCGTGGGGGCCATCAGGCCCGTCATCCATAACATGCAGAACCGAGCGGCCTCATCCGGCCAGGGCAGCGCGTTGCCCAAAACGTATCTGAAGAACACCTGTATCAAGATTGCGATTACCATCAGTGCAATCGCAACGACACCAACCGCGCGGCCCAATCGCAGCACGGCTTCATTTGCAAACGCGATCGGCGCAAGCGCCGACGTCAATCCGCCCATGCGGATCCTCCCTTTTCAGCCGCGAGTATTCCCGCGACAGTTATCCCGCGCTTATTGATGCGCGAATTGGCCGAGCTTTCCGGCGTAGAATGTCAGTGCGTCTCCCTCTGCCATACTGGCACGCAAAACCTTTCCAATAACGATAACGTGGTCGCCGGCATCGTGATACGCGTGCTGTTCACATTCGAAACGGGCCAGACAATCGGGCAGCAGCGGGGTTCCGTTTTCACAGCGCTCGTGGTCGATGTCCTGAAGCGCAAACGCATCTTTCGAGCATCCAAAGCAAAGCTCGGCCTGTTCCGCTGAAAGGACGTGAACACTGAAATGTCGTGCTTCTTGGAAATAACGGAACCGGCGCGAGTTGCGATCGCCTGCCCACATGACAAGTGGTGGGTCCAGCGAAAGGGACGAGAAACTGTTGGCGGTGATGCAAACCGGCCCGTCTGTGCTGTCGCAGGTGACAACAGTGACACCGGTGGCAAAACGACCAAAAGCGTCGCGCAAGGTTCGGGTGTCGTCCCTGTGGGGAACGAATGTGCGGGTCATGTCCTTTGAGATTGCATTCATCATGGTACCTCATGCCCCAGTGCCGCCTCATAAAGGCGGTACCAGCTCTCGCGATCCAAATTGACTTTCAGCGCGTCAGAGATGCGCTTGATCCGGTCCAGATTGTTGGTGCCCAAAACCGGAAGAATGCCTGCAGGGTGGGCCAGAAGAAACGCCACCGCCACGGCGGCGCGATCCACGCCGAATTCCTCGGCGATTTCGTCCGCTACAACCCCGACCGGAGGGTTTCCAGCCATCAGCAACCCGCCACCCAAGGGTGACCACGCCATCACCGACTGGCCATGCTGCTGATGAAACGCCAGATCACCGTTGGTAAAGGGGCCGATTTCGCCCAGAGAAATCTCGATCTGGTTGGTCACCAATTGGGTGTTCATCGCCGATTGCAGCAGGCTCCAGTCCCAAGGGCGGAAATTGGACACGCCAACCGCGCCGACCTTGCCGCTGGCGATAACTTCGTCCAGCGCGGCACCTGTTTCGTGATGATCCATGAATGGATCGGGGCGGTGAATCAGCAGCAGGTCGATATGATCGATGGCCATTTCGGACAGCGATGTGTCAACCGATTTAAGTATATGCGCGCGCGACGTGTCATAGTATTTGCAGTTGGCGTCCGCATACCGACCCATCGGCGCGACGATGTCACATTTGGTGACGATTTCCATCTGCTGACGCAGGCCCGGATTTGCGCGCAAGGCGTTGCCGAGAACAGCCTCGGCCGCGTAGCCGCCATAGATATCGGCCTGATCGAAGGAGGTGATGCCCTGATCCAGACAGGCCTGAATCTTGGCTTCGACATGACCTGTCGAAGTGTCGTCGTCGTCGCCCAGCCGCCACATGCCGTACACAATGCGGCTCATGTCCAGCGAGTCAGATAGTTTCACACGTTGCATCAGCGACGAACTCCGTTGCCCAGCGGTGTGGCCGGGGTATTTGCAGGGACCCTTCCGTAGGCTTCGGGAAGGGAACAGGTTTTCAGATTAGGCATAACACGGCTGCCAAAATGGCGAGCTTCGTCGATGTGGGGATATCCCGAGAAGATGAAGGCGCGGATGCCCATCTTTTGATATTTCTCGATCTTGGACATGACCTGATCGGTCGATCCGACCAGAGCTGCGCCGCACCCAGACCGCGCGCGGCCAACGCCGGTCCAAAGGCCGGGTTCGACATAGCCATACTCATCCGCCAGATCGCGGTTCTTGGCCTGATGTGCGACGCCCAGTGATGTCGAATCCAAAGCACGCTCACGGATGGCGCGACCGTATTCGTCATCCAGTTTCGATACGATGTAGTCGGCGTATTCCTGCGCTTCGGCCTCGGTATCGCGGACGATCATGTGCACGCGTAGGCCGTAATCGAGTGTGCGGTTATAGTTCTCGGCAACCGCGTGGACGGCTTTCATCCGTTCGGCCAGTTGATCCTTGGTTTCGGGCCACATCAGGTAGACGTCGCAATGCTCGCCACACAGATCCAGAGCGGATGGGGAATAACCACCGAAATACAGCAGTGGGCCACCTGTCTGATATGGCTTCGCCGGGTCGGTTGTGAGCCCTGAGAAGTTATAGACCTCACCGGCATGATTGATCTCGTCCTGTGTCCACGCCTGTTTCAGGATTTCCACCACTTCGCGCGAACGCTGATAGCGATAGGCGCTGTCGGCTTTCTCGCCGGGGAAATCGGACGAGATGATATTGACCGTTAGCCGTCCCTGCAGCATGTGATCCAGTGTCGCGATAGTGCGGGCCAGCATGATGGGTTGCATCTCGCCGCAACGCACAGCGGCCAACATGTTGATCTTGTCGGTGATCGGCGCGCAGCCGGCGACAAAGCTCAACGTGTCTTGCCCCACCTGATAGGACGACGGGCAGAGGATATTTCTGAACCCTTGCGCCTCGGCCTCTTTCACGATGCCCGAGCAGTGGTCCCAGCTGGATCGCAGATCACCGTCGGGCATTCCAAGAAACTGGTAGTCGTCCGAGCACAGCGCCGCAAACCACGAAACCTCGGCCGCATCCAGATCGGGTGAGGTGATGGGGACGATGGTCATCTGATTCGTTCTCCAAGCGACTGTGACTTTCCTCTTGCGTAGCAATCACATTGATGTAGATCAATGGTGTATCAATTTTTCCTGCGACCGAGTGAAGCGCCAAAAGATGTCGTCAGCCAACCGAAACCCGAACGCCCTGCCGGTTTATGTTCAGATTGCCGAGCTTTTGATCCGCGACATCGCTGCCGGTCGCCTGATCGATGGCGAGCGCTTGCCGCCCGAACGAGACCTTGCTGCGGAATTGAAAGTTTCAGTCGGTACTCTGCGAAAATCGCTCGCCGAGCTTGAGAAAAAGGGGATGCTGGAGCGTATTCAGGGTTCGGGCAATTATGTACGCGAGACCGGAACGCAGAACAGCGTCTATGCAATGTTTCGTTTGGAATTGCCCGAGGGTGGCGGGTTGCCGCGGGCGGATATCCTGTCAGTTGACCATCTGAAAAAGCCCGCAGATTTGCCGCGATTTGGTTCGTCGGACATGGGCTCGCGGGTGCGCCGAATGCGCTACCTGAATGATACAATTATCGCGGTTGAAGAAATCTGGCTGGATGAGTCTGCTGGTTTGATTGATCGACAGCTGCTGTCTGACTCGCTTTATCGGTACTACCAGCACCAGTTGGGGTTCTGGATCACGCGTGCTGAAGACAGGGTTTCCCTCGGGACGTTGCCGGGTTGGACGCCGCCTGATTTCACCAGGCCAGCCGGAGATACGGTTGGCTACATCGAACGGTTCAGCTGGTCGGAAAAACCCGAACCGGTTGAGTTTTCAAAAACATGGTTCGACCCGGATCGAGCCACCTATGTCCAACGACTGAAGTAAAAGGAACTGCGCATGACCCGGACCATTCACTACGGGCTGATCGGATGCGGTATGATGGGGCAGGAACACCTGCACAATATTGCCCTGCTGGACGACACGCGCGTTTCAGCGATTTTTGAGCCTGACGCCGAGATGGCGAAAGCTGCGCAGGCGATTGCGCCTGATGCGGTGATGCTGTCTTCAGTCGAAGAATTGCTTGCGGTCGACGATCTGGACTGCCTTGTCATCGTTAGCCCCAACCACCTGCATGTGGATCAGATCGAAGAGATTGCCCGGACGCGCCCGTTGCCGTTGTTGGTCGAGAAACCTCTGTTCACCGATCCGACGGATGTGGAGCGGCTTGAGAGGCTCCAGCGCGACTATCCGCATCCGATCTGGGTGGCGATGGAATATCGCTATATGCCGCCCATTGCCGCGCTGATTGCCGAGGCCGAAGCCACGGGCGGTGTTAAGATGCTGTCGATCCGCGAGCATCGGTTTCCGTTTCTGGAAAAGGTCGGCAACTGGAATCGGTTCAATCGCAACACGGGTGGCACGTTTGTCGAAAAATGCTGCCATTTCTTCGACCTGATGCGCCTAATCCTGCAATCCGACCCGGTGCGCGTCACTGCAAGTGGTGGGCAGGCGGTCAATCATCTGGACGAGACCTATCACGGCGAAACGCCCGATATCCTTGACCATGGCTATGTCATCGTGGACTTCGCCTCGGGCGCGCGTGCGATGCTAGAGCTGTGCATGTTTGCGGAAGGGTCCCGATATCAGGAGGAAATCTCGGCCGTTGGGCCGGACGCCAAGATCGAAGCGTTGGTGCCAGGGCCGGGGCGGTTCTGGCCGGAACATCTTGGCACGCCGCCGGTCCCGCAGATCATCGTTAGCCCACGTGCCCCAAAAGGTCCGGTCACCAAAGAGATCCCCGTCGATCCGCGCCTGTTGGCCGCCGGGGACCACAATGGTTCGACTTTCTACCAACATCAGGGGTTCTTAGCTGTGCTACGAGGCGAAAAGGCACAACCTGACGTGACTCTGAACGATGGCCTTTGGGCCGTGCGCATCGGTTTGGCAGCGCAACAGGCATTGGAAACCGGAGAAACAGTGCGCCTCTCGTCTTGATGCCGATAGGAAACCTGCGTTCCAGATACGCACATAATCGGGTGTCGTTTTTGGCACCCGATGCGTCTTTTCCGCTTGCTGAGCGTTTTGCGACGCAATAGCTCTGTCCGTGGGACACCCCTCCCCAACGAGGGGCGTGTATCTGGAAGGGTAATACACATGAGCATTGAACAACCGGCGACGCGGCCGGAAAATCCGCGTTTTTCCTCGGGCCCCTGCGCCAAACCCCCCACATTTGATCTGACCAAATTGGCCGATGCTGCGCTGGGCCGGTCGCACCGTGCCGCCGTCGGCAAGGACAAGCTGAAGGCGGCCATCGAAGGCACGCGCGAAGTGCTGGGCATTCCGGCAGACTACAAGATCGGTATCGTTCCCGCTTCGGACACTGGTGCGGTTGAGATGGCTCTGTGGTCGTTGCTGGGCGAACGCAAGGTTGAGATGCTGGCCTGGGAAAGCTTTGGCTCTGGCTGGGTGACCGACGTAGTCAAGCAGTTGAAAATCGACGCCGAGGTGAAGACGGCGGATTACGGTCAGCTCGTTGATTTGGCCTCGGTTGATTTTGCCAATGACGTTGTCTTTACATGGAACGGCACCACCTCGGGCGTCCGGGTTCCCAATGGCGACTGGATCGCGGATGATCGTCAGGGCCTGACGATCTGTGACGCAACCTCGGCTGCGTTTGCGATGGACCTACCGTGGGATAAGCTGGATGTGACTACGTTCAGCTGGCAGAAAGTGCTGGGCGGTGAAGCGGCGCACGGGATGTTGATCCTGAGCCCCCGTGCAGTGGAGCGGCTGGAAAGCTACACCCCCGCATGGCCCCTGCCCAAGATTTTCCGCCTGACCAAGGGCGGCAAGCTGATCGACGGTATCTTTACCGGTGCAACGATCAACACGCCCTCGATGCTGGCGGTCGAAGATTACCTTTTTGCGCTGGACTGGGCGCGTTCGGTTGGTGGCCTGCAGGGCCTGACCGCCCGTGCGAATGCCAATGCCGGTGCGGTTCACGCGTTCTGCGACCAAAATGACTGGATCGCCAATCTGGCAGAGGATGCGGCGACACAGTCGAACACTTCGGTCTGCCTGAAGTTCACCGACGCACGCATTCAGGACGGTGCGACATTCGCCAAAGCTGTGGCCAAGCGGCTTGAGGCTGAGAATATCGCATTGGATATCGGTGCATACCGAGACGCACCCGCAGGCCTGCGCATCTGGTGCGGCGGCACGGTTGAAACCTCGGATATCGAGGCGATGTTGCCCTGGCTGGCATGGGCCTTTGAGGCCGAGATCGCGGCGCAGACAGAAGCCGCCTGACCCTCTTTACCGGGCCGTCTCAGGCCCGGATTTTTCATGACATTCAAGGACCACAAACATGGCCCCCAAAGTACTCGTATCCGACAAACTCAGCGAAACCGCCGTGCAGATCTTCCGCGACCGCGGCATCGACGTGGATTTCATGCCCGACCTGGGCAAGGACAAGGACAAGCTGGCCGAGCTGATTGGCCAATATGACGGTCTGGCTATCCGCTCGGCCACAAAGGTCACGCCGACGCTGTTGGAAAAAGCCGACAATCTGAAGGTCATCGGCCGCGCCGGTATCGGCACCGACAATGTCGATAAGGATGCCGCGTCGAAAAAGGGTGTGATCGTCATGAACACGCCGTTTGGCAACATGATCACCACCGCCGAACACGCAATTGCGATGATGTTCGCCGTCGCGCGCCAGATCCCCGAGGCCAGCACGTCGACGCATGCAGGCAAATGGGAAAAGTCCAAATTCATGGGCATCGAGCTGACCAATAAAACTCTCGGCGTCATTGGCGCGGGCAACATTGGCGGCATCGTCTGTGAACGCGCGCTGGGCCTGAAGATGAAAGTCGTCGCCTACGATCCCTATCTGGGCGAAGAGAAAGCCGCCAAGATGGGCGTCGAAAAGGTCGAGCTGGACGAATTGCTGGCCCGCGCCGATTTCATCACCCTGCACGTACCGCTGACAGACCAGACCCGTAATATCCTGAGCCGCGAAAACCTGGCCAAGACCAAGCCTGGCGTGCGCATCGTCAACTGCGCCCGTGGTGGTCTGGTCGACGAAGAGGCACTGGCCGAGATGTTGCAATCCGGGCATGTCGCAGGGGCCGCGTTTGATGTGTTCAAAGAAGAACCGGCAAAGGACAACCCGCTGTTCAACTTGCCGAACGTCGTTTGCACGCCACACCTTGGCGCAGCAACGACCGAGGCACAGGAAAATGTTGCCCTGCAGGTGGCCGAACAGATCTCGAACTATCTGCTGACTGGCGCGGTGGAAAACGCGCTGAACATGCCCAGCGTCACTGCCGAAGAGGCCAAGATCATGGGTCCATGGATCAAGCTGGCCGGTCACCTGGGCAGTTTCATTGGTCAGATGACCGATGAACCAGTTAAGGCAATCAACATCCTGTATGATGGCGTCGCGGCTGAGATGAACCTGGCTGCCCTGAACTGCGCCGTGGTTGCCGGGATCATGAAAAAGTTCAACCCGGAAGTGAACATGGTGTCGGCCCCGGTTGTAGCGAAAGAGCGCGGGATTCAGCTGTCGACCACCAATCAGGACAAGACCGGTGTTTTTGACGGCTACATCAAGGTGACTGTGGTAACCGACAAGCGCGAACGCTCAATCGGGGGTACGGTTTTCAGCGATGGCAAGCCGCGCTTTATCCAGATCAAAGGCATCAATATCGATGCCGAGGTCGGTGCCCATATGCTTTATACCACCAACGAAGACGTTCCGGGCATCATCGGCGCGCTGGGTCAGACCATGGGCGAGAACAACGTAAACATCGCTAACTTTACGCTGGGCCGAGCCGAGGCTGGTGGCGAGGCGATTGCGCTCCTTTATGTGGACGAACCGGTTCCCGCTGAAGCGCGGGCGAAACTGGCGGAAACTGGGTTGTTCACTCAGATCAAGCCGCTGGAATTTGACGTGGCCTGAGTTTTGGCCCGAAGATTGTGACCATAGCGATGCCCGTGCAAAATTTGTGCGGGCATTGTCTTTTTTCTGCAACCGAGTTGTTGCACAAAGTGTCTGACATATTCCAAGAGGCAACGTTTTGAGCATCCCAATTTACGCGGTCGGCGATATCCATGGGCAACTGGGCATGTTGCAAAACGCGCTATCCCTTATCGAGGCGGATGGCGGGCCGGATGCGCGGGTTGTCTTTCTGGGGGACTACGTGGATCGTGGCCCGAACAGCCGCGAGGTGCTGGATCTGCTGATCGAAGGCCAACGCGCCGGGCGAAACTGGGTTATGGTCAAAGGCAACCACGACCGAATGATGGTCCGTTTCGTGCAGGATTGCGAGATTGCAGACAAGCAGTTGCCGATTACTTTGAACTGGCTGAATCCCCGGCTTGGTGGTCAGGAGACGCTGGCATCTTACGGTGTCGAGATCACGGACAATGACCGGATCTTTCAGGTTCACGAACGGGCCTGCGCCGCTGTGCCGCCGGCACATCTAGACTTTATCAATGCTCTGCCGACCTTTCATCAAGAGGGCGAGCTTTTGTTCGTTCACGCTGGCATCCGGCCTGGTGTCCCTTTGGCGCAGCAATCCGAGGATGATCTGGTTTGGATACGCCAGGAGTTCCTGCACGATGCACGCACGTACCCCTGGCTGATTGTGCATGGGCATACTCCGGTGGACCGGGCCGAGCATTGCGGAAATCGAGTCAATCTGGACGCAGGGGCCGGTTATTGTCGACCACTGGCCACAGCTGTGTTCGAAGGGCGTCAATGCTGGTTGCTGACGGACACTGGCCGTGTCCTGTTAGAGCCTAATCCGCAGTAAACATATCTTTGTAAAGCTCGCGCAAGGCGTTCTTTTGCACTTTCCCCATGGTGTTTCGGGGCAGTTCATTCAGCACAATCAGTTTGCTGGGATGTTTGAACCGCGCCAGTTGGTTCTGAACGCTGGCCATGATGGCATCAAGGTCAAGCGCTCGGCCCGGTTCTGCAACCAGAATACCCAGAACGGTTTCGCCGAAGTCAGCGTGTGGTACGCCAATCACGGCGCTTTCAAGCACGCCGGGCTGGCCATCCAGAACCAGCTCGACCTCTTTGGGGTAGATGTTGAACCCACCCGAAATGATCAGGTCTTTGCCGCGACCCACGATGTGTACGTAACCATCCGCATCCACGCGCCCGAGATCACCGGTGATAAAGTACCCGTCTTCGCGCAATTCCGCGGCGGTTTTTTCGGGCATTTGCCAATAGCCTTCGAAGACGTTTGGTCCGCGCACTTCGATCATGCCAATTTCACCCAGTGGCAACGCCTCACCGGAGTCAGGGTCGGTTACCTTTAGCTCGACACCCGGCAACGGGAACCCGACAGTTCCTGCGCGACGTTCACTGTCATAAGGGTTCGAGGTGTTCATGTTAGTTTCCGTCATCCCATAGCGTTCCAGGATGCGGTGTCCGGTCCGGTCTTCGAAACGTTCATGCGTTTCGGCCAGCAGCGGGGCCGAACCCGAGATGAACAGCCGCATGTGCTGCGCCAGATCACCGGTGAACCGATCATCCGCCAGCAATCGGGTATAGAAGGTCGGCACGCCCATCATCGAGGTCGCATTGGGCATCAGGCGCAGAATGTCATCCAGATCAAACTTCGGCAAAAAGATCATCGATCCGCCCGAGGCCAGAATAACGTTCGTCGCTACAAACAGCCCGTGGGTGTGAAAGATCGGCAGGGCATGCAGCAACACATCATCCTGTGTAAACTGCCACTCCTGCACCAGTGTTTCGGCATTGGACAGCAGGTTGGCTTGTGTCAGCATCGCGCCTTTTGACCGTCCTGTCGTCCCAGACGTATATAGGAACGCGGCAAGATCATTCTCTGTCCGCTTAATCGGTCCGAAAGCAGGAAGCATGCCTAAAGCCCGCCGCATCAGGCTGCCCGAGCCGTCAGCGTTGAGCGTCTCTAACCTTGCGTTTTGCGCCTCGGCGATGGGCGTCAGTTCCGCTTGTTTGGCGGCATCGCAAACCACCAGCGCAGCCCCACTGTTTTCGATGAAATAGCTGAGCTCGCCGGATGTATAGGCGGTATTCAGCGGCAAAAAAATCAATCCGGTTTGGGCGCAAGCCGCGTAGAGCGCCAGCGCTTCTGGTGACTTTTCCACCTGAACAGCAACTCGGTCTCCGGGCTCAAGCTCGTACCCGTTCAACGCGTTTGCTATGCGCGACGCCATGTCCAGAAAGGCTGCATGGGTAATGGTTTGGCCGTCAGGCAGGTGAAGAAACGGCGTATCCTTGCCCGCATGGATACCAAACAACCGATCATAGAGCGGGTTACCCATCCCATACTTCCTTCTCGCAGGACCAGATTGCCCCGAATCTGGCGTGGATTAGAGGCACGGTAAAGCGGAAATCTTGGTCAGGTTTAGAACTGAGTGGTCATCCGGTACCCTGCGGCGAAGTACATCTTTGCAAAGGTGACAGGCTGGCCCTCAAGCCATGTGATCCGTTCGCCCGTGAACACCGGCTCGCCGATGGGCAGGTCCAGGAAAGCGGCCACCGATTCATCGGCGCGACTGGCCAGGAAGCTCAGCTCGACATTGGTGAAGGGAACGGTCTGTATAAGCCATTCATTTGGGCCTATTGAGGCGAAGTCCGCATTCACCACCTGTGGAACCGAGTCTATGACGATCCATCGGTCTTCGTATTGAAACGGAGTATTGCCGTTAAAGTGCATGCAGCGAACATGCATCACGTTTTGGTCCGGTTTCAGCGCCAGTCTTGCAGACAGCCAATCGGGCGCTTGCCCGGCAACTGCCGAGACCAGCGCATAGCGATAGATTCCGCCCAACGCCTCTACCTCGTCCCGCACCTTGGGTATCGTGAAACGGGCCTGCCTTTGCGGCGCGCTTAGAACCCTTGTACCGGCTTTGCGGCGACGCTCCAGAAATCCTTCGTCCGCCAGCTCTCGCATTGCGCGGTTCACGGTCGTTCTGGTGCACGAGAATTCGACGGCAAGATCCTGTTCGTTGGGCAGCAGCGTATCCGGCTGCCACTCACCAGACCGAATGCGCGCCAGCACGGTTTCCTTAATGTCCCTGTAGCTGGTAGTTTCGTTCGGTTGGGTCATGGTGCCTTTGGTGTCCTGGATAAGGTCGTTTAGACGTCTGCCAAAAGATCGGCAATCGCCGACCGGTACGCGGGAATGATCCGATCCCGTTCGATGTGGCGGCCTTGTTGCACCATGTGACGCCCCGCTGACCAAAGATCCGTCACCAACCCGTCCGGCGCTGCAAAGCACAGCCCGTCAAGCACCTGTTCGTCAGTCAGTGCGCAGATCGTGGGATGAGATCGGTCGATCGCCACAAGGTCGGCCAGCTTGCCGACTGCGATTTCCCCTGCATTTCGTCCCAATGCCTGCGCGCCCCCTTGTGCGGCCCCCGTATACAACGCCTGACCGACTGAGCCTTCATTTTTGACCAAAACCGTCCGCGCATGGTCCCGCAGGCGTTGGGAATATTCCAAAGTCCGCAGTTCCTCAGGCAGAGAAATTCTCACGTTAGAGTCTGATCCCACGCCAAAGCGACCACCTTCTTCGACATAAACTGCACCGTTGAAAATACCGTCGCCCAAATTCGCCTCGGTAATCGGGCACAACCCGGCAACGGCGCCCGAACGCGCAACGGCGCGTGTTTCGGCATCTGTCATATGAGTTGCGTGGATAAGGCACCACCGGTCATCGACGTCGACATGGTCCAGCAGCCACTCGACCGGCCGCTGTCCAAGCGCGGCCTCTACATCGGCCACTTCCTTAAGCTGTTCGGCGATGTGGATGTGGACGGGACCATCAGAAGTGGCATTCAGAAGCTCGCGCAAATCGTCAGGCGATGTTGCCCGCAGAGAATGCGGGGCGATTCCGATCACAGAATCCGCATGCGGTAGGGCCAAGCGGCATTCTTCGACCAGGTTCAGAAACTGATCCACAGAATTGCCAAAGCGCAGCTGACCGCCCGCCAAGGGTTGTTGTTCGACACCGCCGTAGGTGTAGAGAACCGGAAGGTGCGTCAAACCGATTCCAGTTTGGGTGGCCGCAGCAAATATGCGCTGACTCAGTTCCGACACGTGGTCGTAGCGCCCGCCGCCCGGCTGATGATGGATATAGTGAAACTCACCGACCGAGGCATATCCGGCCTCTTGCATCTCCAGATAGACCAAAGCGGCAATGGGCTCTACGTGATCCGGCGTCAATCTGTCCAGGAACCGGTACATCAGAGTGCGCCAGGTCCAAAAGCTCTCGCGCCCGGCGGCGCGCACTTCTGTCATACCGGCCATAGCACGCTGAAAGGCGTGGCTGTGCAGGTTTCCCAAGGCTGGCAGCAAGACATCAACCTGTGTGTCTCCGGACCGCGCGGACGCTTGTGATTCCAAGCTTTGGATCTGACCGCGCGCGATTTCTACCCGCAAGTTACTGATCCAATCAGAGCCTAATAAAGCCGTTTTTGCATGGATGGTCATCGCATTTCCATTTTGTGTAGACTTTAAACTTTTATACGTATACGAAAAATCTAACGACAAAGGGAGCCCAAAAGAATCGATATGGCCAAAAAATCTGTCCTTTTGAGCACGCGGGTGGCGACCATGGACGATGGCGCCGAACCTTATGGGATAGTTCAGGACGCAGCACTTGTTGTTGATGGTGAGAAAATTGCCTGGATCGGGCCTCGGAATGCACTGCCTGCTGACTATTCTGACTGGCCGACCGCGGACTATGGCGACCGGCTGATAACGCCGGCGCCAATCGACGCCCACACCCATGTCGTCTTTGGTGGCAACAGGGCGGTCGAGTTCGAAATGCGTCTGAATGGTGCCTCGTATGAAGAGATCGCGCGCGCAGGTGGTGGAATTCTGTCGACTGTCACAGCGACCCGTTCGGCCAGCGAAGAGGCCCTGTTAGAGGATGCCTTGACGCGAGTGGACGCCCTGATGGCCGACGGCGTGTCGTGCATCGAGGTCAAATCGGGCTATGGTCTGGACACCGACTCAGAGCTCAAGATGCTGCGCGTCGCGCGCCGGATCGGCCAAGTGCGCCCGGTGCGAGTGAAAACAAGTTTTCTAGGAGCACATGCGGTGCCGCCTGAGTTTCAGGCGCGCGCTGATACCTACATTCGCGATGTTTGCATCCCGACTCTGCGTTTGGCGCATGAAGAGGGGCTGGTGGATGCCGTTGATGGCTTTTGTGAGGGGATCGCCTTTGATCCGTCTCAGATCGCTAAGGTCTTCGATGTGGCGAAAGAACTGAACCTTCCGGTCAAGTTGCATGCAGAGCAGCTTTCGAACCTCGGAGGGGCAGCCCTGGCGGCTTCTTACGGGGCGTTGTCGGCAGATCATATCGAATATCTGGACCAGGTAGGTGTGGCCGCCATGGCACAGGCCGGAACCGTGGGTGTGCTGCTGCCGGGGGCGTTCTATACGCTGCACGAAACACAGGTGCCGCCGGTTGAACTGCTGCGCCAGTATGGGGTGCCGATTGCGCTGGCGACGGATTGCAACCCCGGTTCGTCTCCTCTGACGTCGCTTCTGCTGACCATGAATATGGCTTGCACCCTTTTCCGCCTGACGCCGGAAGAGGCATTGGCTGGCGTGACTCGCAATGCGGCGCAAGCCTTGGGCCTAACCGACACTGGCACAATAGCTGCAGGCAAACGCGCGGACCTGACGGTATGGGACATCACGCACCCAGCCGAGCTGTCCTATCGGATCGGCTTCAACCCGCTGCACACCCGCATTTTCGGAGGTTTGTAATGAAGACCCTGTCGCTTGTGCCCGGTCAGGTCACGCTGTCGGATCTGTCCGAAGTGTATTGGTCGCAGCCCGCAGTATCGCTGGATGACGGGTGCAAACCCAAGGTAGAGGCCGCAGCCAAACGCATTCTCGAAGCTGCGGCCGGGGAAGACCCGGTTTATGGCGTTAACACCGGGTTCGGAAAGCTGGCCAGCCACAAGATCGCGGCCAAGGATACTTCGACCCTTCAGCGCAACCTGATCCTTAGCCATTGCTGCGGCGTTGGTTCGGCCGTGCCACGCCGTGTGACCCGGCTGATGATGACGCTAAAACTGTTGTCCTTCGGACGCGGAGCATCGGGTGTGCGTTGGGAGCTGATCGACCTGCTGCAGCAGATGCTGGCCAAGGGTGTGACCCCGGTTATTCCGGCGCAGGGGTCGGTCGGGGCCTCTGGCGACCTTGCGCCCCTGGCGCATATGACAGCCGTAGTCATCGGCGCTGGTGAAGCCGAAGTTGACGGAACCATCCTGTCAGGCGAAGAAGCCCTAAAATCAGTTGGATTAGAGCCTGTTCAACTCGGTCCAAAGGAAGGGCTTGCCTTTATCAACGGCACGCAATTCTCGACTGCTTTTGCGCTGGTCGGTTTGTTCGAAGCCTGGCGTGCAGCCCAAAGCGCGCTGGTCATCTCGGCCCTGTCGACGGATGCGATCATGGGGTCGACTGCGCCCTTGCAGCCCGAAATCCATACCCTGCGAGGGCACCGCGGCCAGACCGAAGCCGCCAGTGCCATGCGTGCCACATTGGCCGGGTCCGAGATCCGCGAAAGCCACCGGGATGGCGACACGCGCGTTCAGGACCCATATTGCATCCGCTGCCAACCGCAGGTCACTGGCGCGGCCATGGACGTCATGCGCCAAGCGGCCACCACGCTTGAGATCGAGGCGAACGCGGCCACCGACAACCCGCTGGTTCTGAATGAGGCGGGTGCCATCGTTTCAGGTGGAAACTTTCATGCCGAACCGGTCGGCTTTGCCGCAGACATGATCGCACTGGCTGTGTCCGAAGTTGGTGCAATTGCGCAGCGGCGCATTGCGTTGATGGTCGACCCGACGCTCAGCTTTGATCTGCCGCCGTTCCTGACGCCTGATCCCGGGTTGAACTCGGGTCTGATGATTGCCGAAGTCACGACCGCCGCCTTGATGAGCGAGAACAAGCACCTTGCCAATCCTTGCGTGACTGACAGCACGCCGACCTCGGCAAACCAGGAGGATCACGTGTCGATGGCTGCACATGGCGCGCGGCGTCTGACGCGGATGGTCGAGAACCTGAACTACATTCTGGGGGTTGAGTTGCTCTGTGCCGCTCAGGGCGTGGAGTTCCGCGCACCGCTGGCAACCAGCGAACCATTGCAACGCGTCATGCACAGAGTACGGGCAGAGATCCCAACACTGAACGAAGACCGCTATTTGGCACCCGATCTGGAAACATCCAAGTGCTTGGTGGCTGAGGGTGACATCCTTGGGGCAGTGGGTGCCCAGATGCCGGGGCTGTTCTGATGCAGGTGTTCAGCGTGCAGCGCGGGGACGGTCCCATTGTGCTGGGGCAACCCCATGGCGGAACTTATGTACCAGACGAAATAGCGGCCCGTCTGAATGACAACGGGCGCGGTTTGGCGGATACGGACTGGCATATAAACAGGCTCTATAAAGGGGTATTGGACGATGTCACGGTCGTGCAGTCGCATGTTCATCGCTATGTCATCGACGCCAATCGTGATCCATTCGGAGCCTCGCTATATCCCGGCCAGAATACCACCACCCTTGTGCCTCTGACCGATTTCGATGGGCAGCAGATCTGGAATGACGGGCAATCTCCGTCCGAGGATGAAGTCGAATATCGACGGCGCAAATACCACGCACCTTATCACGCTGCCCTTCTGGATGAACTGAGCCGCGTTCGGGACCGGCACGGTGTGGCGATCTTGTTTGACTGCCACTCGATCCGGTCGCTGATCCCGTTTCTGTTCGAAGGCGAATTGCCGGTGTTCAACACTGGAACCAATGATGGGCTGACGAGCGACACGGCCATTGAGCAAGCCGTGCACGACGTGGCGAGCAAGGCCGAAGGTTTCACTTCGGTCCTGAATGGCCGGTTTCGCGGGGGATGGACCACCCGCCACTATGGTCGCCCTTCTGATGGCATACACGCCATCCAGATGGAGATCGCGCAACGGGCTTACATGGACGAGACATCTCCGTGGACATGGCGCGAGGACCGCGCTGCGAAACTGCGCCCCCATTTGACAACTATGCTGACCCGCCTCAACGATCTTGCCCCCTCGGGCGAATTGACCAGACAAGGAGCCCAGAAATGAGCGATCCGCGCAAAAACACCCGCGATATCTATCCACCGACCGGCCCCGAGTTGAACGCCAAAAGCTGGGTGACCGAGGCCCCGCTGCGGATGCTGATGAACAACCTGCACCCGGATGTGGCCGAGAACCCGCATGAGTTGGTGGTCTATGGTGGTATCGGTCGCGCGGCCCGCACGTGGGAGGATTTCGACACTATTGTTGCCGGTCTGAAGGATTTGGAGGAAGACGAAACGCTGATCGTCCAGTCCGGCAAGCCGGTCGCGATCATCCGCACGCACAAGGATTCGCCGCGGGTGCTGATCGCCAATTCCAACCTCGTTCCACATTGGGCGACCTGGGATCACTTCAACGAGCTCGATAAGAAGGGCCTGATGATGTACGGCCAGATGACCGCTGGCTCGTGGATTTACATCGGTACGCAGGGTATCGTTCAGGGCACCTATGAGACCTTTGCCGAGGCAGGGCGTCAGCACTACGACGGTGACCTGACAGGCAAGTGGATTCTGACCGGAGGGCTGGGTGGAATGGGCGGCGCGCAACCGCTGGCGGCCGTGTTCGCAGGCGCCTCATGTCTGGCTGTTGAGTGTAACCCGGACAGCATCGATTTCCGCCTACGGACCAAATACCTCGACGAAAAGGCCGAAACGCTGGACGAAGCGCTGGAGATGATTGACCGCTGGACCAAGGCTGGCGAAGCGAAGTCGGTTGGTCTGCTGGGCAATGCGGCAGAGGTTTTCCCCGAGATCTATGCTCGGATGCAGGCGGGCGGGATGCGTCCCGATATCGTCACCGACCAAACCAGCGCGCATGATCCGATTAACGGTTATCTGCCATTGGGCTGGACTATGGGAGAGTGGCGCGAGAAGCGTGAAACAGACCCTAAATCGGTGGAAAAAGCCGCTCGCGCTTCGATGAAGCAGCATGTCGCGGCGATGGTGGATTTCTGGAACGCGGACGTTCCGACGCTGGATTACGGCAATAACATCCGGCAGGTCGCTCAGGATGAGGGGCTTGAGAACGCCTTTGCCTTCCCCGGCTTTGTACCCGCCTATATCCGCCCGCTGTTTTGTAAAGGCATCGGCCCGTTCCGCTGGTGTGCTCTGTCGGGCGACCCCGAGGACATCTACAAAACCGATGCCAAGATGAAGGAACTGTTCCCCGAGAATGAGCACCTGCATCGCTGGATCGACATGGCGCAAGAGCGGATCGCGTTTCAGGGTCTACCTGCGCGTATCTGCTGGATAGGGCTTGGCGACCGACACCGCGCTGGGCTGGCGTTCAATGAGATGGTCGCCAATGGCGAGCTGAAGGCGCCGGTCGTGATTGGACGTGACCATCTGGACTCGGGATCGGTGGCCAGCCCCAACCGCGAGACTGAAGCGATGCTTGACGGCTCGGACGCCGTGAGCGACTGGCCGTTGCTGAATGCGCTGATCAACACAGCCAGTGGGGCGACGTGGGTCTCGCTGCACCATGGCGGTGGCGTCGGGATGGGCTTTAGCCAACATGCGGGCGTGGTGATCTGCGCCGATGGCACCGAAGATGCCGCGCGTCGGTTGGAGCGCGTTCTGTGGAACGACCCGGCCTCGGGCGTTTGGCGCCATGCGGATGCAGGGTACGACATTGCCAAGGATTGCGCGCGGACCCACGGGCTGCGCCTGCCGGGTATTTTGGGCTAGTTCGAAACTGTCTCTGGCGAAAATGCTGCACCTGCGATATTCGCAGGTGAGCTTGCCGGAGATCGAATATGTACGTTGCCACCCTGTTGACCGACCCCGATGTGTCTAATCTGGAATTGTCGCTGGTCGAGTCATTGCGGAATGCATGGGGAGGCGGTGAGATTGTGTGGCTCAGCCCGGATGAAGCAGCAGAGTTCCATCTTAGCGAAATGCCGGGCAACCGGTGGGATGTCTGGGTGGACCTTCAGAAAATGGGCGTGGATATGGTTGTCCAACAGTCTGAGGGCCGCCGTAAGAAGATGCTGTTGGCCGATATGGACAGCACCATGATCCAACAGGAATGCATCGACGAACTTGCGGATGAGGCCGGCGTCGGCGAACGCGTCAAGGACATTACCGCACGTGCGATGAATGGCGAGTTGGACTTTGAAGGCGCGCTGACCGAGCGGGTCGGCCTGCTGGAAGGTCTGGATGAGGCGGTGATCGGCAAAGTACTGGACGAACGCATCACTCTGATGCCGGGCGGCAAGGAACTGGTCGCAACGATGCGCCAGAACGGAGGCTATGCCGCCTTGGTCTCGGGCGGTTTCACGGCGTTTACCGCAAAAGTGGCCGAGGTGCTGGGCTTTGACGAGAACCGTGCCAACACCCTGCTGGCCCAAAACGGAAAACTGACCGGGGATGTACTGCGGCCCATTTTGGGGCGTCAAGCCAAGGTGGATGCCTTGGAACAGATCACCGCGCGACTGGGCTTGCGTGAAGAAGACGTTATTGCCGTAGGCGACGGGGCCAACGATCTGGGGATGCTGCACCGCGCGGGAACAGGGGTGGCCCTGCATGCCAAGCCCACGGTTGCCGAGCAATGCGAGGTTCGGATCAACCATGGTGATCTGACGGCATTGCTGTACGTTCAGGGCTATAGCCGCTCGGAATTCGTGTCCGGTTAAAGGTCTTCCCTTTATTTAACGCACATGTTAAATAAAGGCTATGAACACTCTGATAAATGCTTTTTCTGCTTTGGCCGATTCCACTCGGTTCTCGATCGTTGAGCAACTGATGCAGGACGGAGAGCTGCCTGCCGGTGACCTGATCCAAGGGCGCGGCATGTCGGGCGCAGCGATTTCGCGCCATCTGAAAGTGCTGCGCGAGGCCGGATTGGTGCATCAGCGCGTCCACGGCACCCAGCGGATGTATTCCATCCAGCCTGACGGACTGCGGGCGATAGCGGAATGGACGATCTCGAAACGTCAGTTCTGGGAAAACAGCCTCGATCGTCTGGGCGACCTGATTGAAAGGGAAAACTCATGGCCGACCTGAAACTGGAACGCGAGTTCCCGACCACCCCAGAAAACCTGTTTGCCTGGATCAGTGATGGGGCGAAACTGTTGCAGTGGTGGGGGCCCGAAGGGGTGCATGTGCCCGAGCATGACCTGAATTTCTCACGCACAGGGCCTTGGTATTCAATAATGAAGAACGCAGAAGGCCAGACATTCAAAGTGTCCGGTTATGTCACCCATGTTGATCCGCCCAATTCCCTTGGGTTCACCTGGGCCTGGCATGACGATCAGGATCAGCGCGGGCCGGAAAGTCACGTGACGTTTTCGGTCGTTGCGACCGAAAACGGGGCGCGGCTAGTTCTGGATCACCGCGAACTGGCAGATGCCGAGGCCGCAGCAAACCACAACATGGGCTGGACATCATCGCTGGCCAAGCTTGAGGCGCAGTTTGGATAAGTTTTCATTAGGGAGGAAATAAAATGCCACAATATTTGTTTGTCTATCATGGTGGAACCACACCAACCGACCCTGCCGAAGTCGAAGCAACTATGGCCGCCTGGGGTGCATGGTTTCAAGGCATGGGTGAGGCGCTGGACATACCCGGCAATCCGGTTGGTCAATCCTATACGGTCAGCAACGGAAGCGTCGTCGACAATGGCGGCGCAAACCCGGCGTCCGGTTTTACCGTCATTAAGGCCGACAGCATTGATGCCGCGACCGAAATGGCCAAGGGCTGTCCCATGGTGGTCAACGGTTCAGGCTCGGTCGAGGTGGCCGAGGTGCATGAAATCGAGATGTGATCGTTAGCCGGGGAATCCCGGCGCAGGTCTGATCTCGCCGCATTCCAGCCCGCGACGGCTGTATTGCGTGGCATTCATGAATTTGCGGGTGGCCGGGTGATCGGCCTCCAGCACACCTAGGCTGACAAGAATGGCTGCAATTGCGCATTCGCTGGCGCGGGTGGTGCCATCAGTGATTTTCAGCGCAACACCCATTCGTTTTTCCGGGATGATGGCAATGAACACCGCCTCAGCGCCGGTTTTGATTGCGGCGCGACCGTCCATAGCGCGCATCAACTCGGTACAGGCGCGGCTTTCGCCCGCCACCAGTTCGGGGTGCTTGATCATCGCAGTCGTAAGTTGTTGCGCTGCGTCGCTGGCACGGTCCGACCGGTCAGCGGCCGAGGCAAACCACGCCATCGAACGCGCCAGTCCCACCAGTGATGTCGCAAAGTTCGGGGCTGAACATCCGTCGATTCCATAGGCAGGGCTGGTTTCCCCAGTGGTTTCTTCCAGCGCGGACAGGCAGGCCTGCTGTACGGGGTGGTCGATCTCAAGGTATTCCGGTCCCGCGCCCATGTGCTGTGCGACCGTCAGAAACCCGCAATGTTTGCCCGAGCAATTGTTGTGGATCTGGCAGGGCGTGTCGTCGGCAAGGATCAGCCCGTCGCGCGCGGCCATGTCCTGCGGTTCTTGCGGACCGCAACGCAGATCGTGTTCGGTCAGGCCCAGGTGATCCAGCCAGGCAGTAACCCTGTCGGTATGGATATGTGCGCCGCTATGCGAGGCACAGGCGAGGGCCAGATGCTCGGAGTTCAGGCCGTATTTGGCGGCTGCACCCGATGTGATCAGCGGCAGCCCCTGGATCATTTTCGCAGACGACCGAGGGTAAATCACCGCGTCCGGATTGCCCCAGCTGCGTACGATTTGGCCGCTGTCATCGCAGATCACTGCGTGGCCCAGATGCAGGCTTTCCAACAAGGGGCCTCGCCATAGTTCTGTCATTGGTACCGGCTGCGTCATCTGGCCCCTCCATTATATGCGCAAAAATCTGCCAATCGCCCTTTCGCCTGTGGCGAAACCTGCGTTAGTGTGTGTATGTCGACAATCATCGGAATACGCAACTTACAGACGAACCGACAGAGTTCGTATGCGGTCTCGATGGGTATGAGGTATTAGGTCGAGCTAGGAGGCTGGACAGATGGGATTAAAACTCGTCCGCACAATTGCGGGTCTGTGCGTGGCAGGAATGGCCACAACCGCAATCGCTCAGCAGGCGACCAGCACCAATCGGGTTGCTGCGAAGACCGACTGGAGCGTTTTTGTGGAGAAAGATCCCACAGAATGCTGGAGCGTATCCGCACCCAAAGAGACTGTGAACACCAAAGGTGGACGCGTGGTTTCTGTGCGCCGCAGCGACATCCTGTTGTTCGTATTCTACCGCCCGAATGCGGAAGTCAAAGGTCAGGTGACCTTTACCGGCGGCTATCCTTTCGCGGCAGGATCGACGGTCACCCTTGAGATTGACGGCACCGAGTTCGCTTTGATCACCGAAGGTGAATGGGCCTGGCCGGCAACCGAAGGCGAAGATCTGAAGGTCGTCGCAGCGATGAAGCGCGGCACCGAGGCTGTTCTGACCGCCCGGTCCGAGCGCGGCACCCAGACCAAAGACACCTTCTCGCTGTTGGGTTTCAGTGCTGCGATCGAAGACGCCGAAAAGCGCTGCACCCAATAAGCAAGGACAACAGGTTCACGCAGCCCCGTCATTTGGCGGGGCTTTTTTGTGGCCGATCATACGTGTCATCTGATCTTTACGCTACGTCCACCCCCCAATTGATCCGCATCAAGGCAAGCGACCCATTTTTCTGAACCAATCAGTTCAAATATATGGAAGGAGCTTATCCATGCTGAACAAACCTCTTGCTGCCGTGTTGGTTGTCGCCGCCTTACTTCTGAGTGCATGTGAAAAAAACAACGAAACATATCCGGTATCTGGCGAGCAATGCGGCCCGAAAGACCCCGTGCAAACTTTGGACGCGGATGATTGCGACATCCTACCTGCAGGGATCTGACATGTTCACCTGATCTGATTCCTCGCAATCGTAATGCAGATAGTTCGGCCGCATCGGTTTGGCCTTTGCGGCCGACTTGCAATTGGGACCACAGCGCAACGCGTGCTACGGTGGCCACATACAAGGGTTCATATGTGGAAACGGATAATGCGTAACGTCTTGATTGCAGTGCTTTTCTCCTCGACCGCGTGGGCAGATCCCAGCCTGGAATGTCTCGACGCAGGTTCGCAGGTCGAAATCGGAACCTGCGTTGGGGAAATGGAGAAACGCGTGAATATGGCTGTTGAGGCAAGCTACGGCTTTGCCGTGCAGTCCGCAATTGAGCTGGACGAGGTAACAGATCGTGTGGTCGCACAACCGGCGCTTGAGGCTGCGCAAGAGGCATGGGGCAGGTATCGCGATACGCAGTGCGAAGCTGTGGGTGCTTCATACGGAGGCGGCTCTGGTACCGGTATTGCAATTGCGTCCTGCCGCGTCGATCTGGGCCGGGCGCGGGTGGATGAATTGCTGCGCATGGCAAATTAAATGATACGAATTCTTTTGATCTTTGCGCGCGATCCTATATAGAGGCGCATCCCAAGCCTGAATTCGTTGAGATAGCAACATGTCGCCCAAAGCGCCGATCACTCAAGATGTCATGACCATCCCTCGCAAATTGCCCGAGGGGAAGATCAACCTTGTAGGGTTGACCCGTGATCAGTTGCGTGACGCTCTGATCGAACATGGCACGCCGGAAAAGCAGGCCAAGATGCGGACCGGGCAGATCTGGCAGTGGATCTATCAATGGGGCGTGCGCGATTTTGCCGAGATGACCAACCTCGCCAAAGCGTATCGTGCGCAACTGGCTGAGAATTTCGTTGTGGAAATCCCCGAGGTCGTGACCCGGCAGGTGTCCGAGGACGGCACGCGCAAGTATCTGTGCCGCATCGCGGGTGGCCATGAGGTTGAGGTTGTCTACATCCCCGAAGAGGATCGCGGGACGCTGTGCATCTCGTCTCAGGTTGGCTGCACGCTGACCTGTTCCTTCTGCCACACGGGCACGCAGAAACTGGTGCGCAACCTGACGGCTGCGGAAATCGTCGGTCAGGTGATGATGGCCCGCGATGATCTGGAAGAATGGCCCGTTCCCGGCGCGCCCAAGGATGAAACCCGCCTTCTGTCGAACATCGTTCTGATGGGCATGGGTGAGCCGCTGTATAACTTCGAAAACGTCCGTGATGCGATGAAGATTGCGATGGATCCCGAAGGGATTTCCCTGTCGCGCCGTCGGATCACCCTGTCGACGTCTGGCGTAGTGCCAGAAATTGCGCGTACGGCCGAGGAAATCGGTTGCCTGCTGGCGATCTCGTTCCACGCGACCACGAATGAAACCCGCGACGTTCTGGTGCCCATCAACAAGCGTTGGAACATTGAGGAGCTGCTGCAGGCATTGGCAAACTATCCCAAAGTGTCGAATTCCGAGCGGATCACCTTTGAATACGTGATGCTGGATGGCGTGAACGACAGTGACGAAGATGCGCATCGCCTGATCGACCACATCAAAAGTCACAACATTCCCGCCAAGATCAACCTGATCCCGTTCAACGAATGGCCCGGGGCGCCTTATAAGCGCAGCTCGAATAACCGCATTCGGGCGTTTGCGAATATTATTTATCAGGCGGGCTATGCCTCTCCCATTCGCAAAACACGGGGTGAGGATATTATGGCGGCTTGTGGTCAGTTAAAATCGGCCACAGAGCGTGCGCGCAAGTCGCGCAAGCAGATCGAAGCCGAAGCGGGATTGCAGAGCTAATACACGCAACTTTCGTGCAAACTACGCCAAGAAATTAATGTTCTGGCCGCTGTTATTTGTATGCACAATTTGATATGTTTTGTGGGCTGAAACCGGCTGCCTAGGCCTCACGCTTGCGCACAAAGCAGTGAGAGTCGCATTCCGGTCGTGGCGCGTTTGTTCATGGCCGCTATCATTTTAGACGAAACTTGCGGCGTTCAGGCGAACCTTTTGAACCAGGTGGGCCAAATAAATGTTTGTACGATTTTCAAGACTGTTTCCGACATCTATTGCGGCTTTGTTTGTGGTGGGGCTTGCTGCGCATCAGGCTGTCGCTCAATCCAGTGGTGAGGATGCTCACCTTGCCATAGAAAATCCTGCCAAGCTGTCCAAAGAAGAAGCCCTAGGCGTCTACAAGTCCCTGCAGCGCCGGATGGAGCGGGGCTATGCCGCCGCGCAGCTGGATTTGTTGATGAATTATCAGGCATGGCCGCTGTTCAACGACGCGCCTTACATCTCGGCAACCCATGGGCAGCGCTATGTGAACAGCTACGCCAACCGCATGGCGCACAACTATGGCACTTTGGCCGAGGGTGAAAAGCTACCGATGGGGTCAGTGCTGGCCAAGGACAGCGTCACAGTCACGGACGAGGGCAATGTCCATCCCGGTGCCCTGTTCGTGATGGAAAAACTGGCCCAAGGCACCAACCCGGAAACTGCGGACTGGCGCTATATAATGGTGATGCCGGATGGGTCCCTGTTTGGTGACACGATGGGCGCGCGTTCGGACGCTGTCGTCTATTGCCATGATTGTCACGAAGCGGTGGCTGATCGGGATTACACTTTCTTTGTTCCCGAAGAGTATGTTGTCGGCAACTAAGCGCGGGTCATTCGCGACCGAATCGCGCCGTTCCGATCACCTTGATCAATGTCTGACGCACCGGCTCCGGTTGCGTTTCTACCGCATTCAGAACCTCTCGTAACTCGGCCCGAAGGCCGTGCATCTGGTCGATCAGTGAGATCATCATCGACAGCGCATCAGGCTCCATCTCGTATTGGTCGTGCAGCTCGCACGCCAGCTCCAGCCGCGCAACGTCAAGGGTGTGATACACCAGCCCCTGCTCGGTTTGCTCGGGAATGACGATTTCGGCAGCCAGGTATTCGGTCAGGCGGGTCGAGGTCAGGCGGGTGACGGTTGCGATCAGCTGCTCTTCGGTCAGGGTGCGGGTCATGACGGCATTCCTTTCCGCGGATCATAGCTGTGGGTTTCGCGCCATGTCTCCATGAATTGCTTCAGATCATCATCAATTTGGTCCGGCATGGACACGGTCAGTTCGATCAACTGATCCCCGCGATCAGACGAGCCGCGCTTCTTAACTCCCTTGCCACGCAAGCGCAGGGTTTTACCGCTGCTGGTGCCAGCCGGGACACTGACATTGACGCCACCGTCAATCGTGGGGGCAGGAACCTTGCCACCCAGAATGGCCTCATCGATCGTGATCGGTAGTGTGATATGAATATCGTCGCCCTTGCGATCAAAGACCGGATGCTTTGCCACTGACACAGTGACCAAAGCATCGCCGGGCGGGCCTTCGCCAAAACCCGGATCGCCTTTGCCGCGCAGGCGGATGGTTTGTCCATCGGTGATGCCCGCAGGAATCTTCACCTCGATCCGGTCACCATCTGGCAGCGTCAGCTTTTGGCTGGCGCCGAACACCGCGTCCAGAAAACTGATCTGCAGATTGTAAGCGCGATTGTGGCCCGGCGCGTGGAATTCGTGCGTGCGCTGTTGGTATCCTCCGCGGCCCCGCATGAATTCGGCAAAGATGTCTGACATGTCATCGGGGTCTGCTGCGCGCCCACGATAAGGATTCCCGGCGGCCTCGGCATATTCGCGATAATACTGCTGCTGGGGACGTTCCTGACCCGAGGCATCAATCTCACCACTATCGTACCGCGCGCGCGTGTCCGGGTCTTTCAATAGGTCATAGGCCGACGCCGCGTCTTTGAACTTTGCCTCTGCCTCGGCATCCCCGGGCTTGAGATCCGGGTGGCATTCTTTTGCAATGCGCCGATATGCCTTTTTGATCTCGGCGGCGCTGGCGTCTTTGGCGACGCCAAGGATGGTATAGGGATCGTCGCTCATCTCACCTCTCGCGGGTCGGTCTGAACAGAATGAATGTGTTTTATCATGCGATTTCAATGACCCAAAAGGAAGTGGCTTTTGAAACCGCTCGCAAATTCCTTCGGGTCTGTTAACATCTGCATGTTTCTAACTGATCACTCACGGAGAACCCCATGACGCGCAGAATCAAGTCCGCACTGGCCCTTTTGGTCGGCAATGCCATAGGGCTACTGCTTGCGACGCTGTTATTGTCGGGGTTTGCGATCAAACCGATTTCATTCATCGTCGTGGTGATCGTGTTCACTCTGGTGCAGGTGGTAGCCGAGCCGCTAATCCTGAAACTGGGTGAAAAAAAAGCCCCCTCGATCAAAGGTGGGATTGCCTTGATCGTGACGTTTGTCGGCCTGTTGGTGACCGATCTGATTACGGCCGGGTTGACCGTTGGCGGCGTTGCCAACCTGTTGGCGGCGACTCTGCTGGTTTGGCTAGGCGCACTGATCGCCAGCATTGTGCTGCCGATCTATGTGTTCACCGAACTGCGCGAGCCTAAGAAGAAATCATAACGCGTTCAGGCAGGTTTCCATCGCCTGCCACAGTTCATCCGTTGGTTCGCAACCTATTGAAAGACGGATAAAGGCCGGATCGACGTCATCGCCCCAGCGTGCGCGTCGTTCGGCTGAACTGTGAACACCGCCGAACGATGTGGCCGGTCGCAGCATCGGGCAGGTGTTGATGAAAGTTTCGGCCTTTTCCTCGGTCTCTAACGTGATCGACAACAAGAACCCGAACCGGGACGTCTGCGCTTTGGCCAGAGCATAGGACGGGTCATCCGACAGGCCGGGATAGCGGATCTGTTTCACGGCCTCATGTTCTGCCAACCGTTCCGCGAGCACTTGCGCCGATGCACACATCCGGTCGAAACGAACGTCCAGCGTTTCCAACCCGCGATGCAGCAGCCATGCCTCATGCGGGCCAGGGATCGCGCCGGAAACGCGCCGCCATTCTTCGACCCGTTCCATGATCTGCGCGTTGCGGCTGGCGACATGACCCATTAGCAGGTCCGAATGTCCGCCCATTGCCTTGGTATCCGAAGCGACGACCACGTCGATGCCCAAATCCAACGGGCGTTGACCCAATGGGGTCATCGTTGTGTTGTCGGCAATCGTGAGACCGCCCGCCGCGCGAACGGCAGTGGCGATCGCGGGCAGGTCCATCATATCCAGACCGGGGTTCGAGGGGCTTTCCAAAAAGACCACGTCAAACCCGTCGAACCCGCCTTCTGCGAACGCCGTCGTCGGACGCTCAGTAACGGAGACGCTCAGATTGGATAGGAACCGATCGGCCAGCAATCGTGTGACATAATACCCGTCCGAGGGGATCAGGATATGGGACCCGGCTTTGACCGTCGCGAACAAAGCCGCAGAGATCGCCCCCATACCTGACGGAAAGGTCAGACAGGGCGCTTCTTCCAAATGTGCCAGCACATGTTCCAGATGCACCCATGTCGGGTTGTCGACCCGACCATAGGTCGGATGCCCGTCCGGTGCGCCGGGCAGATGGTACATGCTGCTTTGCGTCAGTGGCAGGGCCACCGGATCGCCCTTGTTCAGCGCGTTCCCGCGCAGGTGCAACATCTCACCGGTCTTTGGCGGCTTCATGTCTCAGCGCCCCGGAATTTCATCGCGGGGTGGGGCCGGTTCCCAGTTTTCAATAATATCGACCGCCTCTTGCGCGGTATCCACGAAGCGGAACAGGTCGAGATCCTCGTCCGAGATCGTGCCCGCATCGGCCAGCGCCTCCCAGTTGATGACTTTCTCCCAGAACTCACGGCCAAACAACAGGAAGGGCACACGCTCCATCCGGCCGGTTTGGATCAGCGTCAGGGATTCGAACAGCTCGTCCATCGTGCCGAAGCCGCCGGGGAAAATGGTGATGGCGCGGGCGCGCATCAGGAAATGCATCTTGCGGATGGCGAAATAGTGGAAGTTAAAGCTGAGATCGGGCGTTACATACAGGTTCGGCGCCTGCTCGTGCGGCAGCACAATATTCAGGCCAATCGAACAACCGCCAGCATCCTGGGCACCGCGATTTCCGGCCTCCATCACGCCCGGGCCACCGCCGGTGACGATCACGTTCTCGCGGCAGCCGGTTTCATTGGATTTTTCGGTCATCAGACGGGCGAATTCCCGCGCTTCGTCGTAATATTGCGACAGGTTGGCCAGCGTCTGGGTTCGCGCGGTGTGTTTCTGCGACGGCTCAGGAATGCGTGCGCCGCCGAACATGACGATGGTCGAGGTGATCTCGCGCTCGGTCATGATCATCTCGGGCTTCAGCAACTCCAGCTGCAAACGCACGGGGCGTAGCTCATCCCGACATAGGAAATCATCGTCTGCGAAGGCAAGGCGATAGGCGGGTGAGCGCGTCTGCGGCGTGTCCGGCACCTCGCTCGCGGTCGAGCGGTCAGTCTGAGCGTCGCGGAAAGGGCTGAGGCGGTCTTCTCTCATGGGTGATGGTTCCCTGCTTGCGTGTTCATAAAACAGCTATAGGGTTCGCAGGCAGAGTGCCAGTCACGGAAGAACAAGAATGAATTGGAAGAGTGAAATTTCCGCCGCCGCCGAACGGATCAATGGGTATGCGCAGGTGACCCCGGTGATTGAAAGCCGCGTGCCCGGATTGGATCATCCGGTCGAAATGAAGCTGGAGCACATGCAGCATACTGGCAGCTTCAAGGCGCGTGGGGCGTTTAATACGCTGCTCAGTTTGGACGTGCCCGAGGCTGGCGTTGTGGCAGCATCTGGCGGCAATCATGGTGCGGCGGCGGCGTATGCGGCACAAACGCTGGGGTATCCGGCCAAGATTTTCGTGCCAGACCTTGCCGGACCATCCAAGATCGCCCTGATTGAACAGACGGGCGCAGATCTGACAGTTGTACAGGGTGAATACGCGAACGCGCTGAGCGAGGCCAAAGCGCATGAGGCTGCGACCGGGGCGATGCAAATCCACGCCTATGATGCACCGGCAACCGTAGCAGGGCAGGGCACGTGTTTTGCCGAATGGGAGGCACAGGGGCTGCAGGCTGACACCATTCTGGTTGCTGTGGGCGGCGGTGGTCTGATTGGCGGGGCTTTGGGTTGGTTTGATGGCGCGCGCAAGGTCGTTGCGGTCGAACCAGAAACCTCCTGCGCGCTGAACGCGGCGCTGCAGGCGGGTGAACCGGTGGATGTCTCGGTCTCGGGGATTGCAGCCAACGCGCTGGGTGCGCGGCGGATCGGAGGGATTTGTTTCGACCTTGCGCAAGGAATGACATCTGTTCTTGTCTCAGACGAGGCGATTACCGACGCGCAAAAGGCTCTGTGGCAGACCCATCGCATATTGGTCGAACCGGCCGGGGCGACCGCGTTGGCGGCTTTGACCTCAGGTGTTTACGAGCCAGAACCAGACGAACGCGTGGCGGTTCTGGTGTGCGGGGGAAATATTGCGCCGGACCCGTTGATGGAGTGAATTATCGACTTGTGGAAGGTGGTTAAGGATTTTATCGATAATTTATGACCACTACGATCGCCGACACAATTTACCAAAACCTTAGACAGAAGATTATCACCGGCGAATTGCTTGCCGGTGAAAAGCTGCGTCAGGATCACATCGCGCGGGCATTTGAGACTAGCCATGTACCGGTGCGCGAAGCTTTGCTGCGTCTGGAAGCGCACGGGTTGGCCCAAAGTGAGTCGCGCCGCGGTATGCGTGTTTCGGCGCTGGACCCGGCAGAAGTGCGCGAAGTGGTTGAAATGCGCGTCGCGTTGGAATCCCTAGCCTTGCAGCATTCGGTACAGAATATGACCCCCGCCGCGCTGAAAGAGGCGGATGATGCTCGGATCGCCTGTGATGCTGCGCAAACGATGCCCGAGTGGGAAGCGTGCAACCGTACCTTTCATCGCTCGATCCTGACACCTTGCGGGTTGCCACGCCTGCTGCATGCAATCGATGACCTTCATATCGCCGGCGCGCGCCACCTGTTTGCCCATTGGCGCCCCAAGTGGGTACACCGTGCGGATGGTGACCACGCAGCCATCGTTCAGGCGCTCAAGCGCAAGGACGCGGCCACGGCGACGGCCATTCTGACGCGCCATATCCGCCGCGCAAGCTGATCACAGGTCAAGCTAGCCGCAAATCGTACCTTCTGCGTCGCATTGCACCGCGAGATGCAGTTGCGTATAGGCCAAACAAACGTGAACAGATTCTGCAGGGAGCCATCCGATGTCCAACGCGCAACTGGAAACCGCTATCGAAGCCGCCTGGGAGGCGCGAGACACCATCACGCCCGCCACCACCGGCGAACAACGTGAAGCGATCGAAGACACGCTGAACGCGCTGGACAGCGGCACGTTGCGGGTTGCTGAAAAGCCGGAGAGCGGTGATTGGCATGTGAACCAGTGGGCCAAGAAGGCGGTTCTGCTGGGCTTCCGCATCAAGGATATGGAAATCCAGACCGGTGGTCCGCAGGACGGCGGCTGGTGGGACAAGGTGGACAGCAAGTTCGCCGGTTGGGGTGAAAACCAGTGGCGTGCCGCTGGTTTCCGCGCGGTGCCGAACTGTGTTGTGCGAAAATCGGCCTATGTCGCACCCGGCGTGGTTCTGATGCCGTCCTTCGTGAACCTGGGCGCCTATGTCGACGAAGGCACCATGGTCGACACTTGGGCCACCGTTGGTTCCTGCGCGCAGATTGGTAAAAACGTACACCTGTCAGGCGGTGTTGGCATCGGCGGAGTTTTGGAGCCAATGCAGGCTGGCCCGACAATCATCGAAGACAATTGCTTTATCGGCGCACGCTCTGAAGTGGTCGAAGGCTGTATCGTCCGCGAAGGTTCGGTTCTGGGGATGGGTGTCTTCATCGGCAAGTCGACCAAGATCGTGGATCGCGAAACCGGTGAAGTTATGTATGGCGAAGTGCCGCCCTATTCGGTTGTTGTCGCGGGCTCGATGCCATCCAAGAACAACGTCAACCTGTATTGCGCCGTGATCGTAAAGCGCGTGGACGAGAAGACCCGTTCGAAAACCGGGATCAACGAACTGCTGCGCGACTAAAGCAAGTGCAGGTATGAAACGGGGCTGTGGCGTATCTCGCTGCAGCCCTTTTTGTTTATCCTTTGATTGGATAGCGGTCGGGTTCCTCGAATACGTCGATCACCCGCGAGCCCGCCTTGATTTTTCCGCCATGTTCCACGCCCGACGGAATCGAATAGCTGTCGCCGGGTCGATAGGTCTTAGTCTCTCTACCGATTGTCAGTTCAACCTCGCCCTCGACCACCGTGCCCCATTGCGCCTTGTGTGAATGCGGTGGCAGTTCGAAATCTTTGAGGAACGTGAAGAACGCGACCAAACCCGCATCTGACCGGATGACGGCGGTTTGCACCACGTCCTCGGGGAATGGGACGTCGAGGCTTGGGAAGTCTGTGATGAAATCTGGGTAGGCCATGAAAAATCCTTTGCAGTTTGAAATGGGTTTTCGCGCGTACTATGGACGCGCTTGCAGCTTCCCGCAATTCCCGGCTGCTTGACCACGGACAGGCGCGCGGCTATGGCCCCCTGCATGGAAAAGCAAAAGAAACCGTCCCGTCAGCAAGTTTATACATTGCTCGTTCAGATTGGCCGCAAAGAAGGCGACGGTCTGCCCGAAGGTGCGACCGGAGCAGCGCTGATGTGTTTTGCTAGCGGCGTGGATGAGGCTGAAGCGGTGCGTGAAACCGTGGCGATCCTGAAACAGGCCGACACTGCGCCACTGGACGTCACCGGCTATGGAACTCTGGCCGAGCGTGAGGCGCAGGGGCACGACATCGACCCGGACGAACGCGACCTGATGCAGCGGGCCTTGGACGAAAACGCCGTTATCGTGGCGCAAATGACGCCGTTTTTCGGGGATGAAGAACCGGCTTAGTTCCGGACCCCGAACCATTTGCGATAAATCTCGTCATAGGTGCCGTCTTCGCGCAGCGCCAACAGGGCCTGGTTCACGTCCTCGACCAATGGTGATCCGGTCGGGAACGCGATCCCGTAATTCTCTCGCAGAAAAACACCGCCAGTCATCGATGCGATCCGACGTCCTTCATGCGCCGCGTAATAGGACAGGATCGGCGCGTCAAAGACAACGGCGTCCAACTCCTTATCCTGGAATGCGGTCAGCACATCATCCAGGTTTTCATAACCGGAAAACTCGATCTCGCGTCGGTTCAGGAAGTTTGCGGCAGTCGAGTTCGAGATTGTGCCCACCTGTTTGCCATAAAGATCGTTGACCGAGTTCACGTTGCCGCTGATGGCATCCACGGTCATGACCGACGTGATCCGCGCCGTGAAGACCGATACGATGAACAGTGAGGACACAACCAGAACCACGCCCAGCAAACGTCCGAACGGAGTGCGCGGCATGCGTTCCTCGAACCCGCCGTTGACCACAAGATTCAGCGCCCACCAGAAAGAAGGGAACCATGCCTCATTCAGCTTGCGGTCGAAATACGGCTGGGCCCGACGCTCAAACCCCCACATCAGCATCCCGCCGCCAAGCAGGATCGCAAAGGCCAGACCAATGGCAATGAACAGCTCGACAGACAGCAAAGCGTGTAGCAGCGAAGGTCTGCGGGCTGCATCCGATGGCACCATGATCTGCAGGCCGGCCTCGAATATGGGCTGACTGAAGTCCATCTGTGTTTCGCGCGCAGCCGTGATCGAGATATTGGCCACAGCCATGTCGGCTGTTCCGTTCTGCACGGCATCTAGCATGCCGCCGAACGCCTCGACCCGGTTGACTGAGTAATCCCAGTTCAGAGCCTCAGCCAGAGCCTGCAGTAGGTCCATGGAAAAACCAGTTTGGGTCCCGTCCTCGACATAGGAAAACGGGGGGCGGGTCACGGTTGTGACCGAAAGCGTCTGCGCCTGGCTTTGCTGTGCAAGAACGGCGAAAGTCAGGCAGATCCAAACGAGAAGCGCACGTATCATCGTCAATTCACCTGTTTCGCGGCCCTCTAACGCAGATTTGAAAGGCACGGCAAGGTGGCCGCAAGGTAAACCGCCATGTTTTATTGGGGTGTCATTTCAAGACTCGCGAAAAAAAGCGCCCGGAAACCAGTGGCGAGGGGTTGGCAATTGGTCCAATTCGTTGAATCTGTGCACGATCCCGCGATTGAACCAACCAAAAGGGCCCAGAAATGACAGATCCGGTGAAGTTGACGGCGGACCTGATCCGTTGCCCATCAGTCACACCTGAGGAAGGCGGCGCGCTTGTGTTGCTGGAGCAGGTATTGTCGGCGGCAGGCTTTGATTGCACCCGTGTGGACCGGGGTGATGTTAGCAATCTGTATGCGCGCTGGGGGTCGAAAGCGCATCCGCGCAGCTTTGGATTCAACGGACATACCGATGTTGTACCGGTCGGAGATGAGGCGGCCTGGACGATGCCCCCGTTCGGCGCAGAAATCCGCGAAGGCGTGATGTACGGGCGCGGGACCACGGATATGAAATCCGGCGTGGCAGCCTTTGCGGCGGCCGCTGTGGACTTCGTGCGTGACACACCACCGGATGGGGCGATCATTCTTGCGATCACGGGCGACGAAGAGGGTGACGCCGTGGATGGCACAACGGCACTGCTTGATTACATGTCTGAGGTCGGGGAGCGCATGTCCGCCTGTTTGGTGGGAGAGCCGACCTGTCCCAACACAATGGGCGAGATGATGAAGATCGGGCGGCGCGGCTCGATGACCGCCTGGTTCACGGTAACCGGGGTACAGGGACATTCGGCTTATCCGCATCGGGCCAAGAACCCTTTGCCGGCTATGGCGCGGTTGATGCATCAATTGGCCAGCCACGAACTGGACCAGGGATCGGACCATTTCGATGCCTCAACCCTGGCTGTTGTGAACATTGATACGGGCAACGCAGCTACCAACGTGATCCCGGCGCAATGTACCGGAGCCGTGAATATCCGCTTTAACGATCTGCACTCGGGCGCCAGCATCAGTGAGTGGTTGCAGGCCGAAGCCAAAGCCGTGGCTGAAACCTACGATGTCGCGATCGACGTCCGGATCAAGATCTCAGGCGAGAGCTTTCTGACCCCGCCCGGCCCCCTGTCTGATCTGGTCGCGAAAGCGGTCGAGACCGAAACCGGTGTGCGCCCCGAGATGTCGACAACAGGTGGCACATCTGATGCGCGGTTTGTCAAAGACCATTGCCCAGTGGTTGAGTTCGGCCTTGTTGGCCGAACGATGCATCAGGTCGATGAATGCGTCGAGGTGGCGCAGATTGAACAGCTCAAGGCGATCTACACGCGTATCCTTCAGGACTATTTCGCCTGAACCATGCAGCGCACATTGGTCATCATGGTGAAAGAACCCCGCCCGGGTCGGGTCAAGACACGGTTGGGGCGCGACATCGGCATGGTTGGTGCCGCGTGGTGGTTCCGCCATCAGACACGCGCGCTGATCCGGCGATTGCGGGACCCACGCTGGCAGATAGTGCTGGCCGTCGCTCCGGATCGAGAAGGCCTGACCAGCCGCATCTGGCCCGTTGATCTGCCCCGCGCGGCGCAAGGGCGCGGTGATCTGGGCGACCGCATGGGGCGAATGCTGCGCGGCATGCCGCGGGGACCGGTCTGTCTGATTGGCGCGGACATTCCCGGGATCACATCGCAGCATGTCGCACGGGCCTTCAAGGAATTGGGGCGGTCGCAATTCGTTTTTGGCCCTGCGCCGGACGGGGGCTATTGGCTGGTAGGGGCCCAACGATACGGGGCGTTGCCGAACAACTTGTTTCGCAATGTGCGCTGGTCTACCGAAACCGCCCTGGCCGACACTCTGGCTTCGGTTCCGGGGTGTCGTGTCGGATTGCTGGACCATCTGCGCGATGTTGACACGGTGGCAGACCTGAACCCCTGAGCTTTTTGATCATGACGCCGTCGCATACCCATGATAGGCCGGAAGTATGACTCGGATACCCACCAAGCAGGAGGTCCTCGATTGGATCTCGGCGAACCCCACCCTGACCTCGAAACGCGATATCGCTAAAGCCTTTGGTATCAAGGGCGCGGACCGGATCGATCTGAAACGCATTCTGAAAGAGCTAGAGGCCGAGGGGCATCTGGAAAAGCGCAAGCGCAGCTATCGCGACCCGGACCGCCTGCCACCGGTCAGCGTGCTGCAGGTGAAGGCTCCGAATGCGGATGGCGACCTGTTCGCGCGGCCTTTGGAATGGCATGGCGAAGGCGTCGAGCCCATTGTTCTGATCATCACCCGCGCCAGCGATCCTGCATTGGGAGAGGGCGACCGAATTCTGGCCCGCCTGACGGTGGTGCATGAGGAAGACCACAATTACGAGGCACGACTGATCCGCCGTATCGGAACCAACCCGCGCAAGATCGTCGGCATCTTTCGCAAAGGGGCCGAAGGCGGTCGGATCGTGCCAATCGACAAAGCCGGGCAGACCGAATGGCTGGTTGCGGACGGTGCCGTACTGGGTGCGAAGGACGGCGAGCTTGTCGAAGCCGAACAGGCCGGGCCAAAGAACCGCATGGGTTTGCCGCGTGCGCGTATCGTGGAACGGCTGGGCGATCCGTCTGCACCCAAGGCCGTTTCGCTGATCGCCATCCACCAGCATGGCATTCCGGATGATTTCCCCGACAAGGTGATTGACGAAGCTGACAAGGCCAAACCCGTGGGGCTGAAAGGCCGCGAAGATCTGCGGAACATGCCGCTGCTGACCATCGATCCGTCAGACGCGCGCGATCATGATGACGCCTGTTATGCCCATGCCGACGATGACCCCAAGAACCCTGGCGGGCATGTGATCTGGGTCGCCATCGCCGACGTTGCCGCCTATGTGCAGCCCGGTACCGCGCTGGATCGTGAGGCGCGCAAGCGCGGCAACTCCAGCTACTTCCCGGATCGGGTGGTGCCAATGCTGCCGGATCGCCTCTCTGGAGACCTGTGTTCGCTGCACGAAGGCGTTCCGCGCGCCTGTATCGCTGTGCGGATGCAGATCGATGCGGATGGAAACAAGATTGGTCATCGCTTTGTACGTGGTCTGATGCGTTCGGCCGCCTCGCTGCACTATGCCGAAGTACAAGACGCTATCGACGGCAATACAAATGACCGCACTGGGCTTTTGTTGGAACCTGTTTTGAAGCCGCTCTACTCCGCCTATGCCGCGCTCAAGAAAGCGCGGGCGGAACGGCAACCATTGGAGCTGGATTTGCCCGAACGCAAGATCGTTCTCGGCGACGCGGGCGAGGTTCAAAGTGTGGCCTTCCGTGACCGGCTAGATGCGCACAAGCTGATCGAGGAGTTTATGATCCTCGCCAATGTCGCCGCCGCCGAGACATTGATCGCCAAGCGCCGCCCGTTGCTGTTCCGCGTGCACGAAGAACCCGCGCCAGAGAAGCTGGAAAGCCTGCGAGAGACTGCTCAGGCTGCTGGGTTGAATTTGGCTAAGGGGCAGGTCCTGCAGACCCGACACCTGAATGCGCTGTTGAACGCGGCCGCCGGGACCGAGGATGCAGAGCTGATCAACCTTTCAACTCTGCGCTCGATGGCACAGGCTTATTACAATCCCGAGAATTTCGGCCATTTCGGGTTGGCGTTGCGCAACTATGCGCATTTCACCTCGCCCATCCGCCGTTACGCGGACCTGATCGTGCACCGGGCGCTGATCACGGCGCATGGCTGGGGTGACGACGGGTTGACCGAGGATGAAATCGCGCGACTCGATGAAACGGCAACGCATATCTCGGACACCGAGCGCCGCTCGATGATGGCCGAGCGTGATACGACGGATCGCTATCTGGCCGCCTATCTGAGCGAGCGCGTGGGCAATGAGTTCAGCGGTCGTATCAGCGGCATTGCCCGGTTCGGCGCCTTTGTGAAGATGGATGAAACTGGCGCGGACGGCCTGGTGCCCGTCCGGTCACTGGGGCGCGAGTTTTTCCATTTCGACCGCGAAGCCGGCACGCTGATGGGATCAGACACCGGTTTGATCATCGCCATCGGTCAGCGTGTCACCGTGCGCCTGACCGAGGCCACGCCCGTTACCGGCGGGCTCGAGCTGGAGCTGCTGTCCATCGATGATCAGGCCCTGCCGCGCGGAGGCGGGCCCGCTAAGCGGGGGGGCGCACGGCGCAAGGCGGTCAGTACCAAGCGCAAGAAGGACAAGATCAAGCGCAAGGTCGAACGCAAACGTCGTCAAAGGTGATAGGTCAGCGCCCGTGCGATAAGCCAGCCATGCCGGGTTTCATCAATCTGATCCGGGTTATCAAACAAGATGGCCCGGTTGCCATCGATCCGATCTTCGCCCGGAAAAGCAGTGGTGAAATCACCCATTAGTCGGCTCTGACAATGCACGAACAGTGCAAAGGATGCCGCTTTGTGCCCGCCCAGCCGGATGGTTGACCCTTTGGGCGCCAGGTAGGCGGGTTGACCCCACCGCAGTGCTTCATTCAATGGCTGGGCTTTAGGCAAAGTCCCGGCTGTTGAAAACACCAGTTCACGCAAAGCAATCACGCCCGAACGCGTATATTCGGGGAATGCTTCAAAGGCGGCCTGAACGGCGGGATCATTAAATGGTGTCATGCAGCGGTATCGCCTGTTCCATTCGGTCGATGTAATCGTTGAGCAGCCTATCCTGTTTGATCCGCCGGGTCAGCGGGGTTTCCGCTGGTGTCGCGCGCATTGCGGCCAGCATTGGCCCAACGCTCATATCTGCCGAGGTCGGCTTGTCACCCAGAAGGTAGGGTGATTGCCATAGATAGGCGGATACCGCTTCAAGGTCCCGCTCTAGCCGATCCCGTCGCTCGACAGGTGAGAAACGGGCGACACCCTGGAACCCCAGGCCCTGAACAACCTTTTTCCGGATGGAGTTCGAAACAGGTGTGCGGATCAAAGCGGGAATGACCGAAAAGAAAGTGTCGCGCAGAATTGGCCAGACCTCGTCATTGGCCCATCTGTCCATCACGACCTGAAAATAGATATGTTCCTCTGCCATGCGGATCAGCGTCCGTGCCTGCGCCTTTTGTATGTCGCTTAGCCCAGCGTCGAAGTTTGCGCCCTGCGCCTCAAGCCAATCGCGAATAAGGTCGCTGTCCGGGACAAGACGCTCGGGCGTACGCAGAACAGGAAGCTTTTGATGGGGCATTTTGCGGGGGTCCAGCATATCGGACCGCTGCCAGCGCTGGCCCGCCCGCTCCAGCATATATGCGGCTTTGACGCAGAAGGGGCTGGCGCTGAACAGGCCGAAAGCAGAAGGGTAGATCAAAAGGGTCAGCATCGGGGGCTCCATTATCAGGGATGCCCGAGGGATACCTTTGCCTGATGACAGTTTCTGTCATCAGGTCTAGATTAACCTGCATTATGTCCCGAACCGCCCGTCTGTTCCAATTGATGCAAGCCTTGCGCTCTGGCCCTTCGCCAAGAACGTCCCAACAACTGGCGCAGGATCTGGGCGTGTCGCCGCGCACCGTTCATCGCGATATTGAGTCGTTACGCGGGCTTGGGGCGGTGATCGACGGTGAGGCCGGTTTTGGCTTTACCCTGATCGAAGACGCAACACTGCCGCCGCTTGGATTCACAGATGATGAGCTTGAAGCGCTGGTGTTGGGGTTGCGAGAGGTTCAGGCCATTGGCGACCCCGGTTTAGCGGATGCGGCGGGCAATGCGTTACGAAAACTTCAGGGACGCCTACCGCAGCGCCAGTCGCACCGCCTGACACATGCCGTGTTGACAGCGACGCGATTTGATCGCCCGGCCAAGCCCACCATCACGGTCGGGGACTTGCGACAAGCCACGTGGGATGAGCGCACGATCGAGTTCGCCTACACGGACGCCAAGGGCGATGACACCCGTCGTAAGGTGAACCCGCTGAGTATCGTCTATATGGATCGCTCCAACGTTCTGATTTCCTGGTGCCATCTGAGGCAGGATTTCCGCGTCTTTCGGCTGGACCGGATACGCGAAATGTCCTTGACAGATGAAAGCTTTAGGCCGAACCGTATCCCTTTGTTGCGCGAGGCCCTTGCCCAGATCCGCGCACAGCACAAAGCAAAAGATCGCGAAGGGTCAAGCTGAACGCTTTGGAAAATTCCAATTCTGCGGTATTCTGAGGTTGAGCAGAAACCAGGAAAATTCGGAATGCGTAAATGCATAGGTGGCGTTATGACCGCCGCATTATGGGCATCCATTGTGCAGGCGGAATCTATCAATACTCTGGGCGGGTCACAGGCCATACAGCTGGCGTCAGCTGGCGTGGCGATATCCATCCGGCCAGTTTTACGACCCTCAGCTAAGGAGTATCGGGTGTCGACCGAAGGAAACGCGCGGTTTCAGGCGTGGCTTGGAGCATTTCGTGAGCGGGCGTCCGAGCAGGGGATAACAGCCTCTACGCTGGACGGTTCGCTGGCGGGTTTGACCTACGATAAGGACGTGATCAGGCGCGACCGCAACCAGGCAGAGTTTTCGAAACCCATTTGGGAGTATTTGGATTCTGCAGTCTCAGACACGCGCATCAGAAACGGCCGGGCGGGGTTGGAGCGCCATCGCGAAGCACTGACCCGCATCGAAGCCAAGTACGGTGTCGAAAAAGAGGTCGTGACAGCGATCTGGGGGCTTGAGACGTCGTTTGGAACGTTTCGGGGCAACGACCACACCATCCGATCTCTGGCAACTTTGGCGTTTGACGCACGGCGCGCGCAATTCTTCGAAACCCAGTTGATCGCCGCATTGCAGATCATTCAGGAGGGCGACGTCAGCCCGCGCAATATGGTGGGTAGCTGGGCTGGGGCGATGGGGCATACGCAGTTCATGCCAACCTCATTTCTGGACCACGCAGTTGATTTCGACGGGGATGGGCGGCGCGATATCTGGTCGGACGATCCAACCGATGCGCTGGCCTCGGCCGCCGCCTATCTGGCGCGGCATGGGTGGACCAAGGGGCAGCCGTGGGGCGTTGAGGTGACCCTGCCCAAAGTGTTCGACTATTCCACCGCAAGGCGGGATCACACATTGATGCCCTCACAATGGGCCGCACGTGGCGTGGTGGCGGCGAGTGGCGCCCACATTTCGGATCACGGACAAGCGGCAATTCTGTTACCCGCCGGAGGGCGGGGCGTCGCGCTGATGATCTTCGACAATTTCAAGGTGATTGAGAAATACAACGGTGCCGACGCCTATGTGATCGGGATAGGACACCTGTCTGACCGTCTTGCCGGACGGGGGGCGTTCCAAACCGAATGGCCGCGTGGTGACCGGGTGTTGAGTTTCACCGAGAAAAAGGAATTGCAATCCCGCCTGACCGAGGCTGGCTTTGATACCCAAGGCGTCGACGGGCGCACAGGGCCAAACACAGTCAAAGCTGTTCGGGCGTATCAATTGGCGCAGGGGTTGCTGCCAGACGGATACGCCAGTCTGAAGCTCTTGGAAGCGTTGCGGTGACAATGTAGGGGCGTTGATCTATTGCCTGGGTATGCACTGCGGATACTCTCTCAGGTATTGGCTGTGCAACCTCCCGACTACCGGCACTCACTACGATAGACGGGAGGTGGACCCAGCAGAAGAGCGGGTCGCGACGCCGGTGGAGGTAATACAATTAACCGAGTCGCATTCGCATACTTGAATCTGAATTACATCAAATCAAGATATTTATCGCGCGATAAATTTTTGGTTGTCGCGCGATACAAAATTACTTCTTTTTGCCGCTCGATTTGATCGAATCTAGTTGTGTTCAGGAATTGAGCTGTATCGATTGACGGGCAATTGCAACTCAGAAAGTGGGAAGGGGCGCATCCAGTGCGCCCCTTAAACCAGAATAGTAGCAATCTGGGCTATGACGCCGCCTTCATCAGACCCTGCGCGATGATCTCGGCCTGCGCCTCGTCCAGTGACTTGTGAATCCGCACGAACATCTCGTCGATTTCCGCAGGGGTCAGGACCAGCGGGGGTGAGATGATCATCCGGTCACCCACATGGCGCATGATCAGGTTGTTGGCAAAACAGCGGTCGCGGCAGATGTAGCCGACCGTACCGGGCTCGGACGCGAATTTGGCGCGGCTGGCCTTGTCCGGCGTCAACGCGATCGAGGCCATCATGCCGACGATCTTGGCCTCACCGACGAGTGGATGATCGGCCAGGGCCTCCCATTTCTCTTTCAGATAGGGGGCGGCCACGTCGCGGACGTGGTCGACGATGCATTCTTCTTCGAGGATGCGCAGATTCTCTAGCGCGACAGCCGCCGCAACCGGGTGGCCGGAATAGGTATAGCCGTGATTGAACTCGGTGCCGCCGATCACCTCGGCAATCTCGTCATTCACGATGGATCCACCGATGGGCGCGTAACCCGAGCTGAGTCCCTTGGCGATTGTCATGATATGCGGTTTGATACCAACGGTTTCGGACCCGAACCAGTTGCCTGTGCGTCCAAAGCCGCAGATCACCTCATCGGCGATCAACAGGATATCGTATTTGTCGCAAATGCGCTGGATCTCGGGCCAGTAGGTATCGGGGGCAACGATCACCCCGCCCGCACCCTGCACGGGTTCGGCAATAAAGGCTGCGACACGGTCTTCGCCCAGTTCCAGAATGGCTTCTTCCAGCTCACGCGCGCGGGCCAGGCCAAATTCTTCCGGCGCCATGTCGCCGCCTTCTGCCCACCAGTTCGGCTGGTTGATGTGGTGGATGTTCGGGATTGGGATGCCGCCTTGCGCATGCATGCCCGCCATACCGCCCAGCGAGGCCGAACCGACAGAGGACCCGTGATAGGCATTGTGGCGGCTGATGATGATGTTCTTGTCGGGCTGACCCTTCTCAGCCCAATAAGTGCGAACCAGACGAATGTTGGTGTCATTTGCCTCGGACCCGCCCGCCGCGAAGAACACGTGGTTCAGATTCCCCGGCGCCAGTTCCGCAATCTTGGCAGCCAAAGCGATGGCCGGAATATGGGTCGTTTTGAAGAACGTGTTGTAATAGGGCAGTTCACGCATCTGACGGGCCGCAACGTCGGCCAGCTCATCGCGACCGTAACCGATATTGACGCACCAAAGACCCGCCATGGCGTCCAGAATCTCTTCGCCTTCGCTATCGGTCAGGTACACGCCTTTGGCACGAGTGATGACACGCGCACCTTCCTCGCCCAATGATCCGTTGGCCGAAAACGGGTGCATATGATGCGCCGCATCCAGCGCCTGCAATTCGGCGGTTGGCATGTGATTGGTGATGGTCGACATCAGAGAATCTCCTGCAAAAGGCGGTTACCTGTCACAATATGATCAAATTTTTTGCTGTCAATCGAATCGACGTGAATCAGGCGCGGATCAAAGCGTCCGACATCAATTCCATACCCTGCTCAATGTCCTGAGCGGTTGCTTTCGCCACCTTTTCCGCATCTTTCGCCCGCAAGCTTGCGATGATGTCCTTGTGTCGATCCGGCAGGCTATGTGTTCCGAATCGTCCGCAAACAACGCGTAGTGAGGGGCCGAACCGCAGCCAAAGCCTCTCGGCTAGATCGTTGAGAATTGGAGCATCCGCATGCGCATAGAGCGTTTCATGAAACTGGTGGTTCAAGCGCAAATAACCACTGACGTCGCCGTCTGTGATGGTCTGATCCAATCGCTGATCAAGCTTCTCGAGCTGATCGACATCAGCAGGCTTTAGATTCGCGGTTGCCCGTCTGGAAAGCTCTGATTCTATTGATATTCTGGCAAAAATCATCTGCTCGACATCGGTGCCCGACAACAAAGGCACGGAGACGCGCCGATTGCCCTGAAACACCAGCGCGCCGTCCGAAATCAGCCGCCGGATCGCCTCGCGGACGGGGGTCATTCCAACCCCGAGCGATTCGGTCAAACCCTGTATCGTGACGGGTTGTCCCGGGACCAGATCACCGTACATGATCTGCGATCTCAGGGTTTGGTACACCTGTTCATGCGCCGGTCTTTTTCCCTCATCCACCTTCGAGCTGGATGCTTTATTTTTGATCAAATCCAAGTGGTTTACCCTGTTTCGCGTGGTGTCGACTTGCCAGACGCCTGACCTCGTGAAACCATACGATGGATCGGGGGAAAACGCAAAACTTGATCAAATCAAAAAAAACGGGAGAATACCCGTACACTTGCAGGGAGAGAAATATGTCAATCAAAACGCTGACGATGACAGCGATTGTCGCGCTGGGGACTTCGGCGGCTTTTGCCGAAGAGGTGCGCGTCTATAACTGGTCCGACTATATCGACGAGGATCTACTGAAAAAATTCGAAGAAGAGACAGGGCTGACCCTGATCTACGACGTGTTTGACAGCAACGAGGTTCTGGAAACCAAGATGCTGGCCGGTGGATCAGGCTATGACGTGGTTGTGCCGTCGGGCACGTTTCTACAGCGTCAGATTCAGGCTGGGGCTTTTCAGGAACTGGACGAAGCAAAGCTTTCGAATTCAGGAAACCTATGGGACGTGATTCAGGAACGTACCGCAGGCTATGACCCGAACAACGCCTATTCGATCAACTACATGTGGGGGACGACCGGCCTCGGCGTTAACGTTGGTAAGGTTAAGGAAGTGCTGGGCGATGACGTTGCTCTGAACAGCATGGACTTGGTTCTGAAGCCGGAGAATATGGAAAAGCTGGCCTCGTGCGGCGTCCATTTCCTGGACGCTCCGGCCGAGATTATTCCGATGGTGCTGCAGTATATCGGTGAAGATCCGGACAGCCATGACACCGATGTGATCGGTAAAGCCGAAGAAGTCCTGGCTGGCGTTCGCCCGCATATCCAGAAATTCCACAGCTCGGAATACATCAACGCGCTGGCAAATGGCGATATCTGCGTAGCTGTCGGTTGGTCAGGTGACATCCTGCAAGCGCGGGATCGCGCGGCCGAGGCTGAAAATGGCGTGGAAATTGAATACCACCCATTCGCTGAAGGTTCGCTGATGTGGTTCGACCAGATGGCTATCCCGGCGGATGCTCCGAACCCGGAAGGCGCACACCAGTTCTTGAACTTCATTCTGGACGCCAACAACATGGCTGCCGCATCGAACTATGTGTATTATGCCAATGGCAACAAGGCTTCTCAGGAGTTCCTTGAGGAAGACGTGATTGGTGATCAGGCAATCTATCCGAGTGATGCCACGATGGAGAATCTCTACATCACGACGCCTTATCCCGTCAAAACGCAGCGGAGCGTGACCCGCCTGTGGACAAAAATCAAATCGGGCACCTGAACCGAAGTATCTGAGCAAGGCGGCCCGACCGCCTTGCCCTTTCAATCAGACCGTCGAACGGGGGCCGCCTTGAACACAAACGTCTTTGCGCCGTGGGAAGATCCACAGGCGAAACCATTGATCCAATTCCAGAATGTGACCAAACGTTTTGGCGGATTCACGGCGATCGACAACCTGTCACTGGACATATTTGAACAGGAATTCTTTGCTTTGCTCGGTCCATCCGGCTGCGGCAAGACGACCATGATGAGGATGCTGGCAGGGTTTGAAAAGCCTACCGAAGGGCACATCATGCTGGGCGGGCAGGACATCGACCCGATCCCGCCAAACAAGCGGGCTGTGAACATGATGTTCCAGTCCTATGCGCTGTTTCCTCACCTCAGTATTTGGGAGAACATCGCCTTCGGTCTGCGCCGGGACAATATGCCCAAGCGGGATCTTGAAGACCGCGTGGAAGAGATGTTGCGCCTGACCCGGCTTGAGCAATTCGCCCGCCGTAAACCGCACCAGATTTCGGGTGGCCAACGGCAACGGGTCGCGCTGGCACGGTCACTGGCCAAAGCGCCAAAACTGCTGTTGCTAGACGAACCCTTGGGTGCGCTGGACAAAAAACTGCGGCAGGACACCCAGTTCGAGCTGATGGATATTCAGGAAAAGACCGGCACCACCTTTGTGATCGTGACCCACGATCAGGAAGAGGCCATGACTGTCGCCAGCCGCGTCGCCGTGATGGATCAGGGCAAACTGATGCAGGTGTCAACGCCGGACAGGATCTATGAAAACCCGAATTCAGTCTACGTCGCGGATTTCATAGGTGATGTGAACATTATCGAAGGCCGGGCGACCGCGAACGGTGATGAGGCCTATCAGATCGACTGGGCCGAAGGGCAATCACCGCTGACAGCAACCTCATCGACAGAATTTACAAAAGGGCAAAGCTGCCATCTGGCGATCCGCCCCGAAAAGGTGACGATCTCGGCCGACCGCCCGGCGGATGCCATCAATGCGGTACAGGGCAAGGTGCTTGACATTGCCTATCTTGGCAACCTGTCCACGTACTACGTGGAACTGCCGAATGGCACGATCATCAAGGCGCAATCGGCCAACACCCGCCGAATCTCGCGCCGTTCGTTTACATGGGAAGACCCGGTCTGGCTGTCATGGACGGCAACGGCTGCGGTTTTGTTGGCAAACTGATGCGCCGCGCCCTTCTGATCGCTGTTCCTTATGTCTGGCTGCTGGCCCTGTTCCTGATACCGTTTTTTATCGTTCTGAAGATTTCGCTGTCGGATGTCGAACTGGCGATCCCGCCATATACGCCGACACTGGATCTGTCGCAGGGTTGGGCTGGGATAACCGACTTTTTCAGCCAGTTGGATTTCGAAAACTTCGTCTGGCTGACCGAAGATGACCTTTACTGGAAAGCCTACCTGTCCAGCGTCAAGATCGCTCTGATCTCGACGGTTCTGACGTTGCTGGTGGGTTATCCGATTGCCTATGGAATGGCCCGTGCGCCAGCCGAATGGCGCCCGACGCTGATGATGCTGGTGATCCTGCCGTTCTGGACCTCGTTCCTGATCCGCGTTTACGCGTGGATGGGAATTCTCAGCAATGAAGGCTATCTGAACCAGATTCTGTTGTGGCTGGGTATCATTTCGACCCCGCTGACCATTTTGAACACCAACACTGCCGTCTACATCGGTATCGTCTACACCTATTTGCCCTTCATGATCCTGCCGATTTATTCGTCGTTGGAGCGCATGGATGAATCCCTGATCGAAGCAGCCGAAGATCTGGGCTGTTCTCGTCTGAAGGCGTTCTGGCTGGTGACTATACCGCTGTCGCGCCCCGGCATCATTGCCGGCTGTTTCCTGGTGATGATCCCAGTGATCGGTGAATTCGTGATCCCGTCGCTGTTGGGCGGGTCCAGCACGCTAATGATCGGAAAGGTGCTGTGGGAAGAGTTCTTCTCGAACCGCGATTGGCCGGTCGCCAGTGCCGTTGCCGTTGTGTTGTTGCTTATCCTCGTGATCCCGATTGTGCTGTTCCAGCGCAACCAGCAGAAACAGACGGAGGCCGAGCAATGAACAGGCTGAGTTGGTTCAACGCGGTGTCTCTGACACTGGGATTTGCGTTCCTCTACATCCCGATGGTGATCCTGATCATCTTCAGCTTTAACGAAAGCAAGCTGGTCACAGTATGGGCAGGGTTCTCGACCAAATGGTACGGTGAGCTTGCCCAGAACGAGGCATTTCTGAACGCGGCCTGGGTGACAATACGTGTTGCGGTGTTCTCATCCACATTGGCTACGGTTCTTGGCACCGCTGCCGCATATGTTCTGGTCCGTGGCGGGCGGTTTTTTGGCAGGACACTGTTTTCCGGAATGATTTACGCGCCTCTGGTAATGCCCGAAGTGATCACCGGCCTGTCGTTGCTGCTGCTGTTTATCGGCATTGGGCTGGACAGGGGCATTCTGACCATCGTTCTGGCCCACACAACCTTTTCGATGTGCTTTGTGTCGGTCGTCGTGTCCTCGCGCCTTGTGACATTTGACAAGTCGCTGGAAGAGGCCGCTTTGGATCTGGGATGTTCGCCAGCGCAGGCGTTCCGTCTTGTGACACTGCCGATCATTGCGCCCGCAGTGATTTCAGGCTGGCTGCTGGCTTTTACCCTATCGCTGGACGATCTGGTTATCGCGTCCTTTACCTCGGGCCCGTCGGCGACAACGCTGCCGATCAAGATATTCTCGGCCGTGCGTCTGGGCGTCAGCCCCGAGATCAACGCGCTGTCTACCATCATGATTGCAGTCGTCACGGTTGGCGTCATCACCGCCTCGCTGGTGACGAAACGCGCAATGGTTCGGCAAAAGCAGGATGAACTTGCCGCTGCGCGCACCGAATGAAACGTCTTTTTCCGGACTACACCTATGGGCCTGGACCCCGTCAGAACTGCTGGTGGGATCAGACAATTTCGGCACCTGATTGGCCGACCCATAAAGGTGATCTGAACGTTGACGTCGCAATCGTCGGCGGCGGTTTCACGGGGCTTTCGGCAGCCCTGCATCTGGCCGAGGCAGGTGTGAAAGTTGCGGTTCTTGAGGCCGCAACCCCGGGGTGGGGTGCCTCGGGCCGGAATGGAGGATTTTGTTGTCTTGGAGGGTCCAAGCTGAGCCATGCGGCTTTGGTCCGTGGGTTTGGTGTTGAGGCTACGCAGTCCTACGAACAAGCGGAAGAAGATGCTGTTCAGCTTGTCGCAGATTTGCTGGAACAGCATCAGATCGACGCCGATACCCATTCGAAAGGGGAAACCCAACTGGCCCATTCGGCACGGGCGATGGAAAAGCTACGTCGTAACGCAGAAGCATCAGGTGTCTTGCACGGTTCTGGTGACCTGCAGCGCCTGGGTCTGGGCGGTTTCTTTCATGGTGCATATACAAATCCGGTTGGTTTCGCTCTTAACCCTCGAAAGTATCTGTTTGGCTTGGCAGGGGCCGCCCAGGCGCGGGGCGTACAGATTTTCCAGAAATCGCCGGTTGAAACCATCAAGAAAACTCAGGCCGGGTTCGATATTGAATCCGGATCAGGTCAAATCCGCGCCACGAATGTTCTGATTTGCACGAACGGATACTCCAGCGAGGATATGCCGCCCTGGTTGTCGGGACGCTACATGCCCACGCAATCCACGGTTCTGGTGACCCGGCCCCTGACAGACGCTGAGTTGCAAGCGCAGGGGTGGACCTCGGAGCAGATGTGTTATGACACCCGAAACCTGCTGCACTATTTCCGCCTGATGCCTGATCGGAGGTTCCTGTTCGGCATGCGCGGAGGGTTACAGTCGTCCCCTCGGGCCGAGGCCGCCATTCGCCGGACAATGCGTCGGGACTTTCAGGCCATGTTTCCGGAATGGAAAGAAGTGGATGTGACCCATATGTGGTCCGGAATGGTGTGCCTGTCGCGCAAGCTGACGCCTTATGTCGGGCCGGTTCCCGATCAACCCGGAATGTTTGCCGCCTTTGCCTATCACGGGAACGGCGTTGCCATGGGGACGTATTGCGGGCGCGCCCTTGCCCGCCTGGTTTTGGATAAACAGACCGAGTTGCCCGCGCCGATTGCACAGCCGCCGGGACGGTTTCCTCTTGGGTTCTGGCGGCGCGCCTTGATGCCGCCCGCCTATGCCGCGATGGCAATCGCGGATCGGCTATCGCTCTAAAGCGCGGCGATTTCCAGTTCGAGCGTTTGGGCATAATCCGCGGCCCCGTTTTCGATGCGCCACAAACAGTAGGCAGCCATGCGCCACGCATACCACGGGCGCAAATCCCGGTATCGCGCGACAGTTTCATCGTGACCATATGCAGCCAGAAACCGCTCTTCCTCGGTCACGCTTAGGGGTGCGCCCCGATAAAGCCGTTGCATGGCCGGCGACAGGAACATCGCAATGTCCTCGCACGGATCGCCCCAAGCCGGGCACTGCCAGTCGATCAGGGTCATGCCAGTCGCCGCGACAAGGATGTTTCCGGCCACGGTATCGCCATGGATCAGGCATGTGTGTGCGGTCGCGGGCACATGGCCTTTGGGGCGCAGCTGCGCGAGCCGTGCTCGTGTATCAGAGGTGCAGACGCTTAGAATACGCTCGGCATGTTCAGCCAGGTCCCGACTGCCATTGCAGCCATCCGGCGCTTGGACCAAAACATCAAGCCTGTGTAGTTCACTCAGTAAACCAGCGACACTCTCAGGCCTTTCTTGCCACGGTGATCCGGGAGCGTGATCGTAGAACACCCAATGGCCTGTATCATGTGTTCCTGTCGCACGCAGGCGAGGAACAAATCCGGTTGGCTCAAGGGTGCGTAAGCATAGCGCTTCGAGTTCCGGGTCGTTGCGAAACAGCGGATTGCGCGGTGTTGCGCGATACAGCTTCAGAACCTTGTCACCGCTGCCACCCAGTACTTTCCAGACCTGATTTGTTCGCCCGCCATACAACGTTTGAAACTCTGCGCCGGGCTGAACAAAGTCACGGGCGCGCAGATCGTCGACCAGATCAGAAGGGGGGCGGGTTGGGGCAGGCAGGAGTTTCACCAATGCAGTTAGCGAGTCGAATCTGCCAAGGTTTGAACTGTCTTGCCCGGCAGATCAAGTTCCGGCTCTGACCCCGGTTACCGTCGTAGCTGCGACAACCTTCCCGCTTTCGAGGGTCAGCATAACCTGATTGTCCGTAACCTGAGCTTCGACAACTTCGCCATAGGTCTCTGCCAGCTGTGTCGATAACAGCTCGTCGCCATCATAACTTTCCAGTGTGGCCGAGTAACTCCCCGCCGCCAGAGGCTGCCCATCGCTTCCCTGACCAGTCCAAACCGTTTTATCGTCGGTCGTGGAAACAGCCACACGATCGACAACGGCTCCGTCACTGTCGCGGATGACTATGACCGCCTTGTCAGCATCTGGTGCGGGTGTGGCAAACAGCGTCAAAGGCTCGCCCTCATATTGGAAAGCCGCGGGCGCTCGCACGTCCATCCCGATCCATTTGCCGAGTTTGTCCAAATTTGCGCCACCCAGCGCCTGTCGAAGTGTCGCCAACAAATCATTTGTCTGAACCTGTTGTTCGACCATCGAGAATTGCGCCAGTTGCGATGCATATTCCGAGGCATCCAACGGTTTCAACGGGTCCTGATTCTGGGCCTGTACGGTCAACATTGTCAGGAATGTCTCAAAGTCTGATGCCAGACCTGTTTGCTTTGACGCGTCTTGGGTTTGAACTGTGGCTGACGGTTGGGCGTTGGATTGGGTCGGGGTAATCAATTTCACAACCTCATGTCGATGCGGCCAACGGGGCCGGTTTTGGGAATGGGTGACGCGTTTGAAGAGGAATCGGTGAGTTGCGCGGTCTCAGCAGGCGATCCTTCCTGGTGGCCGGCCTGATTCTGTTCGGCGTCTCCGGATGTCCCGAGGTCAAATGACAGATCGCCTAAGCCAAAATTTTTGAACTCTTCCTCCAACACCGCCAAATGACGGCGCATCATCTCGAGGGTTTCCGGGCGCTCGGCGGAAATTGTCAGATGCAATCCGTCATCGCGGCCGTTCAACATGATGGACACCCGCCCCAGTTCTTCGGGGTTCAGCGCGATTTCAACGGAACCGGATTTCGGCTGTGTGGTGATGACGGCAGCCATTTGCCCGGCGACGGCGCGCGCTGTCTCGGCCCGGGCAGTCTGTGCCATGGCTTGTGTAAAAGTTACCGGATCCCGCCCCGCCGAAACGGGCGAATCTGCCCTGAGGGCGTGAACGTCTTCGACCTCGTGAAATGCTGGCGCGTCAGTCTGAGCACGGGTTTTTTCCGGCGCGAACATCTGCAATTGAGCGATGCTTGGTGCGCGATCCGGGTTGGTCGTTTGTTGAGGTGCAAGATTGCTTTGCGGCGGATGTTGCGTTTCATGCCGGTGCCGCTCTGGATGAACGGTCCGGTCTGCGGTCTCTTTTCGGGATACGCCCACAGGTTGCAACGCAAAAGCCGCAAGGTCCACCTTTCCCCGCGCAGCAATTGGTTGTGACGCAGGGCTCAAAGCCGCGCTGTGCCGAAAATCCGGGGTGACTATGCGCGAATCATTGATGCCTGCATCCAGTCTATCGACCTTGTTGGATAGGCCGGTTTGCTCGGTTTCAGGCACTTTCGGACTGCGCGGGTCGGTTAACGCAGCTGACACGGGTGTTTCGGAGGGATCGCGTTTTGTGCCCACTTCAAGACGCGTGTCCAGAAGGGGTGTCCGCTCACTCTGGTTGAGATCAGCGGACACTTCTGCATCTTCAAGCAAGACAGCCTCGTCCGTTTCAACGTCCACGTCCGGTTCTGCGCCTGTAAGAGCGGCTGCTTCTTCTTTGTTCTCACCTTTGTGTTGATTGAGCACGGCCTCAAACGTAGCGCCACTTTCATCCCCCTGCTCGGGATTGATTCCGTGGGGTTTGGCGGTTGCGGTTGGCGAGGATGACATCACTGAAAGAGGGTTGGGCATTATGCTCCGACTCCGGTTGTGTGACCGGAAACCTGCCTGCAGGAAGTTACGTTTATTTTAACTGCTTTCGCTTTTGATCGAAAAAGTTCGATGCAATTTTTGGAGAAAGCAATGAAGGTTTCCCCGCCTCTCTCCCCATCTCAACCCCCCGCCTATTCCCAGAAATTGCGGGAGGCGGCGATAGAACTAGAGGCTTCGTTTCTGAGTGAGATGTTGAAATCGGCCGGGCTGGGCAAAGCGCGCCAATCCTTTGGCGGCGGTGCGGGCGAAGATCAGTTTGCCTCATTTCTTGTTCAGCATCAGGCCCGTGCGCTGGCCAGATCCGGTGGCGTTGGCCTGTCCGAAACCCTGTTCCAATCCATGATGGAGAAAACCGATGCCAAAGACGTCTGAAACCGACCTAGTAAAATCACTCGAAGACGTTCTTGAGCTTGAGCGAAACGCGCTGGTGCAGGGCGATCTGGATTGTCTGCATCATACGGCTCCGGAAAAGGAAAAGCTGATTGGGGCACTCAATGATCTTGATGTCCCTGATAGTGATGAGCTGATCCGCCTGCAAAGAAAGGTCGAGCGGAATCAGGCGTTACTAAACAGCGCCGCCGAAGGGATTCGCGCGGTGGCCAACCGCATGGCCGAGTTACGGCGCGTGCGGCAGGAATTCAGCACCTATGGTGCGGACGGGCAGCGCAGCGAATTCGCCGTCCGCCATCAAGCCAAGCTGGAAAAACGGGCATAGATACGGGTTTAATTCAAATCCGAGGTTTCTGAATTCCGCGCTTTAGCACTCCGTTAGGGGATCGACGTCAAAGGTGTTCGGGCACCTGGACAAATCAGGTGGCGCGAACAGCCCGACGGCGGATCGCACCGATCAGAAAGACGTCAAAGCCCGCACCAGTGGCGGGATGAGCATGGGCGAAAAGGGCCCGAACGGAAAAGGAAGAAAGCTAATGTCCAGCATTCTGACAAACAATGGCGCCATGGTTGCGCTGCAAACTCTCAAGTCGGTCAACAAGGATCTTGGGGCAACGCGGAACGCGATCTCCACCGGTAAGGACGTTGCGACTGCGAAAGACAACTCGGCCGTCTGGGCGATTTCCAAGGTCATGGAATCGGATGTCAAAGGCTTCAACGCGATCAAAGACAGCCTGGCACTGGGTGAGTCCACCGTAGCGGTTGCGCGTAACGCGTCCGAAACGGTCACCGATCTGCTGTCTCAGATGAAAAGCAAGATCGTTGCAGCACAGGAAGACAACGTAGATCGCGACAAGATCAACGACGATGTCACCGCGTTAAAGGGCCAGATAAACTCGGTTGTTAACGCCGCGCAATTCAACGGCCTCAACCTGGTTAACGGCTCGGCGGGTTCCGCTTCGATCCTGGCGTCTCTTGACCGGGACAACTCTGGCAACGTGACCGCGTCGTCTATCACTGTTGCGGGTCAGGACCTTTCTACCGGCGGGTACACGGCGGCTCAGGTGTTTGACGGTTCGACCGGGTCTTCCACCGGCAACGACCGCGTTGGTGCGACGATTGACAACGGCACAACTTCGGCAACTGCGCTGGTAACGGATGAATCCAGTGGTGCGTTTGCTGCAGGTGACAAGGTTGTGTTGGCGATCGACGATCAGGTCGTATCCTACACGGTTTCTGCAACGGATGCTGCGGCCTCTACGACCGGCGATATCGTTGCAGTGGGTTTGAAGGCGAAAATTGATGAACTTGGTATCACGGGTCTGACTGTTGATTATGACTCGGGCACCGCGGGCACCTTGTCCGTTGCCAATGCCACCGGCACGGACATTTCGTTCTCGGCTCAGTATGTGAACGCGGGTTCAGGCGGTCTTGGCGCATTGACGGGCATTGATGTTTCAACCGGTGCAGGTGCTACGGCCGCGTTGGCCACAATCGAGACGCTGATTGACACATCGATCGATGCATCGGCGGCTTTTGGTTCTTCGCAAGGTCGGATCGAAACGCAGAAGGAGTTCATTTCGAACCTGGCGGATTCGTTCAAATCCGGAATCGGGTCATTGGTCGATGCGGATATGGAAGAAACCTCGGCACGTCTGCAGGCGCTTCAGGTTCAGCAACAGCTGGCAACCCAGTCGCTGTCGATCGCAAATCAGGCACCGCAGTCGATTCTGTCACTGTTCCGCTAAGTTAAGGAACATGGTCGGGGCGCGGCAACGCGCCCCGATACTGACCGCCAAGTGGCAGATTACCGGAAGGATATTAAGTGACCCCGCAAGCCCTCGCACAACGAGCATATGCACAGACCGCCGCGCCAACGCGCACCCCGCGCGATACGGAATACGAAGCGATCTCGAAAATCACGCGCAGTCTCAAGGCCGCCGCGGCCCGTCAAAAATCAGATTTCGGCGCGTTTGTGCAGGCTTTGCACGAAAACCGGCGACTGTGGACCGTTCTGGCCAGTGGCGTCACGGACTCAGACAATGCGCTGCCAAATGATCTGCGTGCGCGGATATTCTATCTGGCGGAATTCACCGAACAGCACAGTAGCCAGGTATTGGGGAACAAAGCCTCGGTTGAGCCATTGTTGGAGATCAACATGGCGGTTCTGCGCGGTCTTCGCCAAACGGGGGCTACCTGATGGCAGGGTTGGTTTTGAAATTGGCGCCGAAAGAACGGGTTTTGATCAACGGTGTAGTCGTGGAAAATGGAGACCGCCGTAGTCGGTTTTCGATCATGACACCTGAGGCAAATGTACTGCGCCTGCGGGATGCGATCCACCCGGACCAGGTGAACACTCCGGTTCGACGTGTCTGCTATGCTGCTCAACTTGTGCTGTCTGGAGATATGGAACCCGATCAGGCACGCCAACAATTGTTACGGCGCGTCGAAGAGCTGAGCCAGGTCTTTACTGACGCCGACAGTCGCCGGGTTCTGTCCGAGGCAACGCAGGCGCTTCTGGATCAGCAGTTTTACAAATGCCTTAAAGCCTTGCGCGCGCTGCTGCCCCGCGAAGAGCGGCTCATGGCCTACCAGTAATGACGTTCCAGCCGGTCATACCTTCGGGCGGCATTGTCGGCTGGCGAATCCTGCAGCGGACATATGACGCGCAGATCGACAGTTTTTCTTCGTCCTCTGTCAACAAAAGGGACAGTGAGTACTTTTTGGAGAAGATCAAAAAGGTCCAAACAGCGGAGGAATTGGTGTCCGATCGCCGGCTGTTGCAAGTTGCACTAGGCGCCTTTGGGTTGGAATCCGACCTGGACAATCGCTATTTCATCCAGAAGATCCTTTCCGACGGGACCAAGGCCCAGGATGCGTTGTCCAATCGTCTGTCCGACAAAAGGTACCGGCAGTTTTCCGAGGCGTTTGGGTTTGGGCCGGGCGAGGTGCGCAAAACCGGTCTGATCACCAACATGGAAGAGATTGCACGTGACAGTGTTGTGTCGCGATTTGAAATTGCTGTGGGTGAATCAGATGAAACGATGCGTATCGCTTTGTATGCCCAGCATGCGCTGGGTGATCTGGCGCAAAAGACGGGCAGCAAAGATACCAAATGGTTCGATTTGATGAGCCTGCCACCGCTGCGGCGCATGATGGAGACGGCACTTGGGTTGCCGTCCAGCTTTGGCCAGTTGAACATCGACAGACAGTTGGAAGTATTCAAAGACAGGTTGTCAGGGCTGACCGGGTCCGATGATCTGGCCCAATTCGAGGAAAAGGCCGCCATAGAGCGGCTGACAGATCAATTTCTTGCCCGTAGTCAAATCGCTCAGCTTGAAAGCGCGATTTCCCCGGCGCAGACCGCGCTGATCCTGCTTGGTGTCTAAGGCAAAAAGTGTTTCGGACACGCGACTACCACCAGAAACAATGTCGGGTGGCCCTGATTGAATTGAACTGCGCGCTTTTTGTATATTAAGCGTTCAGAACGGCATCTGCGGAAGTTCTGAGAGCATAAGACTCGACCGGTTGGGAAACGTTATGCAGCTTGACGTCGCCAAGCGGCAGGGCATTGGCGCAGGCGGGCACAATATCGGCAGATACCACAATCCTGTGGTTTTTGGTTTTTCCGTATTCACCCAGACGCGCAGCGATATTCGCGGCTTGTCCGATCACGGTAAAGTCCAGCCGCTCACGTGAGCCAACATTGCCGTAGGTCACGCGCCCGTAGGCAACCCCGATTGAGCAATCACAATGGTTGTCGGAACCTGACTGGCGCAACTCTCCCAACTTTTCTACGATGTTGATGGCGCTTCGCTGTGCGTTTTCGCGGGCGTTTTTTGAATCCTCACCCGCTGGAAATACGGCAAGGACCGCGTCACCGATGAACTTCAGGACTTCGCCGCCGTTTTCGTGCACGATACCAGAAACGGTTTCAAAAAAGTCATTCAGTAGGTTTATGTAATCGGTGCGTCCCAGTTTCTCTTCCAAGCTGGTCGAATTGCGCAGATCACAGAACATGATGGCGGCATCAATTTCATCCCCGTCACCGCGCCGGATCTCACCCCCTAAGACGCGCGCGCCCGAGCGTTTGCCAACATAGGTTTCAAGCAGAACCTGAGCGTTCTCGCGCTGCATGAAGACCTCATAAAACCGGGCGATGACCAGCGAGCATTCGAACACCAGCCCAAGGTTTTCCGTCGTGAACCCGTCCGGGTGATCGCAGGTCAGGGTCAGAACGTTGGTACGTCCATCCGAGAACGGCAACGGCATGGCGACATAGTCGGTCGCCCCTTTTTCACGCAAGTCCTCCATGATTGGAAAGCTATTGTGGGGGTTCTCCTCGTTCAGCCGCTGCCGCACGCCGCCCAGCCCGTTCGACACATGACGTAATGGGCTGTTGATATATGCCGGGTGGTCGTGGATTTCGTAGGTCGGAACATTGGTCGATATCTCGGCCTCGCCCTTTTCCCAGATGTAGTGCTTGCCCGCTATCAGCGGATGCAGGGACCATGTCAGGATGCTCAGACGTTGGATGGCGATCCCATGTTCCAGCATTTTCTCGGCCAGCGCTTTGGTGAATGCCTCAGGCGTGTCATTCGCAGACGCCCCACGCATCAGCCAATCGATCAAAGGACCACTGATATTGCCGTCTTCGGGTTCTCGGAGCTGGTTATCGCCCAAATCGATCCGGGTATACGCGTTGGGCAAAAATCCGATATGCCCCTGAATGGCGGCGCTTTCTGGAAGGGCCTCCTCATAGGCCCAAACGGAATTGGCCAGCCGCTCACCATCCAGGATGATGTCGTGATAGGTCGCAGTGCCCTTGAAGGGGCAAAACGTTTGCAGTTCGGTCTCGTCGCTGAGATCCACCAGCACGTCCTCGCGCGGGATGTAGATCGTCGGCGGAAGCCGCGTTTCGTACATGACTTTGGCGTTGCTGCTTTCGGCTAAAAGGTCCTGGTCCCGGTAAATCGCAATTTTACCGCTTAACCGTTCGACCGAGATCCCATAGCCTTTTGGTCTTGCTGTGGCGTGGACGTTCATCATCCTCCTCCCTGGCCCGGGGTCACTATAGGATGGGCCTTGTGAAGGGGATTTCCAAGGGGCGGTCTCGGCATTTTTATTGTTCGATAGCTGCGAAACCCCGTCGGATCAGACCATCTGGATTACATCCTTTTCGATGGACAGCATATAGCCTTTCTTGGCGATGTTCTTGACCAGCAACTCGCTGACCATCTGATTACCCAGGGCATCACGCAACCTTTTGATCCGGGTAGCACCGGCAGCTTCGTCACAGTCGGCGGCGCTTTTGCCCGAGATCATCGCCTCGATCTGAACACCGGACAGAACCTCATCGTCCAGTCGAGACTCCGCCAGGACGGACAATGTCTCCATCGCTGCGGGGGTCAGTTTGAAATCCATATTGTTCAGGTAGACGGTGTTTTCCTCGCGACTGATCAGCAAGGATGTCACTTGAATACCAGTTCGTTCAATTTGCGCCATCCGGCGGTTCAGCATCACCAGCATCACCAGAAAAACCAGCGCCGTCACAAGCATGGCGCTGGCAAAGACAAGCAATACAAATATCACCATACGATAGCTGGACAGTGTATCGGCAAAGGCGGTGCCGGACTGAGCCAATATCTCCAATAGGCGAATTTCAGTCTGCGAGGTCAGATCGCTTTCGACAAACAGCCGTTCAACGCGCGCGTTAAAGGCGTTGGCGTCCGGCAGGGTCCAGAACAAAAAGATGGCGGCAGTGACGAGAATCAGGATGATCGCCGCGATGCCTGCGCCAACCAGTCTAGTACCAGAACGCCGGGTATCAGTAACGGAGATAGAATTGTCCGGCATTGGCCTTCCTTTTATCCAATCCTTCCGGCCCAAAGACAGACATGACGTTCAACAAGGTCCAGCCCGACGCGCTAAGGCGTTGCGCGACTTCTTGTTGGGCCTGGCCTTTGTCACAGGCCGAAACCTGCATCACGCCATAATGCAGCCGCAGGGGGTTGTCCTGCTTGGCCTTGTAGTCCGCATAGCACTCTGCCGACGCGGCGGTACCAAGCGATATCAGGGCCGCAACGGCCAGAGAAGAGAGGATCGGTTTCATAGGCTGCATCCTGCGCATGGGTTTGCACGATATTCAATAACCTAAGGGGTTTGAGGGGCGTGATATCGGATAACAACCGCCCGTTATTGCTTGTCCGAAGGGTGCGGACCCAGTGTTGGGGCATCACGTTTGCGGTCTGTGCCGGATCGCCCCGAAACACCAGGAAGGACACGCATCATGCACCGGAAGTTCATCGCTTTTATCGTTGCCACCGCTATCACCATCACCGGCGTCTCAGCCTCGCAGGCGCGGGCGGCGGATGCCAAGGACATCCTTGGCGGGCTTGCTGCCATCGCGATCATCGGTGCCGGGGTCCACTACTATAACAAGGAAAAACGCAAGGACCGGACGACGCGTCATCAGACCTATACGCCTCAGCCTTATGTGGCCCAGCCCAGTTACCCAGTGCGCCCCTTGCCGCAACACGTCGCGCGGTATGATCTGCCGCAGAAATGCCTGCGCAAGTATAGCGCCTATTCGAACAATCACCCGCTTCTGGCTCCGAAATGCCTCAAGAAGCACTACAAACATGCCAACAGCCTGCCGCAAGAGTGCAAGGTCGGTTTCTGGAACGGCAATAAGGTGAATCGGGCATATGAACCCGCATGCCTGCGCCAGAAGGGATACCGCGTCGTTTACAAGTAATCACTTTCGAGCAGGAGCGGTGCCACAGAAGCGCCGCGCAGGAGAGGGTGGCACAAGCCGCCCTCTCTTTTTTGTCTTGCGGTGGGGCGCGAAACGCGGTTTTCGGTTGGTATGACAACGCCAGATTATTCGATTGAACAGGCGGCAGTGGCGCAAGGATATCTGCGCATTGCCGGTGTGGATGAGGTGGGCCGTGGGCCATTGGCCGGGCCTGTGGTTGCCGCCGCCGTGATCCTGAACCCCGAAGATATTCCCGAGGGGCTGAACGATTCCAAGAAACTGACGGCGAAACGACGGGCTGTTTTGGATATCGCGGTTCGCGACCGGGCTGAATTTGCGATAGCTGAAGCCTCGGTTGCCGAGATTGACGAACACAACATCTTGCGTGCCTCGCATCTGGCGATGGAACGAGCGGTTGCGGCCCTTGATCCTCCGCCGGACTATCTGCTGATTGACGGAAACATGATCCCTCGCGGTTTGACGATCCCGGCGCAGGCAGTTGTCAAAGGGGATGCGCATTCGGTGTCGATTGCGGCGGCTTCTATCATTGCCAAAAACTGGCGCGATCAACTGATGGTGGATTTGGCGCAACAGCATCCCGGCTACGGATGGGAGAAGAACGCAGGCTATCCGTCAAAACAACACAGAGAAGCGCTGCGAAATCTTGGTGTGACCCCACATCATAGGCGTTCATTCAAGCCGGTACACAATATCTTGTATCAAGAGTAAATCGTAAGCCGCTGATTCAAAAAAGAAATTGACGGCGAATCGACTTTGACTCATCCTTGTCTCAACCAAATGAGCGCAAAAGCGCCGTGGATACTTGAGGCAGTAAAATGACAACAACCACCAAAAAGGGCGTGAAAACGCTCCCTTTAAACACGATTCTGTCTGGCGACTGCATCGATGTGATGAACAGTCTGCCTGCGGAGTCGGTTGATCTGATTTTCGCGGATCCGCCGTATAATCTGCAACTCAAAGGCCAGTTGCACCGCCCCGATAACAGCCAGGTTGATGCGGTCGACGATCACTGGGATCAGTTTTCAAGCTTTGGTGTTTATGATCAGTTCACCCGCGAATGGCTGAAAGCGGCGCATCGTCTCCTCAAGCCCAATGGCGCGATTTGGGTGATTGGGTCCTACCACAACATTTTTCGCGTCGGTACAGCCCTGCAGGACGCCGGATACTGGATTCTGAACGATGTTGTCTGGCGCAAATCGAACCCGATGCCGAATTTCCGTGGCAAGCGGTTTACCAATGCGCATGAGACGATGATTTGGGCCTCAAAGCGTGAGGGTGCTAAGTACACGTTCAATTATGAAGCGCTGAAGGCGCTGAACGAAGGCGTGCAGATGCGCAGCGACTGGGTTCTGCCGATCTGCACCGGACATGAACGCCTCAAGGATGAAAACGGCGACAAGGCGCACCCGACGCAAAAGCCGGAATCGCTGCTGCACCGTGTCCTGATTGGTTCGACCAACCCCGGTGATGTTATTCTGGACCCGTTTTTTGGGACGGGCACAACCGGTGCCGTTGCCAAGATGCTGGGCCGCGAATTTATCGGGATTGAGCGCGAGGAAAGCTATCGCAAGGTTGCCGAGAAGCGTATCTCGAAAGTCCGCAAATTCGACCGGGAAGCGCTGGAAGTCAGCGCAAGCAAACGCGCTGAGCCGCGCGTGCCCTTTGGCCAATTGGTTGAACGCGGTATGTTGCGTCCGGGTGAAGAGCTTTATTCCATGAATCAGCGTCACAAAGCCAAAGTGCGTGCGGACGGAACGCTGGTGGGCGACAACGTCAAAGGCTCGATCCACCAGGTCGGGGCGCATCTGGAAAACGCGCCCTCATGCAATGGCTGGACCTATTGGTGCTTCAAACGCGATGGCAAAACGGTGCCGATCGACGTTTTGCGTCAGCAGATCCGGTCCGAGATGCACAACTGATTTCAAGAATACCGCCGGTGCCTGTGGCCTGACACAAGGCACTACGCCTTGCCCCGCCGATCTCGGCGGGGTCTTTTGTTTTATTCTTCATTCAGTTCCGATATTAGATTCCTTGTCCTGCTGCTCACGGAAGGAACCTTGGCAATGTCGGATACCACAGCCAGCGAAACCCGATTTGGGCGGTTTTTTGTGACACAGCCCGACAAATATGATCTGGACAACAAGTACACCGAGGCTGCGCTGGAACGGCACAAGCGCGAAGGGTTGGAACTGGCTGTCCGCGCCCGCTGGGTAGCGATGGGCCTGACTGGCATTTTGTTGATCTACCTGAACCCCCATTGGGACGTTCTGTGGTATCACTTCATCCTGTTATTGATTTGCGCCAATGGCTGGCTGATCCGGCGGGCTGGCAGCGTGGGCCAGTCACGGGTCGAGCTTTTGCTGATCTTCGTCGACTTGCTGATCATGACTTTGGGGATGATCGTGCCGAACCCGTTCAGCGATGATGTTCGACCGCTGGCAATGCAATACCGGTTCGACAACTTCCAGTATTTCTTCATCATTCTGGCAGCGGGAACTCTGGCCTATTCGTGGCGCACGGTCGTGGCAATCGGCACATGGACAGCGACGATGTGGACGGTAGGCTGGATCATCGCCTGGTGGGTGGCTACGCCAATTCCGGGCATCAGTGAGCGCGTGTACGAGGCATTGGCCGGATATCCGGATGTTGCGGAACTGCTGGATCCCAACAGTTTTATGGTCCCTCAGCGTATTCAGCAGGTGATCGTATTCCTGATGGTTGCGGTTACGCTTGGTATCTCGATGCGGCGGCTCAATCGATTGTTGATGACAAATGCCGGGCTTGAAAGGGAACGGGCAAACCTGTCGCGATATTTCTCTCCGAACGTTGTGGACGAGCTCAGCCAGAATGATGAGCCGCTCAAGCAGGTTCGCAAAGAAGACATCGCCGTTTTGTTCATCGACATCGTGGGGTTCACGAAATTCGCTGCCGGGCGCGACCCCTATGACGTCATTGAAGTTTTGCGCGGGTTTCACGCCCGAATGGAAACCGAAGTGTTTCGCCATCATGGCACGTTGGACAAATATCTGGGGGACGGATTGATGGCGACTTTCGGCACACCGGTGCCGACCCCATTGGATGCCAGCAACGCGGTCGCCTGTGCCCGTGATATGGTGGGCGTGATCGATCGTTGGAACATTGAACGGCGGCGCGCGGGCGAGCCCGAGATTCACGTGGGGATCGGTGTTCACTACGGTTCGGTGGTTTTGGGGGACATCGGAGCGAACCGACTGGAATTTGCGGTTATCGGGGATGCGGTGAATGTCTCTGCCAAACTTGAGGCGCTGACGCGGGAACTGGGCGCGCGCGTGGTGCTGAGTGATGCGGTGCGGGCACAGGTGATACAAGAAGGCAACAACGCTACCGACCTGACAGCAGGTTTCGTGAGGCATGAGAACCAGCCGGTCCGTGGGGTTCAGGGCTCTATGGATATCTGGGTGCGGTAGGACGGGTGGCTCCCGCCGATCTGCCACGCATCAAAGATGCGGGTCATCCCGTTGGGCCGGGCAGCGCGCTGGCGCGCGCTGCGGTCAGGACCGCGGCAACGGGTTGAGCGATTTGTTGTACGGCTTCCAGTCGGTGACTTCTGGATAATATTGACGCCGCCATGCCCTGACGCGGGGGTTCATGACGCGGCGCCACAGCGGTGGGATCATCGCAGCAACCGTCATGATCGGATAGCCGTAGGGCAGTTGTGGGGCTGCATCTTCCGAGTGATGCTGCAGCAACGGAAAGCGCCGGTTTGGTTTGTAGTGGTGGTCGGAATGGCGCTGTAGGTTGATCAGCAGCCAATTCGACGCTTTTTGTGAGGCATTCCAGGAATGGCGCGGCTGGACGTGCTCGTATTTGCCCTTGCCCAGGTGTTTGCGGGTCAGGCCGTAATGTTCGACGTAGTTCACCAGCTCCAGCTGCCAAATGGCGACGCCGGCCTGTATCAGGAACAGGGCGACGCCCGACCATCCGCCAACCACGAAGGCCAGCGCGAGCATGCCCGTCTGCAACGCCCAATAGCGCCAGAACGGATTTGCCGGGTCGATCCAAGGGCGTTGTTTGCGCGCCAGTTTGTCCTGCTCCGCGCGGAAAGCAGAGCGAAGGCACTGCCACAGGACGCGTGGATAGAAGCGGTGAAATCCTTCGTTATACCGCGCAGTGACCGGATCGCGGGGCGTCCCGACATAGCGGTGGTGTACAAGCAGGTGTTCTGACCGGAAGTGAGAATACAGCACCATGGCTAGTAGAATATCACCCAGCCAACGTTCTGACCGCCCTTTCTGGTGCATCAGTTCATGGCTGTAGTTAATCCCGATGGTGCCCGAGATCACACCCATCCCGAAGAACAACCCAATCTTGCTAAAAACAGACAGGTGATCGGTATGTGTGGCGTACCAGAGCAACCCAAACAGCGTGAGAAACTGAATCGGGGCCCATGCCTTGGTCAGCAGAATGTACCATTTGAGACCGCCGTCCGGCGTGTCCGGATCGGCATTTTCAAGGTTCAGCCCCGTTAGCCGATCCAGAACTGCAAACGCCCACCAAGTCGAAAGAGGCACAAGCAAGACCCACCAGCCTCCGGCAACGGCGGTAAGCCAGATGACGGGGATCAGCAGGAAGGACATCCAGAAGGGCAATGCCGCTTGCCAGCGTGACAGACTGTCTGATGCGATCATCGTTTCGCTCCGAGAAACTGTGGGCAGACTAGCCCCACCCGGCAATGCCACACAATGGGTTACGTAGAGCGCCAGAGATCATAGGCCTTGCGCATAACAGTTGGCAGATCACTGGGTCGGAAAGTGTGTTTTTCCATGACAATCAGATCGTCATGCGACCAGCCGACCGGCAGCTTGGCCGTCCAGATGCGCAGGATCAGGTGGAAGTGGGTAAAGGTATGGCGTACCTCGCCCGGCAGCACCTGCCATTCGCAGGGAAAGGGCGGTGCTTCGGCCGGGCCGTCTGACCATTCTGATCCCGGCCAACCCAGCATGCCACCCAGCAGCCCCTTGTCGGGACGACGTTCCATCAGAAAGGCTCCGTTATCGCCTTGGGCTATATAGACATGGCCGTATCGCGTGGGTTTGGGCTTTTTTGGTGTCTTGCGTGGCAAATCGGATTGCGTTCCAGCGGCGCGAGCGGCGCAGGCGGCTTGCACCGGGCAGATACCGCAGGCCGGAGATTTTGGTGTACAGTTTGTTGCCCCCAAGTCCATGACCGCCTGCGCATAGTCACCCGGTCGAGTGATAGGCGTAAGCGCAGCCGCATGCTTTTTCAGTTGCGGTTTTGAACCGGGCAAAGGGTCGTGAATGTCATAGAGGCGAGCCATAACCCGTTCCACGTTGCCGTCCAACACGGTTTCGGACCGGTCGAAGGCGATGGCGGAAATTGCTGCGGCGGTGTAGGGACCGATCCCCGGCAAATTGACGAGCGCGTCGTAGGTATCGGGGAACGTTCCACCATGCTGTTCGGCCACGACCCGGGCGCATTTCAACAAATTGCGGGCGCGAGCATAGTAGCCAAGCCCCGCCCATTCCCCCATAACCTGATCGTCGGGTGCCGCCGCCAGCGCTTCAACCGTTGGCCAGCGGGTTGTGAATCGCACGAAATAGTCGCGCACAGCCGCAACAGTGGTCTGCTGCAGCATGACCTCGGACAACCATATGCGATAGGGGTCGGGCATCACGCCCGCAGCCCGATCGGCTGGGGCTACGCGCCAAGGCATCTCGCGGGCATGGCGGTCGTACCAATCCAGCAGCGCACTGCTCACGTCAAATTCACCGGAGTCACGCAAGTTTTATCTATCTCCCTGTCGGGTTTCGCTGGCGCCTGTTGTTCTGCCCTTTACAATAGCGGCGCAGGAGTTGGAAACCAGATGCAGCGCAGACGTTCTTCGACCCGCGGGTTCAAACGCACCGCGACATTGCTGAACGACCAGATCAGGCGCGCCGGTGAAAGCCGGGGCTTTGCCGTATCACGCCTGCTGACCCATTGGTCCGAGATCGTTGGACAGGATATGGCCGCTATCGCGCGACCGGTAAAAGTGGGTTACGGGAAGGGTGGTATTGGTGCCACGCTGACGGTTCTGACCAACGGCCCGCAGGCCCCGATGCTGGAGATGCAGAAGGAACAATTGCGCGGCAAGGTGAACGCGGTTTATGGCTATAACGCCATCAGCCGGGTGCGCATCACCCAGACCGCTCCGACAGGATTTGCCGAGGGGCAGGCCAGTTTCGACCACAAGCCGAAACAAGCGAAACCCAAGATCGAACCAGAAATAGCAGCCGAGGCAGACCGCGCTGCGCAAGAAATTCACGATGGTGATCTGCGCGCAGCCCTTGAACGTCTGGGCCGTAACGTTTTATCCAAGCAAAAACGCTGAGAAAGGGCTGAGAAATGAGCCGTATTGCAACCGGAATTTGTGCGGCCGTCGCCGTGGCCGCTGGCGGTTATTGGCTGTCGCAGTCAAATTCCAACCCCGCCTATCCGCTGATCAGCAGCGCCGAGGCGCAAGAGGCAAATCTGGACACCTCGACCATCGTCGAGATGACTCTGGGTGCCGAGGACGCACCAGTCGAGATCATCGAATATGCGTCCTATACCTGCCCGCATTGTGCGAATTTCCACTCGGGAGCGTACAAGCAGCTCAAGAAGGATTTTATCGACACAGGTAAGGTGAAGTTCATCTATCGCGAGGTCTACTTTGACCGTTATGGCCTGTGGGCGTCGATGGTTGCGCGCTGCGGCGGGCCCGAAAAGTTCTTTGGCATCTCCGACCTGATCTACGAAGGACAGTCCGAGTGGACCAAAGCCGGTGGTCCCGCTGAAATCGTGGACGAGCTGCGTAAAATCGGGCGTCTAGCTGGTATCGACAATGATCAGCTTGAAGCCTGCCTGCAGGACGGCACCCGGGCGCAGACGCTGGTCGCATGGTATCAGGAAAACGCCGAGCGCGATGGTATTCAGGCGACCCCGTCCTTCATCGTGAATGGCAAGCCGGTAGAGAATCAGTCCTATGACGGCTTCAAAAAGCTGATCGAAGACGAACTGGGCAGCTAATTGCTTTTACGACCGGCTCAATCCGGGCCGGTCGTCCTTCAGGGCGACGGGGCGATCTGCAGAAGCATCTGCCTGACCTTGTCCGCCTCATCGACCTTCAGACGAACCGGAAGCGTGATGACCTTGCTGCGAAATGTAGCGGGCAGGCGAACGGCGTCTTTTTCCGTGGTGACCATTTGCGCGCGCAACAAGCGGGCTTCGTTTTCAAGACGGGTCATAAGGGCGGGTGTCAGCGGCTGGTGATCATCCAATGCCTCGGCCCGCAGCAAGGTCGCGCCTTGTTGGCGCAAAGTGGCAAAGAACTTTTCGGGGTGTCCGATTCCTGCAAAGGCGAGAACGGGCGTATCGCTCCAATCCATGCCGGTTTGCAGCGGCTCAACCGCGCCGGTCGCATGTGGGACGGACAGTTTTTTCCCCCAGCGTTCGGCAAACTCGATTTGGGCATCAGCTTCGCCAAGGGACAGCACCAGATCAGCGCGCTGTAACCCGACTTCCACCGGTTCCCTGAGGGGGCCAGCCGGTAAGCACAGTCCATTTCCGAACCCGCGTGCCGCGTCCACCACAATGACCGAGAAATCCTTGGCCACCGAGGGGTTTTGAAAGCCGTCGTCCAGCACGATGACTGTGGCACCCGCCGCGGCGGCTGCCTTTGCTCCAGCAGCGCGGTCTTTGGCGACCCAGACATCGGCAAAAGCCGCCAGCAACAGGGGCTCATCCCCGACCTGCGCCGCGGTATGCTTGCCGGGGTCCACGCGCACCGGCCCTTCCAGCGAGCCGCCATGGCCGCGGGTGACCACATGTGTCTCATGCCAGGCATCGCGCAATTGCTCGATCATCCAGATCACGGTTGGGGTCTTGCCAGTGCCGCCCGCGTTCAGGTTGCCAATGCAAATGACAGGAACGCCTGGGTTAATACCGGGTTCCGAGGCGACCCGACGCGCCGTTGCCCCGGCATAGAGCTGCCCAAGCGGTGCCAGCATGCGAGCGCGCAAATCCAGCCGATCCGGGGCGGTATTCCAGAAATCAGGTGCTCGCATCGTCTGCACTCCGCTGATCCAGATAGTCCTGAATCATGTCGATCAGGTGATCCGCTTGCGGCGCACCTTCGGTTACGATCTGCCACCCGGCCAGCGCCATATTGGCGGCCTGATCCGGTGCCAACAGTTCCACCACTGCATCGCCCAGCTCGGTGGCGGATCTGACGGTGCGCGCGGCCCCCGCCCGGTCTAGCTGATCGTATAGCTGTTGTTGGCTGTGCACAAACGGGCCGTGGATCACGGCGGAGCCCAGCGCTGTGGCGACCAGCGGGTCTGCGCCTCCGGCACCGCGTTCCAGTGAGCTGCCCATGAAGGTCACCGGCGATACACGGTGCCACAGGCCCAGATCCTCGGGCACGGCGGACAGGATCACTTGAGTCATGTCCTCGATCGTTCCGCTTTCGTCCCAGTTGGTGCATCGCAGATCCATCGCCTCAAGCCGCCGGTGCAACGGCCCGGCTTCTGTAATGTCGGCCACTTGCAATACCAATGCCAAACGCGGCAGCATGCGCATTGCCTGTCTATGGGCGCTGAGGACCGAGATGAATTCTTTGTCCTGGACCCACGCCGCCAACCAGACCGGTCGGCCAGACAGCGCATGGTTTACTTCGATCAACTCGTCCTCGGGCCATGGGCGCGGGTTTGGGCTGACATGAAGGGGCGGTGCCTCTTGCACCTTGTTCGAAGCGATGCCCAATCGCCGAATTTGGCGGGCGATTTCCGGTGTCGTACACAGGATCGTCTGAAAACAGTCAATCGTGTATCTTGTGATATCGGGCAGCCAGCGGCCGCCGCGCGCGATTTTCACGTCCGCCTGTGCTTCGATCAGCATCATGGGAATCCCACGTTCCTCAGCGCGTGTGATCAGGTTGGGCATCAGGCTGCCCCCGACCCAAATTCCGATATCCGGCTGCCAATGGTCCAGAAACGCGCGCGCGGCCCCGGTTTGTTCGGCGGGCAGGTTGACCAAAGGGTATCCGCTGCTGGCCCATCTTGTCAGATCTGCATCGGGTGGCGCGGTCAGAACCACCGACAGATTGGGGCGCGTCTGCTGCAACCGCTGGCAAAAATCAACAATAGCGCGGTGACGTTCCCACGCATTTATGTGCAACCACAGAACCTCGCCCTCGGGGCGCGCAATATCGCCGTTGCTGGCGGTATTCTGCATACCCCAGGACAGCACGCGATAGGCGGCAAGGCTTAACGAGCGTGGCTTGCTCATGGTGCGATTCCAGGGCTTTCCGGTTCGAGTTGTTCCGACAGTAGCCCATAAACACCTGAACCCGCAGCGATCACACCGTTCAGACGCGGAGTTTCATTGTTGAACCGCAGAGGCAGCCCCGCGCGGTCCGAACACCTGCCGAGGGCTTCGCGTATTATCAGATCACCTGCGGCGATGTCCCATTCCCAGCTGGGCCTGAGGGTCATCATCCCGTCAAATCGACCTTGTGCAACAAGGGCCATGCGATAGGCCAGAGATGGCCGGTAGTTCCGTTTGAACTCGGGTACCTGCCCCTGACGCCAGTGTTGCGGCTGCATGTTGGGTTTCGCGGCCAACACCTCGGCGCTTTCCAACACACCGAGTTCGCTGACCCGGATCTTTTCGGTGTTGAGCGTGGCACCCTGACCTTTTGCTGCGGCATAAAGCAGGTTTCGCAAAGGCAGGTAGATCACAGCGGCCGTCACTTCGCCCTGTTCGGCGATGGCCAAGGAATGGGCCCAGGTCCGCGAGCCTTCGGCAAAGCTGCGGGTGCCGTCGATGGGATCAATGATGAAAACACGGTCTTTCGACAGCCTGTCAGCTGAATCCTCGGTCTCTTCGCTCAACCAGCCATACCCCGGACGCGCTGCGGGCAGCATTTGCTCAAGCATCGCGTTGACGGCCAGATCTGCTTCGGTCACCGGGCCGGCTCCGTCGGGTTTATCCCAGCGTTGCGCCGTGGTCCCCGAAAACCGAGTGGCGATCTTTCCGGCCTCTAATGCGGCGTCAATCAGCAGTTGCAGGTCAGGTGCCGGCAAGTGTCATTCCTTCGATCAGGATCGATGGCACCACGCGGGACAAGTACGTACGTGCGTCATTTGCCGGAATAATCCGTTTCAGCATTTCACGCAGATTGCCAGCGATCGTGCATTCGTTGACGGGGTGGGTGATTTCCCCGTTTTCGACCCAAAAGCCTGATGCCCCACGTGAGTAGTCGCCGGTATTGGGGTTGATCGTCGATCCGATCATCGAGGTCACCAGCAGGCCGGTTCCCATGTCACGCAGCAGATCGTCCCGGCTGTGCGTGCCTTGGGTCAAGCTCAGGTTCCAGTTGCTGGGCGACGGCGGGCCAGACACGCCACGCGCCGCATTTCCGGTCGAAGCCATGCCCAATTTCCGTGCGCTGGCCAAATCCAGTGTCCAACCAGTCAGCACTCCGTTTTCAACGACGGCCCTTCGCTGTGTTGGCAATCCTTCGGCGTCAAACGGACGAGAGCCCGAGATACGTGGGCGGTGCGGGTCTTCGATAAGCGACAAGTGTTCAGGCAACACCTGCTCTCCCAGACTGTCCTTCAGCCATGACGCACCACGAGCAATGGCGGCGCCGTTGCTGGCGGCCAACAGATGACCGATCAGCGAAGACGAGATCCGCTCGTCAAACAGAACAGGGAACGTGCCTGTCGCGGGCTTTTGTGCCCCAATCAGAGCAACGGCGCGTTCGCCTGCTGTGCGGCCAATTTCACCGGGGCTGCGCAGGTCGTTTTGAAACGTTCGGCTGTCGCCGTCGTAATCACGCTCCATCCCCGTGCCTTCGCCAGAGATGGCCACGCAAGAGGTCGAGCGGCTGCTGCGAGAATACCCGCCGGAAAAGCCATTTGTGGCGGCCAGATGCACGCGGTGGGTGCCATAGGCGGCCGCAGCGTCCGATACCTGGGACACACCCTGAATTGCCAAAGCGGCAGCTTCGGCAGCCAGTGCATCCTGCAAAAGCGCATCCGCCGATGGCTCGGGCGTCGGGTCGAATTGTTCCAGTGCCGCGATATCCCAGTCTTTTGCAAGCTGGTCGGGCGTGGCCAACCCTGTAAAAGGATCTTCCGGAGCTTCGTTTGCCATGGCCACTGCACGTTGCGCCATCGCCGTCAGTGTTTCGGGGCGACTGTCCGAACTTGAGACGATCGCCTGCCGCTTGCCCAGAAACACACGCAGTCCCAGGTCGGTGCCTTCGGACCGTTCCGCGTGCTCCAGCGCGCCACTGCGGACTTCAACCGATACCGATGAGCCATCCAGAACGATGGCATCCGCCGCTTCAGCTCCGGCTTTGCGGGCCGCGTCCAGCAGGTTATGGCTGATTTCTTCGGGTGTGCGGGTCATGAGGCCTCCGGTCTGTGTGCATTCGACCTAGCCTTGGACCGCCGGTCTCGCAAGGCCTGCGGCTATTTTAGGTTGAGCAAACTATTGAAAGGGAATTCGGCACGATGCGCCCGGTGCCGGAGTTCGCACCACGGGCGAAGGTTTGGGAAGGCAGCGGTGCCGCCTTCCCGAAGTGTTACTTGATACGCTGGCCGTTCGCCAGAATCTGACCATCCGCAGTGAATTCGATTTCCGAATTCAGCGTGTCGGGCTCGTCACCCGGTACGGCCATCAGACCCATCATCATCCGAGCGCCCATTGCATCGCTGTCCGACACCAGCCCCATCTCGATCAACTTGTCGATCAGGGCGTTGGCACCATTCAGTTTCAGCTTGGCAACACCGGTCGGCGCGGGCATTCCGTCGAACTCTGAGACGTTGGAGTTGTCGAAGGTGAAATCGCCTTCACCGGTCAGCTTGGCCCCGACCAGAGACACCAGCAGTTCGTTGATCTTCAGCGAGTGCAACTCGCCCGGTGCGGCATCAGATGCATCCAGGTTTTCGACTGCGGTAGGATCAAAGATGTTCAACAGAACCTTGGCGGTCCCGGTCGTGTCCAGCGCAATAGTCGCCGGGTCGCGCGGCAGGGCGCCTGCTGGGTCGAACATGCTCCACAGGATATCCGACATGGTGAAGTCGGTCAGGTTCATGGCGAATCCAAACGGTTGGATTTCCTCGGATTTCTGCACCGGGATTTCAAACTTGAACCCGGCGTTCTCCATCGCGATTTCAATCGGGAAGGGCAGGTCGGCGGTCGTCACTGCGACTTTCGCGCTGTTCTGCTCGATGTCATAGGCAAGACGCTCGGCGTCGATGCTGGCGCCAAATTTGCCACCTTGGGATTCGCTTCCGACCGAGAATGCCTCGCCTTCGCTGGTCCCTGCAATCGCGTTCTGGCCGGATCCGTAGGTGAACAGCCCCGAGAACGAGAAGCCCGCCTTATAGAAGGCCTGCGGGTCCGAGATGTCGAATTCGGATGGGATAACGTTTGTACCTTCAAACGCCAGCTGGCTCATCGAGCCGTCAACCCTAGCCGTGTCGCCGCTGTCCGGGTCCTGAAATGCCATATCATAGGTCATCCCGCCCGCAGTGAACTTCTGATCTATGTCACGGTTCTCACCAATTTTCATGACCGAGCTGCCGGCCAGATCTGTCATGTTCAGGCTGAGCGCCAGCGCATCAGCGGGCATCTTTTCGCCGTCCACATTCAGACCATCCAGCTTGATGCCTATCGTGTCGGCCGAATAGTCATAAGTCATTTCGCCGGGCGAGCCTGAAACGACCAGGTTCATCTCGCTCTGCGAATAATCGACATTGACCGAGAACTTTTCGCCGTCCCCCTCTCCGGAAATCGTCATCGGAAAATTCTCGGGGAAACCAATACTCACCGTACCGTCGCCATTTTCCGTCAGGGTCATTTCTGGAACGACCATCTGAAAAGTTGCCTCTTCTTCCGGTAAGTCCATGGACATGGCCATGTTGGCAATCGTCGTGACATTTCCTGCAACGGTTTCGTCGCCCGAAACGGTGTACCCCATCTGACCCAGATAGGTTTTCCAGTCATTCCAGACATCCTGTGAGGTCAGGTCGGCAAGTGCACCTTGTGTGATAACAGCATAAGCCAAAACAGCACCGCAACTGCGGCGAAGGAAAACGGACATTACAGTACCCTTCTAGATAATTTTGCGGGCATCGTCGTGTTTGTGGCGTCGGGCGTCAAGGGGCAAGGACTGGACCCTTTACGCTTTCGCGCGGTAAGCATTCACACAATTTCAAACCGATAGAGGTAGAGGATACAAATGCAGGGGAAAACCGTACTGATAACCGGGGCCAGCCGCGGCATCGGGGCAGAGGCAGGGCGCGTTTTTGCCGCAGCAGGCGCAAACGTGGCGCTGGTCGCGCGCAGTCGCGATCAGATCGCCGCATTGGCATCTGCGCTGGGCGAAAATGTGATCGCGCTGGAATGTGACGTCAGTGATTTTGCGCAGGTCGAACAGGCTGTGGCAGATTGCGTCGACCGCTTTGGCGGATTGGATGTCCTGATCGGAAATGCCGGTGTCATCGATCCGATCTTCCATCTTTCGAACGCGGATGTTGCGGCTTGGGACAAGGCGATCGATATCAACCTCAAAGGTGTATTCTACGGAATGCGCGCGGCCTTGCCCATTATGCGGGCGGCGGGCGGGGGCACAGTGTTGACCGTATCATCCGGCGCGGCCTCGAACCCGATCGAAGCCTGGAGCCATTACTGCGCATCCAAGGCTGGTGCCAAGATGCTGACGGAATGCCTGCACCTTGAGGAATCGATACACGGCATCCGCGCCATGGGTCTGTCACCGGGAACCGTGGCGACCGACATGCAGCGGGTCATCAAAACCAGCGGCATCAACGCTGTCAGTCAGTTGGACTGGAGCGATCACATTCCTGCAGACTGGCCGGCGAAGGCGCTGCTGTGGATGTGTACCGCAGACACGGATGAATTTTTGGGAACCGAAATCTCGCTGCGGCGTGAAGATATTCGACAAAGGGTTGGGCTGACGTGATCGAATTAAACAAAGAAGACGGCTTGTGGATTGTCACCCTGAACAACCCGGGCAAAGCCAATGCGCTGACAGGGGCGATGCTGACTGAGCTGGCCGAGATTGCCGAAGCCGCCACCGAGGCGCGCGCGTTGATTCTGACCGGGGCCGGCAAAGTGTTCAGTGCCGGTGCCGATCTGGATGAGGCGCGCGCGGGTCTTGCAACCTCAGACGTATGGGAGCGTTTGTCGGGCGCAATCGCCGCTCTGCCGTGCCTTACAGTCGCCGCGTTGAATGGCACCCTGGCCGGTGGCGCGAATGGGATGGTGCTGGCCTGTGACATTCGCATTGCGGTCCCGTCCGCCAAGTTTTTCTATCCCGTAATGAAGCTGGGGTTTCTGCCGCAACCGTCTGATCCCGCCCGCATGTCGACCCTGATCGGACCCTCCCGCACCAAGATGATCCTGATGGCCGGTCAAAAGATCACGGCGGATGAGGCCTATGCCTTTGGTCTGGTGGACCGGGTGGTGGCGCCGGACGCGTTGATGCCGACAGCGCGTGAACTGGTCGCTGATAGCACCGCCGCCGATCCCAAGATCGCTGCCGGTATCGCCGGGCTGTGCGGATGAGGCTGTCTGGCTTGCGACTGCGCGTCGCCGATCCTGAAAAACTGGGCAAATTCTATACGGATGTCCTTGGGATGTCGGTTCAGGCCCAGGGGGTGAGCCTGCGCATCGGCTATTCGGGGCAGGACGCCGATTTGCTGCTGATGCCCGGCGGCGGCGGATACACCCATGACACAGGACAACGCTATTGGAAGATCGGCATCACCGTACCGGACGTTGATCTGGCCGCCGCGTTCCTGCGGGGCAAGGGGGTTGAGGTCTCGGACCCGAAACAGTTCTTGGACATCGGGTACATGTCTCACCTCAAAGACCCCGAGGGGTTCGTGATCGAGCTGCTTCAGCATGATTTCGAAGGCAACCGGCCAGCAAATGCCGCAGACCCGAACGAGCCGTTTGCACAAGCCTGTATCGGTCAGATCACCCTGCGCACCGGGGAAATGGCAGCCGAGGACGCATTCTGCCGTGATCAGGGTATGCGCCTGCTTTCGATGCAGGACGTCGGGCAGTATGGCTTTGATTTGCATTTTTATGCGTTCACCGACGAGGTTCCGCCAAAACCAGACCCTTGGGCTGTGGAAAACCGCGAATGGCTTTGGAAACGCCCTTACACAACGTTGGAGTTCCAGCATGTCGACGGCGCACAATTTTCCAATGTTCCCGATTATCGCGGGTTGGAGTTTCAGGGGCTTGCCGCGCCGACACGGGATGCGTTTGGCGACCCGGTAAACCCCGGCTGATCAACGACCCCGACGCTTGCCCGGAACTTTCGAGCGAAAGCCGGGCGGGCGTTTGCGAACCCAATTCAGGAATTTCTCCAACCTCGGATGGGCGCGCAGGGCCTCGACGCTGTTGAATTCACGGGCCAATTCCGCCTCGGTCAGGGTCGCATGCACCTCTTTATGGCAGATCTGGTGCAGCAAGACGGTGGGTCCGCCCTTGCCCCCTTTGAGTTTTGGGATCAGATGGTGCAGGCTTCCGCCCCCGTCCGGGATCGGGCGGTTGCAGAGCGGGCAGGTCGGATCGCGGTTCGTCATGACGAGGGTAAGGTTGCGTCAGGTGGCGCGAAAGGCAAGAGGGCAGGGATGGCAAAGGCACTGGTGATCGGCGGCGGACCCGCAGGCCTGATGGCGGCCGAGGAAATGGCCAAAGCCGGGCATTCTGTTGTTGTGGCCGAGGCCAAGCCTTCGGTGGCGCGAAAATTCCTGATGGCCGGGAAGTCCGGGCTGAATTTGACCAAGGACGAGCCGCTTGAGACTTTGCTGGGATCCTATGGTGAGGCTGCGACCTGGTTGCGACCAATGATTGCCGAATTTGATGCCTCGGACGTGCAAACATGGGCGCAAGGGTTGGGGCAAGAGCTGTTCACAGGCTCGACCGGGCGGGTGTTTCCGACATCGATGAAGGCCTCTCCGCTGTTGCGGGCGTGGCTGGCACGGCTGGCAGAGGCTGGCGTTCAGGTCAGAACACGCTGGCGGTGGGTTGGTTGGGAAGGTGCCCAAGCCGTATTCGACACGGCTGATGGCAGGCAGAAGCTATTCCCCGATGTGACCGTTCTTGCGCTGGGCGGGGCAAGCTGGTCGCGGTTGGGATCAGACGGAGCATGGGCATCGGTGCTGACGGGTAAAGGCGTGCCCCTCACACCTTTCGCACCCGCAAACTCAGCCATTTCCGTGGAATGGAGCCCCCATATGCAGCCGCATTTTGGCGCGGCTTTGAAATCGGTGCGATGGAGGGCCGGAGAGTTGGAAAGTCGCGGCGAGGCTGCGGTTTCGGCGAAAGGGTTGGAAGGGGGTGGATTGTACTCACTGACCCCGGCCTTGCGTGACAGAGCACCGCTTTTTGTCGATTTGGTTCCGGATTTGGATGCCGATACGTTGCGTAGTCGTTTTGCGTCAAAGAAATCGAAAACGACCCTGTCGCAGTGGCTGAAGAAATCTCTGCACCTGTCTCCGCAAAAGGTCGCCCTGTTTCATGAAATGTCCAAGCGCGATGGCCAGATTCCATCGCTAGACGTAAGCGTGATCAAGCATCTGCAGATCAGACACTCGGGCCTGCGCCCGATGGACGAGGCCATCTCCACAGCAGGAGGTGTGCCACGTCCGGCGCTTAATGAGTGGCTCATGCTTACTGCATGTCCCGGAGTGTTTTGCGCGGGCGAGATGCTGGATTGGGAGGCCCCGACCGGGGGGTACCTTCTGACAGCCTGCCTGGCGACCGGCCGTTGGGCTGGGCGTTCGGCGGCATATTGGTTGGATCAAAGCGGTTAGCGGGTCCGCGCCAGCATCGCCAAACGGATCATGGCACGTTCGACCAATGCCATGGCCGGTGCCGTTTGCCCGGCCGAGCGCAGCGACAGGTCCGTATCTGTCAGAACCGTCAACGCAGTTTGCAATTTTGGCGCACCCCACCCTTGGGCCTGACGCAGAATGCGGTCGCGCCGTTTCCCATAAACCGGGGGGCGCAGCTTTCCGATGCCCTGTGCTGCTCCGCCCGGATCGGATGCGCAGGCGTACAAAGTGCGGAAGTGCCTTGTCGCGCCGATGCACAGGCTGACCGCATTGGTTCCCTGTGATTGCAAACGTCGGATCAGCGGGCCGATTTCACCCGCGCGACCATCGGCAACCACGTTCAGCACATCATCCAGTGCGGCCTCGGTCGAGCGGGGCGCGCAGGCTTCGACGTCTTCAATGGTCAGCTCGGAACTGTCACCGCGCTTGTAAAGCGACAGTTTCTCAATCGTTTGGGTAAAGTCACCGGGGCTTATACCGGTTGCCAGCTCAGCAATCGCGGCCATCGAATCGCGCGGGATGTTTTGCAAACCGGCCTCAGAAAGTATTCGTTCGACTTCGGCCCGGGATGGTGGGTCGTCATAGATACCTACCGCATAGGCCGAGCGGTGCGATTCGAACGCTTTGCGAATCTTGGAGCTGGCCTTGAGCTGCCCGGCGGTGACGATGATTTGGGCATCGCCAGCTACCCAATCTTCCAGCGCGGCAAGGATTGCGGGGGCGGCCGTGTCGGTTGTGTCTTCGACGAATACAGCGCGCGGCCCGGGAAAGAACCCGACCGCCTTGACCGCATCCAGCAACAAGGCCGGATCGCCACGCAGATCGCTTCCGGGTAGGCGGGTCAGCCGCATCTCTTCTTCGGCGTTTGCCCCCAGCAGAGCGGCCAAAACCTGTTGCCGCTTTAGCGCCACGCGCATCGCATCCGCACCGTAGATCAACAGCCCGGTCTTGTCCGCGTCGGGTCTCGAAAAATATCCCTCGGCCTCGCGCGGGCTCAGCTTCATGCGGACAGGTCCGGCGTGGCGTACAGCCGACTGATGATCTGATCGGACAGAATCACCATCAGGCGCTGCGTTGCATCCCGCTCATCAGCCAGGGTGGATACGGTGGAACCGGCAGCCGAATACCCCACGAAGTCCGTCACCGAGCCCGAGGCAAGAACTTGCCCCGTCGCTTTCGATCTAAGCGAATAGTTGGCGGTCCCGTTGATGATAAGACGGTTGGTTTCGTTCGTTGAGGTGATCGATGCCGCCACCGTCTGGGTCACGACGGAAACGTCCAGACTGTATTCACTGCCGGATGTTGCGCTACGGCCTAGCTTTTGTTCCAGATCTTCGACCAGAAGAAAGCTGGTGACCGTGTTTGGTGCCGACACTTCTACGCGACCAAAAAGCGCCGAGCCCGATCCGCCCGGAGCGTACACAGGTTCAAACCCGCAGGCGGCAAGCGCCAAAGGCATCAGCAACAAGGTTCTGCGGTTAAACGACGACATTCACAATCCGGCCCGGTACAACGATTACTTTCTTGGGTGTGGCGCCATCCAGCGCCTTTTGCACAGCTTCGGTGCTCAGCGCGACTTTTTCAACCTCGTCCTTGGGCATATCTTTGGCCACGCTGATTTCCGCGCGGCGCTTGCCGTTGATCTGGATCGGCAGGGTGACGGTGTCGTCCACCAGCATAGCTGCATCCGCAACCGGCCATGATGCCGTGGCAACCAGCCCTTCGCCACCCAGCAGCTGCCAAAGCTCCTCGGACAGGTGCGGGGTCATCGGCGACATCAGCTGTGCCAGCGTTTTGGCGGCCTCGCGTTTGGCTGCGGTGCCCGCCTTGGATTTGGCCAGGGTGTTGGTGAAAGCATAGAGCTTGGCGATTGAGGCGTTGAAGCCGAAAGATTCGACACCGCCTGTGACGTCATGGATGGCCTTGTGCATCTCACGCAGCAGGGTTTCATCCTCGGCATTGGCCGGAACATCCGATTCGGCGATTTCCGTCGCGATCCGATGCACACGGCTAAGGTGCTTGAACGCAGCCTCGGCCCCGGATGCGGTCCATTCCACATCCCGTTCTGGCGGCGAATCGGACAGGACGAACCAACGCGCGGTATCCGCACCGAAGGCCGAGATTATGCTGACCGGGTCGACCACGTTTTTCTTTGATTTCGACATTTTGGCCGAGGGGATAATCTCAACCTCCGTGCCGTCGGCCAGTTTTCCGTCATTCACATCTTCGGGCAGGTGATAAACCGGACGGCCATTGGCGTCGCGTGTCTGATAAATCTCATGTGTCACCATGCCTTGCGTGAACAGGGCATTGAACGGCTCAATGGCCTTCTTCGGCAGGTGTCCGGTGATGTTCATCGCCCGCGCGAAGAAGCGCGAATAGAGCAGGTGCAGAATCGCGTGCTCGATACCGCCGATATACTGGTCGACATTCATCCAGTATTCGGCCTCGGCCAGATCGGTGGGTGTGTCAGCGCGTGGCGCGGTGAAACGGGCGAAATACCACGACGAATCGACGAATGTGTCCATCGTGTCGGTTTCGCGTTTGGCAGGCGCGCCGCAAGACGGGCAAGGGGTGTCACGCCAATTGGCATGGCGGTCCAGCGGGTTGCCGGGGATCGAGAAGTCGATGGGTTTGCCGTTGCCATCGTCGTAAGGCAATTCGATCGGCAGATTCTCTTTCTTCTCGGGCACGGTGCCACATTTGTCGCAATGCACGACCGGAATCGGGCAGCCCCAATAGCGTTGACGGCTGAGCCCCCAATCGCGCAGGCGATATTTGGTGACGCCTTCACCCCAACCTGCTTTTTCCGCGAAATCGACGGTGGCGTTGATCGCCTCATCCCCCGTGGCCTCGGTCAGGCCTGCGAAGTGGTCCACCCAGCGGACTTTTTCAGTTTTCGGCGGCACAAAGGCGATCTTGTCGACCGGCTTATCGTCATCCAGTGCAAAGAAGGTGTCGATGACCGGCAGGCCATACTTGCGGCAGAAATCAAGATCACGCTGGTCATGCGCGGGGCAGGCAAAGATCGCGCCAGTTCCATAATCCATCAGGATGAAGTTGGCGATCCAGACCGGCAGTTCCCAATTCGGGTCCAGCGGGTGACGCACGCGAATGCCGGTGTCGTAACCCAGCTTCTCGGCAGTCTCGATGGCCTCTTCCGTGGTGCCACCCTTGCGGCATTCGGCAACAAACTCAGCAACTTCGGGGTTTTCGGCCTCAAGCTGCTTGGCAATCGGGTGATCCGGCGAAATACCAACAAAGGACGCGCCCAACAGCGTATCGGGCCGAGTCGTATAGACGGTGATGGGCTCACCACCATCAGTACGTTCGAAGCCAAATTGCAGGCCGCGCGACTTGCCGATCCAGTTTTCCTGCATCAGCCGCACTTTGGCAGGCCAGTTCTCCAGCGTATCAAGCGCATCCAGCAATTCTTCGGAATAGTCCGAGATTTTGAAGAACCACTGCGTCAGCTCGTGCCGTTCCACCAGCGCGCCCGAGCGCCAACCGCGTCCATTTTCCACCTGCTCATTGGCCAGAACGGTCATGTCGACCGGGTCCCAGTTCACCACGGCGTTTTTGCGGTAAACCAACCCGGCGTCGAGCATATCAAGGAACAGAGCCTGTTGCTGGCCATAGTATTCGGGGTCACAGGTGGCGAATTCGCGGGACCAATCGATCGACAAGCCCAGCGGCATCATCTGCCCGCGCATGTCGGCGATGTTGCTGTATGTCCAGTCTTTCGGGTGGCCGCCAATAGCCATGGCGGCGTTTTCCGCAGGCATTCCAAAAGCATCCCAGCCCATCGGGTGCAGCACGTTGTGCCCCGTCGCCAGTTTGTGGCGCGCAATGACGTCGCCCATCGTATAGTTGCGCACATGCCCCATATGGATTCGCCCCGACGGGTAAGGGAACATCTCAAGCACGTAATATTTCGGCTTGTCTGCCGTGTGGTCGGCGGTGAAGATCCCGGCCTTGTCCCAGGCCTCTTGCCATTTTGCTTCGATTTCGGTGGCCGAGTAGCGCGACATTGTGCGGTCCTTCGTGAATGAAAACGCCGGGCGTGAACCCGGCGTGGTAATATTGTGATTTTCGGCGGGTGGCTAGAGTTTGTTGTCCGCAATGCGCAACTGGCGTGCGCGGTTTAGGATCGCATCCTCGACCGCCCGCGACGTCGCGGCGCTTACCGGAGCGCCCCCGCTGGTCTGCAGTGCCACCGAAAGCGACCGCGCCGCCAGGGCCGGGTCACTTATATGCACGGTCGCGCGATAAGAGCGTCCGCCACCAGGCGGCGTGCCGTAACCTGTTACGATCACGCCGGTAAAGGGATCAACCTCCTGAATCGGGAGGAAATTCAGCACATCCAGCGAGGCAGCCCAAAGATACCGATTCACATTGACGATCTGTTCGGCATTCCCGCGGTTGAATACGTCCCAGATTGTTGTGCGCTCCGGATCGTTCAGCTCTCGTTCTTCTGTACGTGTGCTATCTGTATACAGCAATGCGGGATTAGGAGCCGCACTCTGATTCTGTCCGCAGGCCGACACGGCAGCAGTTATTATGATCAAACCGAAAATCGTCTGCAGGCGCATTGTCGACTGGTCCTGTTTCACTTGGTCTACTTTGTTAAGTGTTACTCCTAGACAAGGTCCTGTTCAGCAACAACCCTATTCTTGTTACACATGTCAGTGTGGACGGCAGTTTAGTCCCCAAATATCGACTGTGGCATCCTTGCACCAATTTGGGGCCAATGCACCCTTCACATTTAAGGCAAGCTTGCGCTTTGGGGGTAATCCGAGCGAAACGGTTCCCGTGCTGAGACATGTGCTGAGGCATATGTCGAGTAGAAAAACTTTTGAAACCGAGGGAAACAAGATGAAAAAAGTTCTCTTCGCATCGACCGCTCTGATTGCAACCGCAAGCGTTGCAGCGGCCGACGTTAAATTCAGCGGCTACGGTCGTTTTGGTATTGGCTACCTTGAAGACCGTACCGGCACTGTTGACAACTTCACCGTTGATCCGGCAACTGGCGCAGTTACTGCCGCTGGCACCGCGACCGTCGACACCGACAACACCATCCTGGTCTCGCGCTTCCGCCTGAACATCGACGGCACCGCAGAAACCGATGGCGGCGTTGAGTTCTCGGCTCGTGTTCGTCTGCAGGCTGACGAAAATGCCGGCAACGGCGAAGCCAACTCGGCTGGCCTGAACGGCGCACGTTTCTCGGTCATCTACGGTGGTCTGCGTGTTGACGCGGGCAACGTTGCGGGTTCGTTCGACAACCTGGCGAACTACTACGGTAACGAGCCTGGCCTGGAAAGCTTCATCGGCCAGTACTCGGGCGTTGACTACAGCTTCCTGGGTTACTCGTCGACCGGTTCGGGTGCGAACGCTGTGTTCTTCCAGTACGCAGTTGGCGACTTCGCTTTCGGCGCATCTTACGACCAGGCAACTGTTGCTCTGGACGGTGTTGCGCAGGACGCAGACCGCTGGGACGTTAGCGTAACCTACAACTTCAACAACATCACCGCAGCGCTGGCCTATGGTGAAACCAAGGCGAACGTGAACAGCGCGAGCGAAAAGCAGTCGCTGGCCGTTCTGACCCTGGGCGCAGAATTCGGTGACTTCTCGGGCACACTGTTTGTAGCTGACGATGACGTTGTAAACGACGCTCGCAACGGCACCGCATACGGTCTGTCGCTGGCCTACAACCTGGGCGCGGCAACCACTCTGACCGCCGCTTACGGTGACGGTTCGGCGGATGACGACCTGCAGCAGTATGGTATCGGCGTTAAGTACGACCTGGGCGGCGGCGCATCGCTGCGCGGTGGTCTGGGCCAGCAGAAGCGTGGCGACGGCGACAGCCAAGTACGTGCTGACTTCGGTGCTCAGTTCAACTTCTAAGTTGATCTGAACCACAAAGTTTAAGGGCAGGTCTTTGGACCTGCCCTTTTCTTTTGCGCGGACTTGGTGTTTTTCTGCCCTCAAAGCAGAGAAAGGAATTCCATGTCGCTGCACGACATCACTGCCCGCATCGCCAAGGCCGAATCCGCCGCCGGACGACTTGCGGGATCGACAAAGCTGATCGCGGTTTCAAAGGTCCAGCCGAATGAACGTGTTGAGGCTGTGCTAAGCCAGGGCCACCGTTGTTTCGGGGAAAACCGCGTGCAGGAAGCGGCCGAAAAATGGCCGGGCTTTAAAGAGAAATTCTCAGAGATTGACCTGCACCTGATCGGACCGCTGCAAACCAACAAGGCCCGGCAGGCAATGGAGCTGTTCAACGCGATTCACTCGGTGGACCGGCCCAAGCTGGCGAAAACACTTGCGCGGTTGGCGCAAGAGCTTGGCCACTGCCCTGATGTTTTCATCCAGGTCAACACCGGAGAAGAAGAGCAGAAAGCGGGGATCATGCCGGTTGACGCAGATGCCTTCATCGCCGAGTGTCGCGGACTGGATTTGCCGGTTCAGGGTCTGATGGCAATCCCGCCGGTTGAAGAGGAACCCTCGCTGCATTTTGCGTTGCTGGCCAAGATCGCCGAACGCAACGGGTTACAGGGCTTGTCGATGGGGATGAGCGGTGATTTCGAGCAGGCGATTGCACTGGGCGCCACCCATGTGCGTGTGGGGTCCGCCATCTTTGGCGAGCGAGTCAAACCTGCGGGATAATCAGACGCGTTCCGGGGGAAATTCTACGCGCGATCCAATGCAAATGGTCGCGGCGAAACGCAACGCAGCCCTCGGTTGGGTAGCCGGGGCGTCTCCACTGGTGAAGGAAAATGGCGGACCCGCGGCCCGGCACCGAGTTCGGCCAGTTCCAGTCTGTGATCAGGACAAGATCGTACAGGGGGTCCGCGCGCCGCAGCTTTTCATGGCTGGGCGCGTAGGGCGCGCAGACCATCTGGTTGTACTGACCGTCCGCGCTATCATCAGACCAAAGATCTCCGGGGCCTATTGGGATGGACCATGCGGTCGGAGCTGTGAGCCTGTCCGGCCGAAACAGCATACCGACAATATGGTGTACCCCGATCGGCGTGGCCCCATCGCCTTCGCGCTTGTCATTTGTCAGACCGCCTTTTCCGACCGAACAGGGAAAGAGTCGACCGGCAAACCGGACGCCGCGTGGCGTAAGCACCAGATCTTCAGGGGTCACAGCAGATGGCCTGACTTCGCGGCTTTGGTCGCCAGATATCCCCGATTATGGGCTGTTTCACCCACTTTCAGCGGCACTCTTTCAGTCACGGCGATGCCCGTCTTTTCCATCATCGCGATTTTCGCCGGGTTGTTTGTCAGTAACCGAACCGACGAAAATCCTAGTTCTTTCAGAATGTCCGAACCCAGTCGGAAATCACGTTCATCATCTTCGAATCCCAATCGGTGATTGGCCTCGACCGTGTCAAATCCCTGATCCTGTAGGAAATAGGCCCGCATCTTGTTGGCAAGGCCGATACCGCGTCCCTCCTGATTGAGATACAGCAACACGCCCGCGCCTTCGGACCCCATCTGGGCAAGCGCTCCACGTAGCTGGGGTCCGCAATCGCATTTCAAGCTGCCCATCAAGTCGCCCGTGAAACAGGCCGAATGCAACCGGGCCAGCACAGGTTTGCTGCGGTCCGGACGCCCAATTTCTACGGCATAGTGTTCTTCGCCGCCATCTTCGGGGCGGAAAACATGCAGACGACCGGCCTCGGACACTTCCATTGGCAGGCGCGCGGCGGCAATCGCGTGCAGGGCGCTTCGATCTGCCAGATGCGGCGCAGCGCGGGTATGGTCGATGCAGGTCAGGCCATGTGCCACCGCAAAATCGCGACCGTCATCAATTGGAACCACCACGGCAGCTGGCAAGAGGCGTGCGGACTTCGTCAAAGCGATGGCAATACGGTGCAGGTTGGCATTTCCCTGACGCTCGGACATCAGGGGGCCTTTCATCGGGGTATTCAGATCATCCGAGGGGTCGGCGACCGCCTGAACCCATGCGATGTCGGTGTCCGATGGGATGATTACTCGTGCGAGGTCGCCATCATAGGCGCGTGCCTTCAGCGTTTCCGCGCGTCTTACGGTGATCGCGACCACAGGCTGACCTTCGAAGTTCCGTAGATCGGCCAGCCGTTGTGCGCTTAATGTCTCGGACGCTATCGCAATGACGCTGAACCCGCTGTCATCAGTCAATACGACGGGAACGCCCATACGCAGATCCGCGCGGGCCCGTGCCAGCAATTCCGAGATATCGGGGATAAGACTCATCTATGTTACCCTATAACGTGTTGGTCTTCGTCTAACCCGAACAGAAGAAAAAGTGAAACAATTCCTCTGCGTCAGACACGAGGGCGTGAGACCATTGCAGTAAATCTTGTTGATTGCATCTTCCGCACGCAAATGGTGGAAAAGGCTTAGGAGGACCGGACATGGCTCAGCTCAAGAAAATCCTGCTGGTGGATGACGATGAAGATCTGCGCGAGGCGCTCAGCGAGCAACTCGTGATGACCGAGGATTTCGACGTGTTCGAAGCGGCAGACGGTCAATCCGCCATGGAGCGCGCACGCGAGGCGATCTACGATCTGGTCATTCTGGACGTCGGTCTGCCGGATACGGACGGTCGTGAGCTGTGCCGTCTGATGCGCAAACAAGGCGTCAAAAGCCCGATCCTGATGCTGACCGGCCATGACAGCGACGCAGATACCATTCTGGGTTTGGATGCCGGTGCCAATGATTACGTCTCTAAGCCGTTCAAATTTCCGGTCCTACTGGCCCGCATCCGCGCGCAGCTACGTCAGCATGAGCAATCCGAGGATGCGGTCTTTGTGCTGGGGCCGTATACCTTCAAGCCTGCGATGAAGATGTTGATCACCGAAGAGGATCGCAAGATCCGTCTGACCGAAAAAGAAACCAACATTCTCAAGTTCCTGTACCGCTCGGCCGATGGGGTGGTTGCGCGCGATGTGCTGCTGCACGAGGTTTGGGGATACAACGCCGGTGTCACCACACATACGCTGGAAACCCACATATACCGCCTGCGCCAAAAGATCGAACCCGATCCATCGAACGCGCGCCTTTTGGTCACAGAATCGGGCGGATATCGCTTGGTCTCGTAACTCCGGGTGGATTGACGTGGATCAAAGTGATACTCTGGATGTGTAATTAGATTACTCCCAACCCGCGCATGTCCGGGTTATGACATGCACCTCCCTGTTGGACTGCCGGGCCTTATGGCCCGGCCTTTTTTGGGGGGTTGTGGGGATCAGAGGTCCGAATTGAGCCCAAAGCCGTTTTCTGAAACAGCCGATCTGAGAAGTTATTCGGATGGTATGCCAACATCCGTTTAGTGCGACTGCATTCTTGTGCCGCAGTCACAGAGCATTTCACAAATCAATTTTCCAAGGCGCTTCTTATCGTTTCCTCAACACATAACTATTTTCATTTAGCACAGAAGTCTGCGCCAGGATCTCAAATCCAATATCTGCCTTAACCATCTCCAGCATCTCTCGAAATCCATCGCTATCCCATGCATGGAAATGAATGTCGTGATTTGCGGCAGCTAACCGCACTGCCTCTATTTCGACATTGTCTGGAGAAACCTCCGTCCAATTCTCAGGAATAGCAACGCTACGCAGGAAATCCTCGTACGCAGCAACTTTTGTCGAAGCGCCGCCATCCGACCAATCCTTCAACAGGTGTTCGACCGAAGTTGGCGTGCGCCGATGATCAAATGTATGCCGCATGTCAGGAACTGTTATCAAATGCACGCCGCCAAGTCTTAGAACTCTTAAAGCTTGTTCGATTGAACCAATAGGATCTTGCAAGTGCTCGATAACATGTGCTGAAATTATGAAGTCAAGAGAGCCGTCTTTCATGCCATCATATGTTTGTGCATCGATATTTTTTGAGTCTGGTGAATCGGCTGCCCCAAAGTACTCCTCTAGTTCCTCTGAGCTTCGAACATCGCCGTATTGTATTTTCGCTCTATCCTTTGGTATTGGATACGGGCGTGTGCCGGCGCCGACTTCTATACCTGTACCACAAATAAATATGTCTGCGAGAGTTCGCCTTGATGCAGCCACTTCCACTTCAGCCCCAACTCGTTCCGCTTGACGACGTTGTGCGTGTAGCGCAGCTGCTATTTCTGCCAACTCATCGTGGCTTTGTTGGCGCCAGAAGCTGATTTGCTCATCTTCGAAATACTCTGTCAATTTGATCTCCCTTAGAAAGCTGTGGCTGCCAGAAGAACTTCAACCTAATACACGCTCATTTGGCGAGTTAAACAAAAAAAACCTGATACTTAGCATTCGCTCTGCCATCTATCCCTCTTTGTATTTTCTTAGGCCCCTGAATATTTTCTTAGGCCCCTGAACCGGTGCCACTTGACTAACTGCGACAAGCGAAAGTCAGATGGCGCGAAGACACGAGCCGGACAAAGATATTTGAATCTGCTATGGGAGATCGCGCTGAAATTGACGGTGGGCGAAGATGTGGCATCTGCGTGTCGCAGTGTCGGGACTAGCAATGCGCCATACTACAACCGATGGAAGCGGTTCGGAGGGGTGCAGTTAAACCAAAGGCGGCTCCGCCCACTTAACTGCCACCGAATAACCCACGCCCTTCGGTGATCTTTTTCCATGGCACCCCAATCCACACCACGCTAACCTCCGCCCAACCGCGACAGAGGAATCCCCCATGCCCTTTACCCTTGCCACCTGGAACATTAACTCGGTCCGCTTGCGCGAGCCTATCGTGCTGAAATTGCTGCAGGAAGAGGCACCGGACGTTCTGTGTTTGCAAGAATGCAAGTCTCCGGTTGAGAAGATCCCGACCGAAGGATTTGCCGAACTGGGGTACACCCACATGGTTGCAAGGGGCCAGAAGGGGTATAACGGCGTCGCCATCCTATCGCGCCTGCCGATGGAAGAGGTCGGTGACAAGGATTTCGCCGGTCTCGGTCACGCCCGCCACATCGCTGGGCGGTTGGAAAATGGTGTCACCATTCACAATTTCTATGTCCCAGCCGGTGGCGACATCCCGGACCGTGAAAAGAACGAGAAGTTCGGGCAGAAGCTCGACTACCTCACAGATATGCGCGACTGGTTCCATACCGAAAAGCCCGAAAAATCCATTCTGGTTGGCGATTTGAACATCGCCCCGCGCGAGGATGACGTCTGGTCGCATAAGCAACTTCTCAAGGTCGTCTCACACACGCCGATCGAGGTTGAGGCGCTGGCCGAAACGCAGGACGCAGGCGGATGGGTGGACATTACCCGTCAGGACATCCCCGACGGGCAGCTATACAGTTGGTGGTCTTATCGCGCCCGCGATTGGGACGCAGCCGACAAGGGGCGGCGTCTGGACCATGTCTGGGCCACGCAGGATATCTCGAACGCAGGGCACTCCAGCCGCGTTCTGCGCGATGCGCGCGGGTGGGAAAAACCCAGCGACCACGCACCAGTCTTTGCGACATTCGACCTTTGACCCTGCAACTCTCCCCTTGGTTTCTGCCCTTTGCAGTTGCATATAGGGGCCAAATTCGAACGAAAGAGTGAATGCCATGGACCTTCTGAACGCCGCAGCCGGACCCGATACCGCCGATCTGATCAAGGACGGATCCGAGGCCACCTTTATGGCCGATGTCGTCGAGGCCTCGCAGGAAATCCCTGTGATCGTGGATTTCTGGGCCCCATGGTGTGGTCCGTGCAAAACGCTTGGGCCGCTGTTGGAAGAGGCTGTGACCGCCGCCAAAGGGGCGGTGAAGATGGTTAAGATCAATGTGGATGAGGCACAGATGATCGCCTCGCAAATGCGCGTTCAGTCGATCCCGACCGTATACGCGTTCTACAAAGGTCAACCGGTCGACGGGTTTCAGGGTGCCGTTCCAGGGTCCGAGATCAAGGCGTTTGTGGACCGAGTGATTGAGGCCGCCGGTGGTGAAAGCCCCGGGGGGCAGCTGGATGACGCTGTTCTGGCCGCCGAAGAAATGCTGGCCGATGGCGCAGCTGTGGATGCCGCGCAGACCTTTTCCGCCATTCTGGGGGAAGATCCAAACCACGCCGCCGCTTATGGCGGTCTGGTGCGCGCCCATATTGCTGCAGGCGATCTGGAGCAGGCCGAGGCCATTTTGAATGGCGCACCCGCAGAGATTTCAACCTCGGCCGAGGTTGAGGCCGCCCATGCCCAACTGGAGCTGGCGAAACAGGCTGCCGATGCTGGTCCTGTGGGTGAACTGAAAGCAGCGGTTGAGGCAGATGCCGACAACCATCAGGCGCGGTTCGATCTTGCACAGGCGCTGCACGCCAGTGGTGAAGTTGAAGAGGCTGTAACGCAATTGCTGGAACTGTTCCGTCGCGACCGCGAGTGGGATGACGGTGCCGCAAAGGCACAACTGTTTACCATTTTCGACGCGCTGAAGGCCAATGATCCGATTGTTCTGAACGGACGGCGCAAGCTCAGCTCGATGATATTTGCCTAATTCCTGATCAGGGCTACACTCGGGTACATGATGCATCCCGCTGACCTGCCGGAGACGGTATCCGTTTTCCCATTGCCCGGGGCGCTTTTGCTGCCCCGGTCTCGCTTGCCGCTACATATTTTTGAGCCGCGCTACCTGCAAATGCTGGACGACGCGCTGAAAACACCTGAACGGCTGATCGGCATGATCCAGCCGAATCCGTGTCAGTCTAACGAAAGCAAACTGCATCAAATCGGCTGTGCCGGGCGTGTGACGCAGTTCTCTGAAACCGAAGACGGTCGGTACCTGATCACACTGTCCGGCGTCTCACGTTTTCGGATCAAGTCCGAGTTGGATGCGTTTACACCTTATCGCCGCTGTGCAGTTTCATGGGACGGGTTTGACCGCGATCTCGGCAAGGCCGAAGCGGACAATGCGTTCGATCGGTCGCGGTTTTTGGATTTGCTCGAACGGTTTTTTTCCTCGCGCCAGCTTTCGACCGACTGGGACACGTTGAAGGATGCCGATGACGAGTTGTTGGTGAATTCCCTGTCGATGCTGCTGGATTTCGATCCCGAAGAGAAACAGGCGCTGCTTGAGGCACCTTGCCTTCGCACGCGCCGCGAGACATTGGTGACATTGATTGAATTCGCCATGCGGGGCGGATCGAGCGAGGAAAAACTGCAATGACCGAAGCCGAACACCCCTTTGACCGCCATATGCTTGAGGCGCTGATCTGCCCGCAAACGCACACCACGCTGCATTATGATGCCGAAAAGCAAGAACTGGTATCAAAGGCCGCCAACCTTGCCTTTCCAATCCGCAACGGTATCCCGGTGATGCTGGTGGACGAAGCCCGGCAGCTGGATTAAATCGCGCGCCCTTGCAGCAGTTTCGGAAGGTCTCCGGTCAGCCCGGCCGCCTCACGCACAAAGCCGCGACGTAGTCCAGGGACTGAGCCAACGATCTCCATCCCGATGTCGCGCCCGAAGCGCAGAATCGGGTTGTCGTTGGAAAACAGCTTGTTGAACACATCCGTCGCCATGGCCAGCGCCGCCGTGTCGAACCGTCTCCATTCCTGATAGCGCTCCAGCACCAGAACTGATGCGATATCCTCGCCGCGCCGTCCAGCCAGTGTCAGAACTTCCGCCAAAGCGCCTACGTCGCGAAGACCTGCATTCAAACCCTGACCTGCGATTGGGTGCATGCCGTGGGCGGCGTCGCCTACCAGCGCCAGACGGTCACCGATGAAGGAATTGGCGATGGTCAGGTTCAGCGGATAGGTGAATCGGTCACCCTGCAGACGGATATCACCCAGAAAGTCCCCGAAACGCGGGCGAAGGACCTGCAGGTAATCCGTTTCGGGCATCGCGTTGATGCGCTGCGCCATTGCGGTGCGCTCGCTCCAGACGATCGAGCTGCGATTGCCGGTCAGCGGCAGAATCGCCAAGGGGCCGGGGGGCATGAAGAACTGATGCGCCACGCCATTGTGGGGCAGGTCATGCTCAATTGCACACACCAGCGCGGTTTGGCCGTAATCCCAGCCGGTGCGCTTGATCCCGGCGCGTGCAGCTGTGCCGCTGCGGCGCCCGTCACAGCCGACCAACAATCCGCCGGTCAGGGTCGTGCCATCATCCAGCGTCAGCGTTGCGCCCGTGTCGTTGGTGGCTTGTGCAACAACCGTTTTGCCGCTGATCTGTGTGATGCCGCTTTGCTCGGCCATTGCGTCCAAAAACGCGCGGCGCAGGTGGCGGTCTTCGACCATGTAGCCCATCGGGCCTTCTTCAATCTCGGCATGGTCAAAATGCAGGAAAAACGGGGATGGGCCGGCACCGGAATGCCCATCGGTGACCTTGATCTCAAGCATGGGTTGGGCATGCTCTGCCACTTTGTCCCAGACGCCAACCGCATCCAACAACCGCTGCGAGGCCAGCGCCAGAGCATAGGCGCGCCCGTCAAAAGCCGCGTTTTTTCGGGCTTTTTCGGCCAATGCGTCGATGACGGTGACAGAATGCCCTGTCTGGGCCAGTGCCAGTGCCAGGGCCGGGCCGTTCAGGCCGCCGCCTACGATCAGGATATCCGAGTTGTGTTCCATGGCCTGCAATATGCGCGCCCTTTCGGGATTGTCCATGTGCGGTCCTGTCGCTACCGTCCCTCAAAGTGCTTTTTCCAGAGGGGGCAGGGATGCAGGACTGGCTGACCATGACGGCGTGTGATCTGGGGCGGGGTATCGGCATGGGACAGATCGATCCGGTTGAATTGACCGAAACTTATCTGGCCGCCATCGACGCGCATCCGCACCGCGACAGGATCTATGCCCGCGTTACGCATGATCGTGCTAGGGCCGAGGCACAGGCTGCGCAGGAGCGCGCCAATCTGGGCCTGCGGCGGTCCCTGCTGGATGGTGTGCCGATCAGCTGGAAAGATCTGTTCGACACCGCCGGCACAGCGACTGAGGCAGGCTCGGCCTTGCTGAAAGGCCGGGTTCCCGAAATGGACGCGGTCGTTGTGCGTAACGCCACCGCCATGGGCACGGTCTGTCTGGGTAAGACGCATATGAGCGAGCTGGCCTTCTCAGGCCTTGGCCTGAACCCGATCACTGGCACGCCCCCATGCCTTGACGATGAAGACGCCGTATCCGGAGGCTCTTCTTCCGGCGCGGCCGCATCGGTGGCCTGGGGCCTTGCCGCCTGTGGGATCGGTTCGGATACGGGCGGATCAGTGCGCATCCCAGCGGCCTGGAACAATCTGGTCGGGCTGAAAACCACCGCCGGGCGTGTCAGCCTTGAAGGAACGGTGCCCTTGTGTCTGCGGTTTGACACTGTTGGCCCACTGACCCGCTCAGTCGAGGACGCAGCTCATATGCTGGCCTTGCTGGAGGGGCGCTCTCCGCCGGATCTTCGCGGTGTCAGCCTGAAAGGCCGCCGCTTTGCCAATCTTCAGACCGTGGCGCAGGACGACCTGAGGGATGAACCGCGCAAGGCCTTTGAGGATGGGTTGCAAAAACTCACCGAGGCAGGCGCCGAGATCGTTCCGCTGGACGTCCCCGAGCTGCACGACGCCATGGCGCTGTCCGGCATTCTGTACACGACCGAAGCTTATGGGTTGTGGCGCGATGTGATCGAAGCCAATCCCGATGCCATGTATCCCGAGATTCTGGAACGGTTTCGGTCGGGTCAAAACGCGACGGGTGCCGATTACATCGCTGCCTGGTCCAGGCTGAAAGCCTGTAGGGCTGCATGGGATGCGGCAACATCGGGGTTTGATGCGGTGCTTGCGCCCACAGCGCCCATTCTGCCGCCGAATCTGGATCGGTTGATGAACGATCATGACTACTATGTCACGGAAAACCTGCTGGCTCTACGCAACACCCGTATCGGCAATCTGATGGGACTTGCTGCATTGACACTGCCGACCGGAATGCCCGGGTGTGGCGTGATGATGATGGGATATCCCGGCTCGGAAGAGGCCCTGTTACGGCTGGGATCAGCCGCCGAGGTGGCGTTGGCCTGAATGCCACAATCCCCTGATTCGCCACCTCTTTGTCTGGACGAAACCGGGTGCGGCCTGTAACCTGTCCTTAAAACGGGGCGAAATGATCCCGGTATTGAGGCAGTAGTTATGAATTTCCCCGAACGGTTTTCGGACCTACCGGAATATGCATTCCCGCGTCTGCGCACCCTGTTGGATCATCACCAGCCGGGTGGCGAAGTGATTCACATGACCATTGGTGCGCCGATGCATGATTTTCCGGCGTGGGTCACCGATGTGATCACAGAAAACGCGGCCGGGTTTAAGGGATACCCGCCAAACGAAGGTTCGCCCGAATTGCGCTCAGCGATTACAGGCTGGATTGATCGCCGCTATGGCGTTTCGATGGACCCCGACACCAATGTGATGGCGTTGAACGGCACACGCGAAGGCCTGTACAACGCGGCGATGGCACTGTGCCCCGAGCAGAAGAATGGCGAAAAGCCTGCCATTCTGTGCCCGAACCCGTTCTATCAGGTTTACATGGTAGCCTCTCTTTCGGTGCGGGCCGAGCCGTTTTTTGTGCCTGCAACAGCCGCCACTGGTCACTTGCCGGACTATGCCAGCCTGCCTACGGATGTGCTGAACCGCACTGTTGCGGCCTATATCTGTTCGCCTGCCAATCCGCAGGGCGCAGTCGCCTCGCGCGACTATTGGGTCGAACTGATCCAACTGGCCGAAACCTATGATTTCCGCATCTTCGCGGATGAGTGTTATTCCGAGATTTACCGCGAAATAGCACCGGTCGGTGTCCTGACTGTTGCACAGGAACTTGGGGCTGATCCGGAACGGATCACCTTGTTCAATTCTCTTTCCAAGCGGTCCAATCTGGCTGGTCTGCGCTCGGGTCTGATCGCGGGTGGTCCCGAGACCATCAAGAGGGTCAAGCAGTTACGCAACTACGCAGGTGCGCCTTTACCGCTACCTTTGCAGGCTGCCGCCGCAAAAGTTTGGGCAGATGAGGCGCATGTTTTAGAGAACCGCGCGCTGTATCAGGAAAAATACACAATCGCGGATGAGGTTTTCGCGGGCGTGCAGGGCTATATGCCGCCTGAAGCCGGGTTTTTCCTGTGGCTGCCGGTCGAAAATGGCGAGGAAACCGCACTAAGGCTGTGGCAGGAAACCGGTGTTCGGGTTCTGCCTGGTGCATATCTTTCTCAAGGTGATCCGGGGCAAAACCCGGGCGAACAATTTATCCGGGTCGCAATGGTGGCCCCAAAAACAGAGTTGCGGCAGGGGCTGACTACGCTCCGCGACTGCATCTATTCGTGAGGTACGAGGGCAAAATGGCATCATATAACGCGCGCAACCGCGATCCATTGCTGGACAGCACGACACAGGCCGCCATCGAACGGCGCAGCAAGGAACTGATCGGGATCGCCCTGATCCTGCTTGGGCTGGCTTCAGCCGCGATGATCTGGTCCTACACGCCGGTTGATCCGAACTGGATGGTGTCGACAGACGCGCCGGTGCAGAACTGGATGGGGCGGATCGGTGCGTCGATCGCCGCGCCACTGTTCATGATCGTGGGCTGGGGCAGCTGGAGCATCGCAATGGTGCTGATCGGTTGGGGCATACGCTTTGCCGGACATTTTGGTGAGGAACGGGCAGTGGCCCGCCTGATCTTTGCGCCGATCTGGATTGCCATCGTTTCTGTCTACGCCGCGACTTTGGTACCGGGCGAGGCCTGGCGCACGACCCACAGCTTTGGTCTGGGGGGCTTGTTCGGTGATACCGTAATGGGTGCGTTGCTGACACTGCTGCCGATTTCGTCACATTTCATGGTCAAACTGATGTCGCTGGCGATGGCAGCTGGCATGTTGGCATTAGGGACATTCGTTCTTGGGTTCACAAAGGCCGACGTGCGCAAGGGTCTGCGCGCCTTCCTGCTGGGTCTTGTGATGTCCTATGACATGCTGATGAACCTTCTGGGTCGCAGTGCATCAGTCACCGCGCAGGCCGCACGCGATCGCCGGGCGCAGTGGGACGAGCGTAAAGCCGCCCGCGCTGAGGCCGCTGAATCCGTGTTTGACGATGATATGGCCTATGCCGATCCGATGTTCGAAGAGCCGGATTTCGAAGAGCCCGAGCCCGTCAAACCTGGCCTTCTGGCACGGATGCCCAGCCTGATCCGCCGTCCGGATCCGATGCCGGAACCGGAACTGATCGACCGTGACCCGGTTGCCGGATTTGATGAAATGCCTGGTGAAGATCGCATCAAGTCCAAGATTTCCGCAGCCGTGCGCAACCGTAAGGTGGTTACCGGTGAGATGGCACCTGAAGTCGACCCAACCCTGCCTTTGACCAAGGGGCGTGGCCGCGGACCGGACCCGTTGATTCTGAACCCCAGAGGTGGGGAAGAGCTTCCGCCTGAGCCGCCGATGACCTTGGACGGACTGCCACCCGAGCCGATGCTGACAGCAGAACCCGAACCCGAGTGGCAGCAAGAACCCCTGCATCAGGATTTTGCGCCCGAGCCCGTCTATGAGGATGAGGCCGTATTTGAAGACGCACCCGAGCCGGAACCGACCCCGCTTCCTGCGATGAAAATTCCAGTGGCCGAACCGCGCAAACCCGTGGTGGCGCAGCCCGTGCGCCGAGCGCCTGCGCCGTCGCGTCGTGCACAGGCCGAAGCGCAACCTGGGCTGTCCTTTGAAGACCGGCATTCGGACTTCGAGCTGCCGCCGCTGAGCCTGCTGTCCAACCCCTCCAGCATTCAACGTCATCACCTTAGCGATGAGGCTTTGGAAGAAAACGCGCGCATGCTGGAAAACGTGCTGGACGATTATGGCGTCAAGGGTGAGATCACCAGCGTCCGCCCCGGCCCGGTTGTTACCATGTACGAACTAGAGCCCGCTCCGGGCCTGAAAGCCAGCCGGGTTATCGGTCTGGCCGACGATATCGCGCGCTCGATGTCGGCACTGTCGGCACGTGTTTCGACCCTGCCGGGGCGCTCGGTGATCGGGATTGAATTGCCGAATGAAAACCGCGAGATGGTGGTGCTGCGCGAAATCCTTGCCAGCCGTGATTTCGGCGATGGCAACCACGCGCTGCCACTGGCGCTGGGCAAAGATATCGGCGGCGAATCCATGGTCGCAAACCTGGCCAAGATGCCTCACTTGCTGATTGCGGGGACGACCGGTTCCGGTAAGTCGGTCGCGATCAACACCATGATCCTGTCGCTGCTGTATAAGCTGACGCCGGACGAATGCCGCCTGATCATGATCGACCCCAAGATGCTGGAACTGTCCGTCTATGACGGCATTCCGCATCTGCTGTCGCCCGTTGTGACCGACCCGAAGAAGGCGGTTGTCGCCTTGAAATGGGTCGTGGGCGAGATGGAAGACCGCTATCGCAAGATGTCCAAGATGGGCGTGCGCAACATCGCGGGCTACAATGGCCGCGTAAAAGACGCGCTGGCCAAAGGAGAATTGTTCAGTCGCACCGTACAGACCGGGTTTGACGACGAAACCGGCGAGCCAACGTTCGAGACCGAGGAATTCGCGCCCGAGGCGATGCCCTACATCGTCGTGATCGTCGACGAGATGGCTGACCTGATGATGGTCGCGGGCAAAGAGATCGAAGCCTGCATCCAGCGACTGGCGCAGATGGCGCGTGCCTCGGGCATTCACCTGATCATGGCAACACAGCGCCCGTCGGTCGATGTGATCACCGGTACGATCAAGGCGAACTTCCCAACCCGGATTTCGTTCCAGGTGACCTCGAAAGTCGACAGCCGCACCATCCTTGGTGAAATGGGTGCCGAACAACTGCTGGGGCAGGGCGATATGCTATACATGGCCGGTGGTGCCAAGATCACCCGTTGCCACGGCCCGTTTGTTTCGGACGAGGAAGTCGAGGAAATCGTCAACCACCTAAAACAGTTCGGCCCACCGGACTATGTGAACACCGTACTGGACGGCCCATCCGAGGATAAAGCCGACAACATCGATGCCGTATTGGGCCTCAACACCGGTGGCAACACCAACGGGGAAGATGCGCTATACGATCAGGCGGTGGCGATCGTGATTAAGGATCGCAAATGCTCGACCTCGTACATTCAGCGGAAACTTGCCATTGGCTATAACAAAGCTGCGCGACTTGTTGAGCAAATGGAGGATGAAGGCGTTGTTTCGTCGGCAAATCATGTCGGGAAACGCGAAATCCTCGTACCTGAACAATAGGATATTTAATAACAAGGGCAGAGCGCTTATCTGGGAACTTATGAAACAGATTGCCTTTGCCCTTGCTTTGACACTCGCCGCGCCTGCGGCCTGGGCGGCTGATAAGCTGCCGTTGTCCCAAATCTCAAACTACCTCAATGGCCTCAAAACCGTTGAGACCACGTTCACACAAGTCAACGATGACGGCTCGCTGAGCACCGGAAAGCTGTGGATAGAACGCCCCGGTAAGATGCGGTTCGAATATGACCCGCCCAACAGCGCTGTGGTTCTGGCGCGCGCAGGTACGGTGCAGATCTTTGATCCGAAATCTAACCAGCCCCCCGAACAGTATCCGCTAAAACGTACCCCGTTGTCGCTGGTGCTGGCGCGCAACGTCAATCTGGGGCAGGCGAATATGGTGGTTGCCCATGATTTTGACGGGACGGCCACGGTTGTTACCGCTCGGGACCCAAAGAACCCCGATTCCGGCCGGATTGAACTGATGTTCACGGGGGACCCGATCGAGCTGCGCAAATGGGTCATTCACGACAATGCCGGCAGTCAGACGACCGTTCTGCTGGGGCAGCTGAGTACCGGCGGAAATCTCAGCAACGATCTGTTTTCCAGATCAAAAAGAAGCGGGTCAGGCAATCGCTGACCCGCACTCCTGTCAGTAGCGGCAATTGGCCAGCTGCGCCTGATAGAGTTTGGCGCGTGCATCCACGTCATTGGCGACGTTCAACAGCCAGGATTTGCTGTTATGGCTGCCGCGGGCAAAGCCGGTGTGCCCCTCGTGATAGGCCAGATACTGGTTGCGCGTATCTGTGGGGTGAATACCGTTCCGCTGATGGGTTTTGTTCATGTACCAGCCGATGAAATCTGACGCATCGCGGATGCGGTCCCGCTTGGCACGGCGCTTGCCAGTTTCCTTGCGGTATTCATCCCATGTGCCGTCCAATGCTTGGCTGAAACCGTAGGCGCTGCTTTGACGACCCATCGGGATCACACCCAGAACGTATTGGTGCGGCGTACGTGCGTCGTGTTTATAGCGGCTTTCCTGATAGATCGTCGCCATCTGAACGTGAATCGGGACGCCCCATTTCCGTTCGGTGCTTTTGAACGCCTTGATAAAATCAGGCCGTTCGCGCGCAATGCTGCACGCGTCGTTCAGTCTGCTCGGTGGCTGTTTGGACCCGCCACCACAGGATGCCAAAAGCAGCACCCCAAGGAGTACAAAGAAAATTCTGCTCATGTGCCTCGTGCCTTTTTTCTTTATTCTAGCGCAGATTGAGAGTTTAGGAAATCACAATCGTTATAGAACAATCGCTAGAATTAGGGGCAAAGCGCCCACAGACAGCACCGTTGATACCATGACCATCCCGGCAACCGCGTCCGAATCCGCGTCAAACCGCTCGGCCAGCAGGTACGATGTAACCGCGACTGGGGTGCACATCTGCAGGACCAGTACTCCAAAGGCGATGGAATCCAGATCAAAGAAGCGGGCTATTGCCCAGCCGAGCGCGAAACAGACCAGCAGCTTCAGGACGGACAGCCAGATCGCCTGACCCAATTTGCGCGTCGTCAGCCTTGCAATTGCCACGCCGACTGTAATCAACATCATGGGGATGGCCATTTGGCCTAGCAGCTCTAGCGTATTGGTCAGGAACAGTGGCGTTTCCCAGTCTTGCCATAGGAATAAGGCCCCAAGCAGGGTCGCCCAAACCATCGGTTCGCGCGCAACTTTGCCGAATGCACCCTTTCCAGCGACGAGGTAAATTCCATAGGTGAAGGAAAACAGGGCGGTAATTGCCAGGAAAATGACTGCAAAACCCAGACCTGCCTGACCAAACGCAAAAATGCACAGCGGCAGGCCCAGATTTCCGGTATTGCCAAAAATCAGTGGCGACAGGTAAGTCCGACGGTCCAGGTTTGAAAGTCGAACGAAAACGCCAAAGGCCACGGCAAGGCCAATATAACCCGCAATTGCGGCCAGTGTGAAGCGGGTCAACTCTCCTGCCGGGATCTCGGTTTGCATCAGCGCCACAAAGATCAGGCTGGGCACGGCAAGCGTCACAGCAAGGCGCGTCACAAACTCCAAACGGTACTCAAAACCAAGTTTGACCCAGGTGAATCCAATGCCCGCCAGCAGAAAAACCGGCGCCACAATTTCGAACACTGTCAGTAAGATGTTCACAGACTGTTTCCTTTAATTTCCGATCAATGATTGGCATTCCGGCCCGGAAAGAGGTAGTAAGATCTCTGGGGGCTGAGATAATGCTGAAGACAAATGCCAAGTACCGCCTGGGACAGGTGGTCCGCCACAAAAAGCATCCCTTCCGAGGGGTGATTTTTGACGTGGACCCGGAATTTTCCAACACAGAAGAGTGGTATCAGGCCATTCCCGAGGACAGCCGGCCCATCAAGGATCAGCCGTTTTACCATCTGCTCGCAGAAAACGACCAATCCTTCTATGTGGCTTATGTTTCAGAACAAAATCTGATTGCGGACCAATCCGGGGAACCGGTGGAGCATCCTGATATTCCTGACATGTTCGGTCCTTTCGAGAATGGCGCGTACCCGCTGCACTTTAATTTGAACTAAGTGATTTGGTGCGCCAGATTGCGCGCCCTGGTGGTCAGTAACCTAACGCACAACCGTCTTTTCTGGGGTCACTTGCGCCTTCCAGAACACCATCTGTGCGGATTCGGATTGCTTGCGCTCCGCCAAGGGGCGTTTCTGGAACCTGAACGTTGTGTCCAAAATCGCTCAATTGTTGAGATGTTCTGGGCGGAATTCCGCGTTCAAGTTTCAGAACGCCGCCGTCTGCAAAGGCGCGCGGGGCGTCCACAGAGGCCTGCAAACCCAACCCATGATCAGTGAGGTTGGACAATAGGCGTGCATGGCCTGTTGGTTGAAAAGCTCCGCCCATCACGCCAAATGGCATGAGCACACGGCCATCCTGTTTGAGCATACCGGGAATGATCGTGTGCATCGGGCGTTTGCCCGGGCCAAGCTCGTTTGGGTGACCGGCGCTCAGGTTGAAGCCTGAGCCGCGGTTTTGCAGCAAAATCCCGTATTTTTCCGATGCGATGCCAGACCCGAAGCTGTGAAATATGGAATAGATCAGCGAAACGGCCATCCGATCCCGGTCAACAACCGTGATATAGACCGTGTCCTTATGAATGGACTCGGTTAGTGGGGCCGCCGCTGGCATGGCGCGCTTGGGGTCAATCAACGCGGCCAGCTTGTCCGCCACGCTCTGGTCGAGGAATCGTTCAGCGTGGGTTGTGTGATCGGGGTCCGCAATGAACCGATTGCGCGCGTCATAGGCGAGTTTCGAGGCCTCGGCCTCAAGATGGATGAGTTCTGGGCCAAACGGATCAAGGCCCGCTAGGTCAAAGTTTTTCAGGATATTCAAAAGCAGGATCGACGTCGCACCCTGTCCGTTTGGCGGGTGTTCGACCAGATCAATGCCGTTGTAACTTCCGCTGAGGGGCTGGGTTTCTGTGCATTGCGTGGCCAGAAAATCCTGAGCCGTGTGAACTCCGCCCAATGCCGTCAGGGCGTCGGTCATATCCTGCGCAATTTCACCGGAATAAAAGGCATCACGGCCATTGCGTGCAATCTGGCGCAGGACCTCTGCCTGCCCCGGCGCGCGAAAGATCTGGCCTACATTTGGTGCTTTGCCGTCAGTCAGATAATGCCTGCGTGCAGCCCCCTGCAGCGTGTCAGCCCCCGTTTTCCAATCATAGGCGACACGGGGTGCGACCGGGACACCGGCTTCAGCATAGTGAATGGCAGGTGCCAGTATCACATCCAGCCCAAGCCTGCCCTCGGTTTCTGCCAGATGGCAAAAGGCATCAATCGCACCGGGAATTGTTACCGCATCGGGTGTGTTCAACGGCACTGTATCCAGCCCCTTGGCCCGCAACTTGTCCGCATTGGCCGCCGCCGGCGCGCGTCCGGACCCGTTTAGGGCGCGTATCTGATCTTCGCCTGCGCGGTTGAACAGGACAAAGCAATCGCCACCGATGCCCGTCATCTGCGGCTCGCAAATGCCCAGCAGCACAGCGCCTGCGATGGCGGCGTCCATGGCATTTCCGCTTTGCTCCAGGATATTTACGGCAACCTGCGCGGCCAGAGGATGCGATGTGGCGCACATTCCTTCGGTTGCCAAAACTTCGGACCGACCCGGAGTGTGAAAATCCCGCATAGCTTTGCCTTCCCCTTTTGAACACGCCGAACGTAAAGCGCGGTCACGGATTGTCTAGTCACATCAGTGGGAAGGGAGATCCTCGGCGCCGTTCACTGGGTGGGGGCTGTGACACTAGGCGCCGAGGGAAGCTATCTGAGCTACAGATATCTTTTTGCCCTTTGTTTGCGGCGCGCCAATGGTGCGATCGGGGCCTTTATGTGGCCTTTTTGAGTCCGGCGGAGCGGTTTGGGAAGTCAAACCGCAGTGACAACCGGTTGCAGCCATTGCGATGCTCATAGCGAATGTCGCTGGTCAGTTCATGGATCAGGAACCAGCCAAACCCGCCTTCGGGTAACTCATCGAGCGTCGATCCCAAAGGCGCAGGCACACCATCCGGCACGCGAAAGCCGGGCAACGGATTCCCTGTGTCAGAGATCAAAATGTCCAGCCAGTTTTGATGTAACCGACAATGCACCCTGACCTTGGCCGGAGTGACGCCCGCATAGGCATGCTCGACCACATTGTTGATCGCCTCGGCCAGCGCGATTTTAACATCGCTCGCCTTGTGTGACGGCAGGCCCTGCACCTCAAGCCCTTTGCTAAGCTGGGCGATGCCAGCGCTGGCTTCAGTTTCCGTGGCAGCAAAGCTCAGATCCAAGCAGTTCCCATTCCCCATGGACATCGCGCCTATTCAATCCGTGTATTCATTCCGCCGACCGTGCAAGGGCGTCGTCCAGGGTCTGGTAAAGATTGAAAACCGTATCCATACGGGTCAGCCGAAACACCTTTTCGACAAAAGGGTGTAGCCCAGCTAGATCCAGTCTGCGGTCGCTGCCCAGTTGCTTCATCGACGCGACGATGGCCCCCAGGCCGCTTGAATCGATGAATTCGACACCCGTCAGGTCCAGGACAACGCGCGGCGCGCCACCGTCGGCCTCATTGCGCATGTCTTCCTTGAACTGAATTGCCATTGCGGCATCGATACGGTCAGAATGCACCGTTATGATCTGCGTTGTGTCTGTTGTTTTACTGGTCAGGGCCATGCGCGCGGGCTCTCTAAACTAAAAATCACTCGTAGAAATACGCTAGACGGCAATTCTTACCATTCGGTATCCATCTCAGTAGAGAAGCGGAGGAGCATCCAAATGAAACAAGTCGTTATCGCTGGCGCAGCACGTACCCCGATGGGTGGGTTTCAGGGGATGTTCGATACAGTGACAGCAGCCGATCTAGGCGGCGTTGCGATCAAGGCCGCGCTGCAGGGTGCAGGGACAGAGACCGTCGACGAAGTTCTGATGGGGTGCGTCCTGCCTGCCGGGCAGGGCCAGGCACCGGCCCGTCAGGCCGGTTTCGCAGCTGGGCTGGGCGACGACGTTCCGGCCACGACGCTCAACAAAATGTGCGGCTCGGGTATGAAAGCAGCCATGATGGCCTACGATCAGATTGCATTGGGGCACGCGGACACAGTGATTGCAGGCGGGATGGAGAGTATGACGAACGCGCCATACCTTCTGCCCAAAATGCGCGAGGGCGCGCGATTGGGTCATGCGCAGGCAATGGATCATATGTTTCTGGACGGGCTCGAGGACGCCTATGACAAAGGTCGCCTGATGGGCACATTCGCCGAAGACTGCGCCGAGGCCTATCAGTTCACGCGCGAGGCGCAGGATGAATACGCTCTGCGTTCTTTGTCGAATGCGCTGGCTGCACAGGAAGATGGTGCATTTGCGGATGAAATCACTCCCGTCTCGGTCCGCACTCGCAAGGGCGAAGTCACCCAGCCCGCGGATGAGCAGCCGCTTTCTGCGCGGCCCGAGAAAATCCCAACGCTCAAGCCGGCCTTTCGAAAGGATGGCACCGTCACGGCTGCAAATTCTTCTTCGATTTCAGATGGTGCTGCCGCGTTGGTGCTGGCATCGGAGGACGCGGCACAGGCGCAGGGCCTGAGCGTCCGCGCCCGTATTGTCGGCCACGCCAGCCACGCGCAGGCTCCAGCGCTGTTTACGACCGCACCAGTCCCGGCCGCGCAAAAATTGCTGACCAATATCGGTTGGCCGAAAGAAGATGTTGACCTGTGGGAGGTCAACGAAGCCTTTGCCGTCGTGCCGATGGCGTTCATGCACGAGATGGGCTTGCCCCGCGATATCGTCAACGTGAACGGCGGGGCTTGCGCACTTGGGCATCCGATCGGTGCGTCGGGTGCACGGATCATGGTCACCCTGCTGAACGCGTTGGAAAAGCGAAACCTGAAACGCGGGGTGGCGGCCATCTGCATCGGCGGTGGCGAAGGCACGGCGATAGCCATCGAACGCGTTTGACGCTTCACCTTTTTCCAAATACTCCGGAGCAAAGCCCTGCCACGAGTTCCGACATGACAGCTGATTACGATACACTCGCCAAGACCATCGCCGCACTGACCGAGGGTGAAACCGACGACGTGGCCCTGATGGCCACCATCGCGTGCGAGGTGCATCATTCCGATGATCGTTTTGACTGGACAGGGTTTTATCGTGTCACCGAGCCGGGGCTTTTGAAGATTGGACCTTATCAAGGTGGGCATGGCTGTCTGGTCATCCCGTTCGACCGCGGTGTCTGTGGCGCTGCCGCCCGTACGGGCGAGGTACAGTTGGTGCCGGATGTGGATGCGTTTCCGGGCCATATCGCCTGCGCATCTTCGACCAGATCCGAGGTGGTGCTGCCTGTGCGCAACGCCACCGGTGACGTCATTGCGGTGTTTGATATCGACAGTGATCAACCCAACGCGTTCAATGAACAAGACGCAAGGCAACTGAGCGGAATTCTGTCCAGCGTATTCGCCAAATAACAATGGCCGAGGGCGTACCCCCGGCCATTTTGATTAGTGTGTGCTTCCTGTCAGGTGCTCAGAAGCTTGGCTTTCTGCGCCGCAAACTCCTCATCCGTCAGAACGCCTTTTTCCTTGAGCGCGGCAAGTCGTTCCAGCTCATCCGCAGCAGATACTGTGGCTACCGAGCGGATATAGTCCTTTTGCGCCTGTTCGATCTGGCTCATGGCCTCGGCATTGTGCTGGTGCATCTTGTCGCCGCGGACGATCAAGTAAGCCAGAACGCCCATCCATGGAATCAGGATGACAAAGGCGATCCAGACTGCCTTTCCACCGCCACTTAGGTCCTTGGATCGGAAGACATCGGCCACAACCGAAATCATCACCCAGAACCAGGCCACCATCAGGAACAGCCAGAAGATTGACCAGACTATGTCGAAGAAACCGATACCGTTGTCCATTTGTCATCCAACCCTTTGCGAATGCCTAAGAATATTCATATTCAGATAACATGGACTGTAGCAGACAGTTTGCCGGTTGGTTAGTGTCAATTCTCTGATGGTTTTACTACGCTACGCCAGGCTGGGTAATTCAATGACCGTTAGAAGATAGGCCAGCACAGCTTGAATGCCGAATATCCCAAAGATGTAGTATGAAAACAGCCGCTTGCGGGTTTTGTGTCTGAAAATCCACCGCCCCAGCAATGCGCCTGGACTGCCGCCCAGCGCCGCTAACCACAATAGGTTTCGTTCCGGGATACGCCTTTTCCGCCGTCTTGCCCGCAGCTTATCCCAGCCAAAGGCAAGCAAAGTCAGGGTGTTGACGACCCACAGATAAATCACCGCAATCCACATGGTGGACGGATATCCAAACATTGTTGTGGACCCAAGTGAAAAAAATCTTGGTTTTTTCACGGAATCATTGCATCGTGAAAAACGAGGAGAAAATTTCACCAAACTTCGGAGCGTTCAGTGAACAGCCAAGCCCCGCACAGCGCCACACTCGGAGCCGATCTTCGGGCTTTGCGTAAGGCGCGTGGGTTGACGCTGACCGAGATCGCTGCACGTCTGGGTCGTTCTGTTGGTTGGCTTAGCCAAGTCGAGCGCGACAAGTCCGACCCCTCAATTTCCGACCTGCGCCAGATTGCCGAATGTCTGGGCGTGCCGATGTCGATGCTGTTCGCGCATTCCTCCGCTCCGGCAGATGAGCAGGGGTATGTGGTGCGCGCCGGAACGCGCCGCCCGATGGGGTCCGGTGAGGAAGGGTTGATCGAAGAACTGCTGTCGCCCGATCTGACCGATGATTTCGAAATGGTGCATTCCACATTCAAGCCCCGATCGAAAATGCAAACCCCGGCCAACCGACCAACGCAGGAGGTTGGGTACATGGTGTCAGGGCGGTTGGAACTGACGATCAGTGGGCGCCAGTTTTCGGTCGGCCCCGGCGACAGCTTTCGGATCAAACATGAACCCTATCAATGGTCGAACCCCTATGATGAGCCCGCAGTGGCCATCTGGGTTATCGCTCCGCCGGTGTACTGATGAGCTTTGAAGCCTGGACCATATTCGCGCTGTTTTGGGTGGTGTTCGTCACCACGCCGGGGCCGAACGCGGTCAATTGCATTTCAAACGGGATGAGCCTGCCGTTTCCCAAAGCGATGCTGGGCGTGCTGGCGATTCTAACGCAGGCCAGCACGTTTCTTGTCCTGTCAGCGCTGGGTGTGACCGCGTTGATCGCAGCATCCCCAACCGGGTTTTTTATCGCCAAACTGGTAGGGGCAGGGTTCCTGATCTGGGTTGGGGTTCGCGGCTGGATGAATGCCACGCGCCCGGCCCCGGCAAGTGAACGACCCGCGCGCCATGTGTATCTGCACGCATTGGCGGTCGCTGCGATCAATCCTAAAAGCGTGGCAGGGTACCTCGCTGCCTTTTCCCAGTTTGTGCAGCCTGATGTTCCGATCTGGCAGCAGATGGTCGTCATCATGCCTACGGCGCTGATTATCACCACGCTCAGCTATACCGGGTTCACCGTGTTGGGCGCGCTGATGGGCAAGGCTGCGCTGGGAGCGGTTTTCAACACTTGGGTGCGTCGTGTCATGGCCGCCTGTTTCATAATCTATGGCGTGTTGCTGGGTGCCAGCTCCACGCCCGCAGCTAGGGGGTAATCAGATGCACAACGGTTCTTGCCTCTGCGGCGCAGTCGCGTTCACGATTGACGGAGAGTTGTCGCCGCCTTCGGCCTGCCACTGTGGTCAGTGCCGAAAACAGTCCGGCCATATCTGGTCTTCGACCTGGACGCATCAGGACAAACTGAGCTTCACCGCAAGCGATACGCTGACTTGGTTCCGCGCCTCGGACACCGCCCGTCGCGGGTTCTGCCGGTCGTGCGGTTCATTCCTCTTCTGGCAGCACAATGACGAGGACACGATTTCAATTTCCATGGGTGCGCTCAGCGAGCCCACGGGTCTAACGCTATCGAAGCATATCTTTGTCGCCGACAAGGGCGATTACTACGACATCACGGACGATCTGCCCCAACGGGCACAGTAACAAGGATCAAGACAAATGAGCGATTTTCCGACAAAAGCCCGCGTGGTTGTTATCGGTGGTGGTGTGGTGGGGGCTTCCTCACTGTACCATCTGGCCAAGAAAGGCTGGACCGACTGCGTTCTGCTGGAAAAGAACGAACTGACCGCAGGTTCGACCTGGCACGCGGCGGGTAACGTTCCGACGTTCTCTACGTCTTGGGCGATCATGAACATGCAGCGCTATTCAACCGAGCTATATTCGCGGCTGGGCGAAGAGGTTGATTACCCGATGAGCTATCACCAGTCCGGCTCGATCAGACTGGCGCATAGCAAGGAACGGATGCAGGAGTTCGAGCGGGCGATGTCGATGGGCCTGTATCAGGGTATCCCGATGGAGTTGTGGACCCCGGAAGAGGCCAAGGAACGCTATCCATTCCTGGAAACGCACGATCTTGAAGGTGTGTTGTATGACCCGACTGATGGCGATATCGACCCGGCGCAGTTGACGCAGGCGCTGGCTAAGGGTGCCCGGGACTTGGGGCAGAAGATCATTCGTTTCTGCCCTGCAACCGGCGTGACCCAGCATGATGACGGCACCTGGACCGTGCACACCGACAAGGGCGATATTGCCTGTGATTATGTGGTCAATGCCGCTGGTTACTATGCACAACGTGTGGGCGAGTGGTTTAAGCCTTTCGGCGGCCGTACCGTTCCCGCAATGGTCATGAGCCATCAATACCTGCTGACCGACGAGATCCCCGAGATCGAGGAATGGTCAAAGGAGAATGGCGGCAAGAAGCTGCCTCTGCTGAGGGACGTGGATATCTCATACTACCTGCGGCAGGAGAAGCACGGCTTCAACCTCGGCCCTTATGAGCCCAACTGCAAGGGCCATTGGATGACCGAAGATGACCCGATGCCCGAAGATTTCTCGTTCCAGCTGTGGAATGACGACCTGGACCGCATCGAAGACATCGTTACCGACGCAATGGAGCGGGTTCCGTTGATGGCGACCTCCGGAGTTGGCCGTGTGATCAACGGCCCGATCCCCTATGCGCCGGACGGGCTGCCGCTGATCGGCCCAATGCCCGGTGTGAAAAACGCGTTCGAGGCACACACATTCACCTTTGGCATCGCTCAGGGCGGTGGTGCAGGCAAGGTGCTGGCCGAATGGATCGTCGATGGCGCGACCGAATGGGATATGTGGGCCGTCGACCCGCGTCGCTACACCGATTACACAGATCAGGACTACTGCAACCAGAAAGGTCTGGAAGTTTACGGCAACGAATACGCCATGCATTTCCCTCATCATGAATGGCCCGCGGCGCGCGACAAGAAACTGTCACCGGTGCATGACAAGGTCAAAGCGCTGGGCGGCGTGATGGGTGCCTATAACGGATGGGAGCGGGCCAACTGGTTCGCGAAGCCGGGCGATGACACGTCGCTTGATGCAACCCATACCTGGGGTCGGTCCGGCCCGTGGGAGCAACGAATCCAAGAAGAATGCGAGGCCGTGCGAGACCATTGTGGCGTACTAGATCTGCCAGGCTTCTCGCGCTTCATGGTCAAGGGAGAGGGCGCCGCTGAGGCGCTGCGCGGCCTCGCAACCGGTGGGTTGCCAAAGGTCGGCCGGATGAACCTCATCTATATCTCTGACGACCGTGGCCGCATTCTGACCGAGATGTCCTGTATCCGTCTTGGTGAGGATGAGTTCATCATGATCACCGCCGCAACTGCACAGTGGCATGATCGGGACATCCTGATGAACGCGATGCCTGCGAGTGTTTCGATTGAAGACGTGACCACGACACGGGATACACTGATCGTCACTGGTCCGAAGTCGCGCGAGATACTGTCGACTATGACGGATGCGGATCTGACCTCGGGGTGGCTGACTCATCAGTCTGCGACCGTTGCAGGCCAGCCCGCCTATCTGATCCGCGTCTCCTTCGCGGGTGAGCTGGGATGGGAAGTCCACGCTCTGAACGAGCATATGCCCGCGATCTATGACGCGATCATCGATGCCGGTGCCAAGCCGTTCGGTATGTACGCTCTGAACTCGCTGCGGATCGAAAAGGGATACCGTGCATGGAAGGGCGACCTGTCGACCGACTACTCTCTGCTGGAAGGCGGTCTTGGGCGGTTCGTCAAACTCGACAAGCCGCAGGATTTCCCCGGCAAGGCTGCAATCCTGAACGAAAAGCAGCAGGGCGTGAAGAAGTCGTTTGTCACTCTGACCGTGGACGCGGGCGATTGCGACGCCCCGTATATGTCGTGTATCTGGCAGGGCGATCAGATCGTGGGCGAGACCACGTCAGGCGCATGGGGATACCGCGTTGGCAAATCCATCGCGCTGGGCATGATCAAGGCCGAGCTTGCCAACCCCGGCACCGAGCTTGAGGTCGAAATCTACGGCCAAAAGTGCCGCGCTGTGGTAGAGCAGGATCAGCCACTCTGGGATCCCGAGAACAAACGGTTGCGCGCTTAACCTCTCGCGGAGACTGCCATGAGCAAACGATACGCCAAACTGGGACCCGGCGAGGGTCCCAACTATGACTGGGAAAATGACCACACCTTTGTGAAGGTGTCTGGTCAGGATACCGATGGCGCATACACGCTCATGGAAGACAATCTGAAGGCCAGCTTCGCGCTTGGCCTTCATCGCCATGATACCCACGCCGAGACCTTCTACTTTCTGGAAGGCGCGGTGGATTTCTACGTTGATGGCGACTGGCATCGCTGTACGCCCGGCACAACCATGCATGTGCCACCCGGAGTACCCCATGCGTGTCGTGTCGCCGATGGCACGCCCGCCAGAATGCTGATGATCTTTCAGCCCTCGGGGTTCGACGAGTTTCTGGCCGAACTGGCGACAATGACCGAGGCTGACTTTGCAGATGAGGCGAAAATGGCCGAACTGAACGCGCGTTACGACATTGTGTCGATGGGGCCGGTTCCAACCCATCCGGAAGACAGGGCCTGAAGATGACCACGCCCACGAAAATGTCCGGCGTTTACCTGACGCGCCACGGCGGTCCCGAAGCGCTGGAATGGCGCGAGGATATTCCGGTCCCAACGCCGGGTCCGGGGCAGGTTCTGGTTCGGGTCGCGGCCGCAGGGGTAAACAACACCGACATCAATACACGGGTCGGCTGGTATTCCTCGGACGTGACCGGGGCAACGGACGCCGTTGATCAGGATGTTGATGCCGGAGGCTGGGGAGGTGCGTTGGCGTTTCCGCGCATTCAGGGCGGCGATCTATGTGGGATAGTCGAACTGGCAGGGCAAGAGACCGGGTTTCAAGCCGGGCAACGGGTGACCTGCCCGATCAACTTGCCACGCCCACGTCCCGGCAATCCGAATGGCTTTATCGCATTAGGCTCTGAAATCGACGGAGCGTTTGCGCAATACTGTCTAGTTCAGGCCGACGACCTGTATGACGTGACGGCCTCACCCCTGTCAGATGTCGAAATCGCCGCCATCCCCTGTGCATTTGGCACGGCCGAGAACCTGTTAACCCGTGCTGGCGTGGCCGCTGGGCATAAGGTGCTGATTACCGGTGCCTCGGGTGGCGTGGGCCTTGCCGCTGTGCAACTGGCGTCTCTACGCGGGGCGACAGTTTGGGGCGTTACGGGATCAACCAAGGCCGAGGTGGTCAAAGCGCAGGGGGCCATGGACACCTTTGACCGCAACGCGCCGCTGCCCAAGGACATGTTCGACGTCGTGATCGACGTTGTCGGAGGCCCGGCTTGGCCCGGCCTGATCCTGGCCCTGAAACCCGGCGGTCATTATGCCGTTTCCGGGGCAATCGCAGGACCAATCGTTTCGGCTGACCTGCGTGAGATCTACCTGCGCGACATCACGATTCACGGCTGCACACATCAGGCATTTGAAGTCTTTGGCCGCCTTGTCGAGATGATGAATGCGGGCCGCATCAAGCCTTTGGTTTCCAGGACCTATCCACTAAGAGACATCGCCAAGGCGCAAGAGGACTTCCAGTCCAAGGTGCTGCCGGGAAAACTCGTTCTGATTCCTTAGGAAGGTTGGCAAATGGCAGAAATCACGCTTCTGGATGGCTCGATTGGGCAAGAACTGGTCAAACGCAGTGGGGACAAACCCACTCCGCTGTGGTCGACGCGCGTAATGATCGACCATCCCGAATTGGTGGAAGAGGTCCACGCCGAATATTTCCGCCGTGGCGCGACGGTTGCAACGACCAACACCTACGCGGTCCATCGTTCTCGGTTGGAGCGTCTGGATATGGAGGATCAATTGCCCGACCTGGTCCATACTGCGGTTGCTCAGGCGAACCGTGCGCGCGCGGGCGGTTCCGGGCGCATCGCCGGGGCGCTGGGTCCTTTGCTGGCGTCCTATCGCCCCGATCTAAATCCTGATGTGGAAGACGCCGCCGAAAAGTTTGCCGAGTTGGTTAACCTCATGTCCGATGACGTCGACTTTTTCCTGATCGAAACCGTTTCGTCGGTGCAAGAGGCCGAGGGGGCCCTGCGCGGCACGGCGGAGGCAGGCAAGCCGGTCTGGCTGGCGCTTTCTGTAATGGATGATGACGGAACACGGCTGCGATCCGGTGAAATGCTTGCCGATATTGCGCCTCTTGTGGATCGGTTCAACCCTGACGCTGTTCTGATAAACTGTTCCCGCCCCGAGGCCGTTTCTGCTGCGCTGAAGGTCATCGCCACGATGAGGCGACCATTTGGGGCCTATGCAAATGGGTTCACCGGGATTGCACAGGATTTCCTGAAAGACGCGCCGACTGTCGACGTGTTGACACAGCGCCACGATCTTGGACCCGAGGCTTATGCCGATCATGCCATGGAATGGGTAGCGCAGGGGGCAACGATTGTTGGCGGATGCTGCGAAGTCGGACCGGATCACATAGAGGTCCTTGCCGATCGATTGCGGTCCGCCGGGCACCGGATTGTCTGAGAGGAACGTGATGCCATCGCCATCGAACATCCCGGCTTCTAACGCGCAGCGACATTTCGACATCGTTGTCGCGCCGGGCTATGTGCTGCTGGAACTGGCGTCATTGGTTGAGGTGCTGCGGTTGGCCAACCGCGTTTGTCCGAGCCCGCCATTCACCTATGCCTATCGCTCTCTGAGGGGTGGCCCGGTCGCCAGCAGCAGCGAGGCGACGATCCAGACCGACCGCATTCCGTCGCAGCCCAACGCGGACTATTTGTTCGTCATTGGAAATTCCGACCCCGATCATCCTGATCTGTCGCTGGGGCGTGTTGTGTCGGATTATACTTTCCGCGGTGCACAGGTCTTTTTGCTGTCCGAAGCTGCAAGCCGCTACATCGACGAGCAGGGGACCGAGGACATGTCGACCCACTGGGAGAACGCGTCCTTCCTGCGTGAACGTCGCGCCCAGTTCGAGGCCAAACTGTCGATTGCAACAGAACAGGGCGCCGTGGTGACCTGCGCCGGGATGGAGGCCACTACTGATGTCGCGCTGGCGGTGATCGGGCGCCACATCTCAGGGCCAACCAGAATGACGGTGGCCGACATCATGCTGCACGAGAACATCCGGGATTTCTCGTCTCTCCAGCCATTTTCCGGATCAAAGACTACAGCTACCGGTGATGCCAAACTGGACCAGTGCATCAAGGTGATGCAGGCCAATATCGAAGACCCACTGCCGATTAACGAGATCGTCGAAGCGCTAAAGCTTTCGAACCGATCGCTGGAACGGAAGTTCAAGAACTATTTCGGAACCACGCCAAACGGCTTTTACCGCGAAATGCGACTGGCCAAGGCCAATAACCTGCTGCTGAACACAACGATGAGTGTTCGCGAAATTGGTCTTGCCTGCGGGTTTCCCAACGGTTTCTCGTCAGTCTACAAAAGCTTTTTCGGCGTAACCCCCTTTGTGCTGAGACGTGAAAAACGGCAAGTCAAACAACGTTGATTTTTGCAAATGGGCTGACGTTTTTCGTACATTCTGTGTCGCTCTTCCGTGTCATTTTGGGTGGAAACTCATAAAGCGGAATCATGAGAATGGCTGATCTTCCAAACAAGGCCCGTGCTGTCATCATCGGTGGCGGTGTCATCGGATGTTCGGTGGCGTATCACCTGACCAAGAAAGGCTGGAAAGACGTTGTCCTTCTGGAGCGTAAGCAGCTGACCAGCGGCACGACCTGGCATGCGGCGGGTCTGATCGCCCAGCTGCGCGCAACGGCAAACATGACAAAACTGGCGAAGTACAGCCAGGAACTCTATGGCTCGCTCGAAGAAGAAACCGGTGTGGCCACAGGCTTTAAACGCTGTGGATCAATCACCGTGGCGCTAACCGAAGAGCGCAAAGAAGAGATCTACCGTCAGGCGGCCATGGCGCGCGCTTTCGGCGTCGAGGTCGAAGAAATCGAGAATGAACGTGTTCAGGAGCTGTATCCCCACATCAACCTCGAAGGCGCGAAGGGTGCTGTTTACTTACCGCTGGATGGTCAGGGTGACCCGGCCAACATTGCCTTAGCGCTGGCAAAGGGCGCCCGTCAGCGTGGCGGTATCGTCAAAGAACGTGTGAAAGTCACCGACATCGTCAAGCAGGGCCGCAAGGTGACCGGAGTAGACTGGGTCGCGGATGACGGCAGCGCTTCAGGTCATATCGAATGCGACATGGTGGTGAACTGCGCCGGTATGTGGGGGCATCAGGTCGGCCAGATGGCTGGCGTGAACGTGCCGTTGCACGCCTGCGAACACTTCTACATCGTTACCGAAAATATCGACGGTTTGACTCAGCTGCCGGTTCTGCGCGTTCCCGACGAATGCGCGTATTACAAAGAGGACGCAGGCAAAATCCTGTTGGGTGCATTTGAACCGAATGCCAAGCCCTGGGCGATGGACGGTATTCCTGATACCTTTGAATTCGACCAGCTGCCCGAGGATTTCGACCATTTCGAACCGATACTCGAAGCCGCGTGTGAACGTATGCCGATGCTGGCCGAAGCGGGTATTCACACCTTCTTCAACGGGCCCGAGTCGTTTACCCCCGATGACGCCTATCATCTGGGCCTCGCGCCTGAGATGGACAATGTCTGGGTCGCGGCGGGCTTCAACTCGATTGGCATCCAGTCCGCCGGTGGCGCTGGCATGGCGCTGGCCGAATGGATGGACAGCGGTGAAAAACCGTTCGATCTGGGAGACGTGGACATCAGCCGGATGCAGCCGTTCCAGGGGAATAAGCAGTACCTGTTTGAGCGCTCGAAAGAGACCCTAGGCCTGCTCTACGCTGACCATTATCCCTATCGCCAAAAGGCCACTGCGCGCGGCGTGCGTCGGACCCCATTCCACCACCACCTGCTAGAACAGGGCGCGGTCATGGGCGAGTTGGCGGGTTGGGAACGTGCCAACTGGTTCGCGAATGAAGGGCAGGAGCGCGAGTATCAGTACAGCTGGAAACGCCAGAACTGGTTCGAGAACTCGGCTGCCGAGCATAAAGCCGTGCGCGAGAATGTCGGCATGTATGACATGTCGTCCTTTGGCAAAATCCGCGTTGACGGCCCCGATGCCGAAGCATTCATGAACTATATCGGTGGCGGCGATTACTCGGTCCCGAATGGCAAGATCGTCTATACTCAGTTCCTTAACCGCGCAGGCGGGATTGAGGCGGACGTGACCGTCACCCGCCTGACCGAGACCGCTTATCTGGTGGTGACCCCGGCAGCGACCCGTTTGGCTGACCAGACCTGGATGCAGCGCCATGCGGGCAACTTCAACGTCGTCGTCACCGATGTTACAGCGGGTGAGGGTGTTCTGGCCATTATGGGTCCAAATACGCGTACGCTGCTTGAAAAGGTCTCGCCCAACGATTTCACCAACGCGACCAACCCGTTCGGCACCGCACAAGAAATCGAGATCGGCATGGGCCTGGCCCGCGCCCACCGTGTTACCTACGTGGGAGAACTTGGCTGGGAAATCTATGTCTCGTCCGACATGGCAGGTCACGTGTTCGAAACCTTGCACGAAGCAGGTCAGGATATGGGGTTGAAACTGTGCGGCATGCACATGATGGATAGCGCCCGGATCGAAAAAGGCTTCCGCCACTTCGGCCATGACATCACTTGCGAGGACCACGTCGTCGATGCCGGTCTTGGTTTTGCGGTCAAGGTCGACAAGGGCAGCGATTTCATCGGGCGCGAAGCGGTGATTGCGCGCAAGGAAAGCGGACCGCATAACCGCTTGGTTCAGTTCAAGCTGACCGATCCGGAACCGCTGTTGTTCCATAACGAACCGATCATCCGGGACGGCGAGTATGTGGGCTATCTGTCCTCAGGCAACTATGGCCACACGCTGGGCGGTGCGATTGGTCTGGGTTATGTGCCCTGCGAAGGCGAAAAGGCCACTGACGTTTTGGCCTCGACCTACGAGATCGATGTGTGCGGCGTCAAAGTCAAAGCCGAGGCGTCGCTCAAGCCGATGTACGACCCAAAATCCGAGCGCGTTAAAGTTTAGCGCCAAGGTTTGACACACGGGGCGCTGCGGCGCCCCGTTTTATTGGTACATATCAATTTTCTTGATGCGACCGTTCACGGTTTTCGCAGTTTCCAAACCCTCCGGAACAGCCGTATAGACAAACGGTATCACCCGGAGCTCCATGATGGCGGACGTCGCAACATCACCCCAGAATGAGGACACGCCAAAAGGATTGGCTCTGGCGGTGACCGCCTACGTTCTATGGGGTTTCCTGCCGCTTTACATGAAAGCTCTGGCGCATATCGGGCCGGTCGAGATCGTGGCGCATCGGATTGTATGGTCGGTGCCTGTGGCCGGGCTGTTGCTGGTGGCGCTAGGGCGAACCGGGGATTTGAAGGCTGCCTTACAAAACCCGAAAATGCTGGGCATGGCCTGTCTGACTGCGGCTTTGATCTCGGTGAATTGGGCCATTTACGTCTGGGCGATTGCCAGCGGTAACGCATTGGACGCAGCGTTGGGCTATTACATCAACCCGCTGTTCAGCATTGCACTAGGGGCAATCCTGTTACGTGAGCCATTGAATCGTACGCAATTGGCGGCGGTGGGGTTAGCTGCTTTGGGCGTGCTGGTATTGATCGTCGAAGCGGGTCGGCTGCCGTGGGCCGCGCTGGCCCTGACGGTCAGTTGGGGGTTTTATGCTTTCTTCAAACGCTCGCTGCCCATCGGCCCCAATCAGGGCTTTCTGCTAGAGGTTCTGATCCTGCTGATCCCAGCCTTAGTCTACATCACCTGGTTGGGGGCAAAAGGAACCGGCCACTTTGGCGCTGCCGCTGGGGACACCATGCTGCTGGCCTGTGCCGGCATTGTCACCGCTGTTCCGCTGCTGGTCTATGCCAACGGGGCCAAATTGGTGCGGTTGTCCACAATGGGAATCCTGCAGTACATCGCGCCGACGATGATCTTTATCACTGCGATTACCGTGTTTGGGGAACAGATCGATCGGGGCCGTATGATCGCCTTCCCGCTGATCTGGGCGGCTTTGGTGGTCTATACGATCCCGATGATCCGTCAGATGCGGGGTCAGCGCTGATGCAATAAGTCGGCCGCGGCCTCCGCCCACAAGCGATAGGCTTTGGGGCTTGGGTGATATCCGTCCGGAGCAGCCAGTGCCGGGTCATCCGGAAACTCCAATGACAGGTGCCGGGCTTGCGGGAATGTCGCAGCGGCCTTTTGCAATCCCCGATCCAGCCGGGCCGCCTGTCGCCCCAGTGCCCAGGCCAGCGGCTGGGGCAGAGCCGGAAAACGGTTCATTTGTGGCACGGCAGTAACCACGACACGTCGAACACCCAGGTTGCTCGTCAGATGATCCAGAAGTTGGGTCTGCAAAGCCGTGAACTTTTGCCGGGATACTCCACGCGTGACGTCGTTTACACCCAAGGCTGTCACGGCGGCGTCATAGCTGCCTTCAAGGCGGTTCAATCGTTCCAGCGTATCCTGTGTTGTGTGACCCGTCGTCGCCTCCAGTCGCCACTCCACGCTGTAATGGCAGGCCAACCGCGCCACGAGAAACCCCGATAGTGCCTGTTGCTGTCGCCCAGCCCCCACACCGGCGGCCGAGCTGTCACCAGCGATGAGCAGCCGCAAACGGGGGCCGCGCCCTTCTCGCCCTTGCCGCGGGCCAGACGGTTCGGGCAGCAGCTGAGCGTTACGACGCACGGAAATCGCCTGTGCTGCCAGAACCGGCAACAGTGGGACACGCAATATCTGATCTGCGGCAATCGGGGCAGTCATGGTTAGCTGAGCGCGTTTTTGTATTCGAGGAAGCGGGCGTCCGTCATAACCCGAGCCATCATCGCCTCGCGCAGGGCACCAATGGTCTTGTAAGGGCGCATGACGACCTCGAATTTCTGTATCAGACCCTCATCGTTCAACGTGATCAGATCGACGCCGACCGCGTCCAGATCCCCGACCTTGCATTGAAATTCCAACGCCCAATCTTTGCCTTCACCCATAATCCGGCGATAGCGGAAGTCGGAAAACACCTGTCCCACGTGACCCAGAACAGCCGCCACCGGTTCGCGTCCGGTCCAGGTGCTGTAGTAAGTTGGCGGGGAAAACCGTACGTCTTCGGCCAGCAATTCGTGGATCAGGGTTTCATCGCCCTTGGCGACAACGTCTTGCATGCGCGCGATTGTGGGGTGCATGGGCTCTCCTCTGCTTTGGGTCTGAGAGTTGCTGAACCGATCCGTTCAGGCAAGCCCGACGTTGCGGGAACCTACGCCGTGCGATAGGCAGGCGCGCATGAGCGAGACCTATGATCCCCCGAATACGCCGTTGGATGTGCTGCATGAGGATGCACAGCTGATCGTGGTGAACAAACCCTCGGGGTTGTTGTCCGTTCCGGGGCGCGGTGTGCATCTGGCCGATTGCCTGCTGACCCGCGTACAGGCGGTGTTTCCGCAGGCTTTGCTGGTGCATCGGTTGGATCGGGATACGTCGGGTGTCATGGTGTTTGCCCAGTCACCGCACGCACAGCGGCATCTGAGCATGCAATTCGAGAAACGCCAGACCCGAAAAACTTATGTTGCGCGCGTTTGGGGTCGGATCGAGCAAAAGACCGGAACCGTTGATCTACCGTTGATTGTAGATTGGCCAAACCGACCGCTTCAGATGGTCTGTCATGAGACTGGCAAGCCTGCTGTCACTGACTGGCGATTTGTAAAGTACGAGGGCGAGACGACGCGCGTCCGGTTGTTTCCTAAAACGGGCAGATCGCATCAGTTGCGCGTTCATATGCAAGCATTGGGTCATCCCATTCTGGGCGATCCATTCTACGCCGACGGACCTGCGCGCGATTTCCCGCGTCTGATGCTGCACTCTGAGGAATTGCGCCTGAAAAACCCCGAGGGCGGAGTTTCGATGAAATTCCGCGCCCCGGCTGACTTCTGATCTCAGGCTGTGCTTGTCCACAGCATCTTGAGGTTGCCCAGCGAGAACCGCTTGGTCCGTTTGCGCGGAGCACAGGGCTGACGGGCTGCCATGATTTCGCGTTCGATCTCGAACGCGCGCAAGGTGTGATCCTGTGCCCAGCGGTCCAGTTTCAATGTCATCATTACGTGATTGTCGAGGTATGGCATGGTCGACCTCCTTTGGTTTGTTTTCCAAAGATCGCCGATCACTCCTGACACCATGTTGTCAGGGGGGTGTGCTAGAGTGTCAGCAGACCGCCCGGAGAACCCAATGCGCCGCTCGACCCGTTTGTTTGAAATTATCCAGATTTTGCGATCTGCCGAGGCGCCGGTAACGGCCGAGGCACTGGCAGAAAAGCTCGAAGTGTCAGCGCGTACCGTCTATCGCGATATCGCCGCTTTGCAGGCACAGCGCACCCCGATCGAGGGTGAAGCAGGCGTGGGATACCTGATGCGCCGCGGGTACGATCTGCCGCCGTTGAACTTCGACGCGGAAGAGGTCGAGGCGTTGTGGGTTGGCCTGTCTATGCTGGCGCGCACGGGGGACAGTACTCTGCAACAGGCTGCTGACCGGGTGTGCCGCAAGATCGATGCGCTGCGTGCGCCTGCCGATTGGCTGCAGGTCGCCCCTTGGGGCGCTCCGATGGACGATCCTGCCAAGGGTTGCGTGCCCGTTGTGAACTATCGCGAGGCCATCCGTGCCGAACGCAAGATCGGTATTACCTACGTGAATGCCGAGGGCGAGCGAACCGAGCGGGTTGTCAGGCCCGTGGCCCTGATCTACCACATCGAATGCACGATGCTGGTGGCGTGGTGCGAGCTGAGGAATGGCTTTCGCCATTTTCGCACGGATCGCATTTGGGCCTGCGAACTGACGGATGATCATTTCTGCGGGCAAGGGGAGCCCCTGCGTGCAATCTGGCAAGATCAGAACCAGTGGGATCCCGCTGAGCGGCGGTAAATTGCCGACTTCACCCGATTGTTGCTTGAGCCTATGTTGAGGTAACGCGATATACTGCGCCAAACAAAGTGGGCCCGGTGAACGGGCCCCAGAGCAGAAGGTGATTTCATGACGATTTCCAAGAGTGTTCTTGCCGCTGGGCTGTTTTCGGCCCTGTTTTTGGGGGCCTGTACGGACCCCGGTACGCTGAACTTGCCGTCAGACCCGAACCAGAACACCAAGCAGGGTGCAATCCTTGGCGGTCTGATTGGTGCGGGTGTTGGCGCTATTGCCAATGGATCTGATCCACTTTTGGGTGCCGTGGCCGGCGGAGCAATCGGTGCAGCAGGAGGCGGCCTGATAGGCAACCAACTGGATAAACAAGCAGCGGAACTGCGTCAGCAACTTGCCAACCAAGGTATCATCGTTACCAACGCGGGCGACCGGCTTATTGTGACCGTACCGAATGATATCACCTTCGACACTGACAGCTCGACCGTGCGTCCGGCATTAAGGGCCGATCTGGTCCGGGTGGGGCAGAATTTGGTGAACTACCCCAACTCGAACGTGCAGATCATCGGCAATACCGACAGTGACGGCGATGCTGCGTATAATCAGGGCCTGTCCGAACGCCGTGCGCGGTCTGTCGCGGATATTCTTCAGGCAAACGGCGTAAGCGGTGCACGTATCTCAACTATCGGTCAGGGCGAAAACCGCCCCATTGCGTCGAACCTGACGCCCGAAGGGAAGGCGCAGAACCGCCGGGTTGATATCGAGATCATCCCTAACGGAAACACTTAACGACATGGGCACTTTCGGGTGCCCATTTTCCGCACATTGACTGCGCGTCATCCGGTCTTTGGTGCGCGCGAAAGTTACGCTAGCTATTGGGAAACACCCGAACCGGAGTTTCCCAATGTCTGACCCCATCCTTCTGAGCCTGTCCGGCTCTTTGCGCCAAAGTGCCACCAACCGCAAATTGCTGCGCGAAGCGGCCCGGTTGTTCGAGCCGGGAACGCATATCGAAGCTGATCTGAACCTGCCGCTTTATGATGGTGATCTTGAACATGGCGAGGGCATCCCCGAAGCCGTACAAACCCTTTCCGATCAGATCGCCCAAGCCCATGCCGTGATCATTTCGACCCCGGAATACAACAAAGGCCCGTCGGGTGTTCTGAAAAACGCTTTGGACTGGGTCAGCCGGACCGATGGCCGCCCCTGGGCCGACAAGCCGGTTGCCGTGATGTCCGCCGCCGCAGGGCGTGCGGGTGGCGAGCGGGCGCAGATGGTTCTGCGCGGCTATATGGTTCCCTTCCAACCGCGCATCCTGCAGGGGCCAGAGATTCATCTCGCCAGCAGTTCGAACGAGTTTGACGAGCACGGCAAATTGCTGAGCGACCGTTACGAAAGTTCTCTGCGGACACTCATGCAGAAACTGCGTGCTGAGGCTGGGTTCTAAGATCGAGAGGCTGCTTGCCGGGGCAGGTCCGTCTACATAATCTGCCGACATGACTGAGGAAATACAAACCGATGTGATGGACCCGGCCCGCGCCTCTGCGCTATTGGTAGCGCTTGGATCCAACGACAGGGTCGCAGCAGGCGATCAACTGCCGCTGTTCTTTCACCAGCTGTATTTTTGGTCGCCTCAGCCGCCTGCCAATTTGGGGCGGGACGGGCATCCAAAGGTTGGGGACGGTCTGATTCCCGATATGGGCTTGCAACGTCGGATGTGGGCCGGGGGACGGTTGCAGTTTCACGCGCCGCTGGTCGCGGGCTCAAAAGCCGTGCGCCGGTCTGTTCTTGAAAGTGAGGCGGCAAAAAACGGACGGACGGGACCGCTAGGGTTTGTTACACTGCGACACGAGATTTCGCAGGATGGTAAATTGTGTCTGAGCGAATGGCAGGATCTGGTCTATCGACCTGACCCTTCGAGTACCGACATCAAGCCCAAGCCACCTATGGCCCGTACCGATGAAACCGACAGGCGAGACGTCACCTTCGACAGCACATTGCTGTTTCGATACTCGGCGCTGACCTTCAATGGGCATCGTATCCACTATGATCTGGATTACGCACGTGATGTCGAGGGGTATGACGGTTTGGTTGTTCACGGCCCACTGCTGGCACAACTCTTGATGCTATTTGCCGAAGAACTAATGGGTCCTTTGGCCGAGTTTTCGTTTCGCGCTTCGTCGCCGGTAATGCACTTTGAGACGGCAACACTGTGCCGGAACGGGAATGCGATGTGGGTGCGCAGGCCAGATGGGCGTCAATGCATGTCCGCCGAAGCTGTTCCGCGATCAGAGTGAAGCCTCGGGCCGAAAATCGCTCGGGATTGTATCCTGATTTTCAAGAATAAGACTCGCCATGACCTCGGCCACTTTCGGGGCCATACCGAAACCGATCTTGAAGCCACCATTGGCGATGAACTGCCCTTCGTGCAGCGGGTGCGCGCCTAGCATTGGTGCGCGGCTTTTGCTTCGGGGCCGTACACCTGCCCATCGTTCGATGACCTCTGCGCCATGCAGGACGGGAACGGCCTGCATCGCCCGGTCCAAAACGTCGTCCAGGGCTGCATCTGTGCTGGTCGGGTCGTTATATTCACGCTCCGAGGTCGATCCAATCGCCAATGTCCCGTCCGCATGCGGTATGAAGTGGATCGCGTCCGCAAACAGCTGTGGAACCTTACCCGCATCGAACCGCAACAGAGCCGCCTGTCCCTTAACGCCGTTGCCAACGGTTTTGCCAAAAGCCTCGCTCAGTTCCTGCAGTCCGGCAAGGCCGGTGGCATGGACAACCTGCCCGCGGTCCGGTGCGTCTGCCACGACCTCGACCCCCATCACCGCCAGTGCGGCAACCAATGCAGCACAGGCCCGGCGGGGATGCATGCGTGCGCTGAGTGTATCATGGATGACAAAACCCGTGGGGCTGGGTGGGCACCATGCACCGATCGCGGCTGTTTCAACAACGCGCCATTCGGCCCGGGCTTGCCACAGTTCCGCTGCTGTGATGGCGCGGGCATGGGCAAGTTCCAGCGTTCGGGTGTCGATGATAGGTTGCAACCGTCCCAGCCGCGCATATCCGGGTGAGACGCCGCCTGTGGCCTCGACCTGTTTCCAGAATGGTTCGGCCATGATCAGGCTGTCGAACTGAAACGCCTTCTTGGCATTCCAGTTTTCAGGCACATGCGGCGCCAGTGCACCAACCAGGCCACCGCTGGATCCGGCTCCGGGACCAAAGGGGTCGACGATCTGCACCTTTGCGCCACGCCGCGCGCAGGTCCAGGCGATAGACAGGCCGAAAATCCCTGCACCGCGCACCGTCACATCGACCATTGCCATTCCCCTTTACCTTGTTCAGTGTCGCGCCGCTTAGCTACAGGATTCCCCGATGGCAGACCAGCGCACCGAACTGACATGGACTGAGGATCAGATCCCCGTCTCGGATCGTTTCGACGACCCGTATTATTCGTTGCAGAACGGGCTGGAAGAGACGCGGCATGTGTTTCTGGCGGGTAATGAGTTGCCTGCGCGGTTCGCATCTGGTTTCCACATTGCTGAATTGGGCTTTGGCACCGGCTTGAACATGCTGACTGTCTGGTCAGAGTGGGAGAATTCCGGCCAGACGACGCCCCTGTCCTTTACCAGTTTTGAGGCCTATCCGATGGCACCCGTGGACATGTCCCGAGCGCTGGCAGCCTTTCCTGAACTTGCGCCTTGGTCTGACCGGTTCCTTGCGCAATGGGAGGGAGGCACATGTGATTTGGGCACCCTGCGGCTTGAGGTTGTTGAAGGCGATGCACGTCAAACCCTGCAAGAATGGGAAGGTGCCGCCGATGCGTGGTTCTTGGATGGGTTCTCTCCGGCTAAAAACCCCGAATTATGGGGTGCAGACCTGATGCAGCAAGTCGCCGACCACACGGCCACTGGCGGAACGGCGGCGACGTATACCGCCGCCGGGTTCGTGCGACGGGGGCTTGAGGATGCCGGTTTCATAGTTACACGCGCACCCGGTTATGGCCGCAAGCGCCACATGACCCGCGCTGTCAAATAATGACGCAACAGAACAATACGCGCGCCGGGATTGCGTTGATGATCGGGGCGACCATCGTCTTTGCACTGCAGGACGGTATCTCGCGCCATCTGGCAGGAACCTACAACACCTACATGGTAGTGATGATCCGGTATTGGTTCTTTGCGGCCTTTGTCATCGCTTTGGCCGCACGTGCGCCCGGCGGATTGAAAGCCACCACCCAGACAAGCCAACTTAAGCTGCAAATATTTCGTGGCCTGCTGTTGGCGGCCGAGATCTGCGTCGCTGTGTTCAGTTTCACTGTTCTGGGCCTGATTGACGCGATGGCCGTATTCATCTGCTACCCGTTGTTGATCGCCGCTCTCAGCGGGCCGGTATTGGGCGAACAGGTCGGCTGGCGACGCTGGGCCGCAATCGGCGTTGGGTGCATCGGTGTTCTGATCATCCTGCAGCCCGGTGTAGGGGTCTTTAACCCTTGGGCCATTGTACCGCTGATCTCGGCTTTCATGTTTGCAGTCTATGGTTTGCTGACCCGTTACGTATCCCGCCGGGACAATTCCGCCACCAGCTTTTTCTGGACAGGCGTCAGCGGTGCCGTCGCCATGACGCTCGTGGGAATGTGGTTCTGGGAGCCGATGGCCCAGACGGACTGGGCCTGGATGGCGCTGCTATGCGTGAGCGGCGTTCTGGGGCATTGGTTGCTGATCAAATGCTATGAGATGGCCGAGGCCAGCGCGGTGCAGCCCTTCGCCTATTTCCACCTGGTCTGGAGCGCGATCCTGGGAATCTCGGTCTTTGGTGAAACGCTGCGCCCCGAAGTGGTCATAGGCGCAGCGCTGGTTGTCGCCGCCGGGCTGTTCACCCTATGGCGCGAAAGACGCCAGCGTTGACCCGACCAATTCCTGCGAGAACGGGATCGGCAAGGCAGGTTGGCCAAGCCGGGCGCGATAGACCGGCAGGCTTTCCGACACACGCATCACGTAGTTGCGGGTCTCGCTGAACGGGATCGTCTCAATCCAGTCGACCACGTCGATCTCACCTGCGCGCGGGTCGCCATAGCGATCCATCCACGACATCGGCCGACGTGGACCTGCGTTGTATCCTGCAGCCATCATCACAACGTTTCCGTTGAAATCAGCGGCCAGACCGGACAGGTAATTGGCACCCAGCTTGGCGTTGTATTGCCAGTCCGAAGTCAGCTTGATCGTCTTGTGGCCGCTTAGAATGCCCAATTCCTTGGCAACAAGCTTTGCCGTGGCCGGCATGACCTGCATCAGTCCGCGCGCGCCGGCTCCACTGATCACAACGGGGTCAAACTCGCTTTCCCGGCGGGCAATGGCCAGCGTCATTTCCTTGGCCATGGGCAAACCCATGTCGGCCACCGGATGCACCGGGTAATAGGCGGCTGGCAAAACCAGGCCGACTGTTGCAGCGCGTTTGGCGATCATCACGGCCAGATGCGGCTGCTTCAACTCGATCACCAAATCGCCCAACTGATTGGCCTGAACCGGGTCCAACCCTTCAACCAGATGGGTCAGGAACCGTTCAGACAGGGTGTCTTCGTCAGCCTTCAGCAGCAGTAGCCCTGCCTCCAGCACACTTGAATTGGAGAACTCAGCTTGCTTCCAGTGTGGCGCCCGGCGGGGGGTGGCCAGTTCACTATCGAAAGGACGCCCGATCTGTTCCGCCGCCAGCAAGCCGTAGAAAGAGGATTGATAATCTGCACCCATTGCATAGGCGTCATAGGCTTTTTCGGCGTCACCATGGGCCGCATAGGCACGACCCAACCAATACCCGGCGCGTCCTTTCGAGATCGGCGATTTCACCGCGTCCGAGAAGTTCTGGAAATGCCGGATCGCGGTCGCAGGATCATTCAGCTTCCGCAAGGCCAGAAACCCGGAAAGCCACTCCAGATCCGCATAGCCATAACCCATTTCTGGCGTCATGTGGTGATTGGCAGCAATCTGATAAGCGCGGTTCTGGTCCCCATTTCGCATCTCAAGTCGGGCCAACCGGCGGCGGCCTTCGGCCCATTTGTCAGGTTCTCCCAACGCATCAGGGCCGGAAGAACGCGCCAGCATCAAGTCAATCGCGCTGTCGTCCAACTCTTTCTTGTCACGCCAGACGAACCTGTCAAAAGCCAAGCCCGGTGAATCACCCAGCGATTTCGGAACTGCCGCCACCTTGCCGTCGACGCCGGGTTGCCGTTTCTGAAGGCCGATCCGCGCCTCAGCCAGTTTGCGCTGATCAGCGCTGACCAGCGGCAGCATCTGACCTGCGCTGACAAGGTGGTTGTCCCATAGCATCCGATCCAGACGGGCAGCGTGATGGGGTTTCAGAAGTTTTCCAAAGTTCTCTAGATAGTCTTTTTGCAGACCCGAGCCCATTGGCATCGTCCGCCAGGCCGCGACGATATCGGCCTCGGCATCTCCCTGACGACCCTTTGCCTTCAATGCGACTGCATAGTTCAACGCACCCTCTGCGGTTTGCGGTGGCTGTTCGGCATAGAATCTAAGAACGCGGTCCGGATCGGCGCCAGTAAAGGCGGGCTCACTTTTACGCCGCAACCAAGCCAGACCAGGCCAGTCTGGACGACGATCCAAAAACACCAGAACGTCACCCGAACTGCCAAACCCTTCGCGAAGCCAATGCCAGACGATGATGTCACGAGACACTGAGCCCCGCGCACCAGAAACACGCAGGGCTTCATTCCAGTCCCCCTTGCGCATTTCATTCATACCGGCCCGCAGATCACCTGCGGCGTCGGCCCGCACTTGTGTGCCCGAAATCAGAATTACGACCGTCAAAAACGCCAGAAAGCGTGTCATCCCTTGCATTTCCCAACCAACCAAGGATACAGCCATTCAGGATAAAGCTTGCGCCGTCGGGTTCAACTCAAGAAAGACAGATTTCTGGCAAACCGAGGCGTAAAAATTACAAACTGCACCTAAGGAGCGTGTCATGTTCAAAGGCTCTATGCCAGCCCTCGTCACACCGTTTAGCAACGGCGAGTTGGACCTGAAGACGCTCAAACACTTGGTGGAATGGCAGATTCAGGAAGGCTCCACCGGACTGGTTCCCGTTGGCACCACCGGCGAAAGCCCCACCTTGAGCCACGAAGAACATGAAACTGTTGTGGATGAGGTTGTAAGGGCTTCAGCTGGCCGTGTTCCCGTGATCGCAGGTGCTGGGTCAAACAACACTGTTGAGGCCATCCGGTTTGTGCGATTCGCGCAGAAAGTGGGTGCGGATGCAGCTCTGGTCGTGACGCCTTATTACAACAAGCCCACGCAAAAGGGTCTGCTGATGCATTTTCGCGCGCTGCATGATTGCGCGGATATTCCGATCATCATCTACAATATTCCCGGTCGGTCAATCATCGACATGACCCCTGAAACCATGGGTGAGTTGGCGAAACTGCCACGCATCGTCGGTGTAAAGGACGCAACCGGAGATCTGGCCCGCGTCAGCCAACAGCGCGCGTCCTGCGGCCCGGACTTTTGCCAGTTGTCAGGCGAGGACGCTACGGCGCTTGGTTTCAACGCGCATGGCGGTGTGGGCTGTATTTCGGTCACCGCGAACGTCGCACCCAAACTGTGTGCCGAATTCCAGCAGGCGACGCTGAACGGCGACTATGCCAAAGCGTTGGAGTATCAGGACCGCCTGATGCCCCTGCACGAAGCGATCTTTATCGAGCCCGGCCTCGTGGGTGCCAAATACGCGCTCAGCAAATTGGGTCTGTGCAGCGAAGAAGTCCGCTCGCCCCTGTCCGGGCTGGAAAGCAGCACCAAATCGGCGATCTACGCGGCGCTCCAGCACGCCGGCCTTATCTAAGGCGAATTCAAAAAAGAAAAAAGGCGGCCTCGAACCTCGAGCGCTGCCTTTTTTTTGTTCCGGTTCCAGACTTCATCTGGCCCAAAATATCCCGGGGGCGTCGCGGCTTGCCGCGACGGGGGCAGAGCCCCCTATCGTTTTCCGTAATACAGTCCAACGACATGCTCGGCCTGCGCAAAGAAAAGCCAGCGCGATGTGGCAACGCCGGCAAGGTGCGACGCCACGGCCAGCAGTGCAAAGAAGTGTCCGAACGGCAGTAGCAGCAGGATAACCGGCAAGACAAAGGCTAGCATAAACGAGATGATGCGCAGCTTTTCGGCATGCTTGCGGCCAACGACGTGAACGAATTCACGCAGCAAATAGTTGGTGCCGGTATGAGGAGGCTCAAATGCACGCACGGTGCCGCGATCGCCCAATCCGGTAGCCGTGCCCAGATTTGTGCCGGACTCCTCCAGCGCTTTGTCGCCCTTTTTCCAATACAATATCTGCACCAGCGCCGCGATCAGCAGCAGCGGCAGCGCCACTCGGACCTGTCCGGCCAGCAGGGCACCGCCTGCCAGGCTGAAGCTGAGGAACATGGCCGGAGTCAGGTTCATATTCCAGCGGGGAATGGTTTTAAGCTGCGTGTAGATCATCGACGTGGTGAATACGGTCAGTAGCGAGAACAGCGCTCCGATCCAGCCAAGAAGGCTCCAGCGTTGGCCCAGGAAGATAACGCCAATCGCATAAAGCCCCATGACAATAAGGGCAATGACCGCACACCAGCCTTCACGACTGAGCCAGCTTGTTTTCCATTGTGTGAATGCCTTCCAGGCCCGTTCGGGATGGCCAAGGTGAAAGGTGGACGCCATAAGACCGCCGACGGCAAGGGCGTATGCGATAGCAAAAAAGACGAAAGCAACCCAGCCAGAGACGTCTGGCAGACCGAGGCTCAAAAAGAACAACAGTCCAAAGCCAAGACCCGACAGGGTGGTGAAAATGATGACGGAAGGTGCTGGATGCATCAGAGCTTCTCCAAGGTCTTGTCCAGCCAGCTAAGGAAACCTTTAGGTTCTTCAGCGACCGGGGCCAGCAACGGGGCCAGGATGTCGATCTGATCTTCGACGTTATCCTTGGGCCGTGGCGGCAGGTATTTGTTGACGGGTTTGGTGCCCATTTCCGGCATCAGGTCCATGCCACCGCGTTCGGCGACTAGTTTGCTGACATCGCTGTCCGCATCGCCCAGATCACCGAAGTGGCGCGCGCCTGCTGGACAGGTGCGTACGCAAGACGGTACACGGTCTACTTCCGGCAGGTTTTCGTTGTAGATACGGTCAACGCAGAGGGTGCATTTCTTCATCACCCCTTCGGCCTGATCCAGTTCACGTGCGCCGTAGGGGCAGGACCACGCGCACAGGCCACAGCCGATGCAGTCGCTTTCATTGACCAGAACGATGCCGTCCTCGACCCGCTTGTAGCTCGCCCCTGTGGGGCAAACGGTGACGCAAGGCGCGTCCTCGCAGTGCAAGCAGGATTTGGGGAAGTGGATCAGCTGGGCGTGACCTTCCGCCGGTTGCACCTCATAGGAATGCACCCGGTTCAGGAAAGTGCCGGACGGGTTGGCACCATAAGCGTCCTGATCGGATAGCGGCGCGCCGTAGTTTTCTGTGTTCCAGCCTTTGCATGAGATGACGCAGGCGTGGCAGCCAACGCAGGTGTCCAGGTCGATGACCAGACCCATCTTGCGGTCGGTGGATGTGGGGAGCTGGGTCATGACTACCTTGCCTCCGCTTTTGTGGTGAGGGCGGACTGGGGCGTTGCCCCAGACACCGGTGTATTTATGGCCTGATGAAGTGCGGATCGGATCATTTGCCCACCTTCCATGCCAAGTCCTTTGGTCCGGTTCCGACCGGAGATTCGATCGGTGGGAATTCTGGCTGGCTTTGCGCATCCGTAGGTGCGTCCGCTTTTTCGATCTTCACTTTCAGGTCGAACCAGGCTGCCTGACCGGTGATGGGGTCAGAGTTCGCCCACCGCAGGCCGTCACCTTTGGGCGGCAACAGCTCGTGGATCAGGTGGTTCAGCAGGAACCCTTTGGTGGCCTCGGGCGCGTCTTCTTGCAATGCCCATGCGCCTTTGCGTTTGCCAATGGCGTTCCAGGTCCAGACGGTGTTTTCGTTCAGCGCCGCCATTTCCATGACCGGCACCGTGATTTCGCCATGCGGCGAGGTCACCTTGGCCCAATCGCCGTCGCTCAGGCCATTCTCGCGCATCAGCTTGGTCGGAACATAAAGTGGGTTACGGCCGTGCAACTGGCGCAGCCATGCGTTCTGGGTTCCCCAACTGTGATACATCGCCATGGGGCGCTGGGTCAGAGCGTTGACAGTGAAGCCTTCATTGCCGGTCTGGTCGGTCTCGTACCAGATGGGCATCGGGTCCAATGTCTCTTTGATGCGTTCCCGCAGGTGTTCCGGGGGCTGACGTTCGCCATGGCCTTCGGCGGCAAGCTGGAACTTGCGCATCGGCTCGGAATAGAGCTGGAACAGGTATGGCTGCGGGCTGTCATAGATGCCCATGCCGACAGCCCAATCCTGATAGGCTGCGTTCCATGGTTTGTAGTAATCCGCGCCTTCGGGGATGTGGGCCACGTAGAAGCCGCCGTTTTCGATATAGCGGTTCAACTGGTCAGGGTTGACCTCGCCGCGGCCTTCCTTGTCGCCGTTTTCACCACGGAAACCGGCAAGTGGGCCGATGCCGGGCTTGCGTTCGTGATTGACGATATAGTCGGCGTAATCTGTCCATTTGGCGCTGCCGTCTTCATTGGTGAAGCCCGGCAGGCCCAAGCGGTTGGCCAGTTCGACCAGCGCTGATTGGAAACCTTTGACATCCCGGTCGGGTTCAATCACCGGCCAGCGGATTGCGTCGGCTGCAGCATCCGCTTCGCAAATCGGGCGATCAAGCAGCGAGATACAGTCATGCCGTTCCAGATACGTGGTATCCGGCAGGACCAGGTCGGCATAGGCCACCATCTCCGACGAATAAGCGTCGGAATAGATGATATGCGGGATTACGTAATCGCCGTTTTCATCTTTGTCCGTCAGCATTTCCATGACACCTTTGGTGTTCATGGATGAGTTCCAGGACATGTTGGCCATGTACATGAACAGCGTGTCGATCTTGTAGGGATCGCCCGCATGTGCGTTCGAGATCACCATATGCATCAGCCCGTGGCTGGACATCGGGTTGTCCCACGTAAATGCCTTGTCGATCCGCGCCGGGCTGCCGTCTGCCTTCAGCGCCAGATCCTCTGGCCCTTGAACAAAGCCCAGATGCGGGCCGTCCAGCGGCGTGTTCGGGGTCACCTTGCAGTGCGGTCTCGGGTGCGCCTCGACCGGTTTGGGATAGGGCGGTTTGAAGCGGAAGCCGCCGGGGACTTCGACTGTGCCAAGGATGATCTGCAACACGTGCAGTGCGCGGCAGGTCTGGAAACCGTTGGCATGAGCCGAGACACCGCGCATCGAGTGCATTGCAACCGGGCGACCGATCATCTTGGTGTGTTTTTCGCCGCGGAAATCAGTCCATTCGCGCTCCAACTCGAACGCCTCGTCAAAGGCAACGCGGGCCAACTCGCCCGCGATGGCGCGGATACGGGTGGCGGGGATGCCACACTGCTCGGCGATGTTCTCGGGCGCGTATTCGTCGCTGAGGTAGCGTTCGGCCATCAGATGGAACACGGGCCGGTGGGTGACGCCATCCTTCTCAAAGGTCGCCGACAGGTCGGGGCGGACCCCCGGTTTGTCAAACGCCGTCAGTTCGCCCGTGTTGCGATCAACAACCAGCGGTTTGCCGTTCCCATCGCGCAGGAACAGACCCTTTGTGGGGCCTTCGGACGCGTCGACCAGAACCGGCGCGTTGGTGTAACGGCTGAGATAGTCCAGATCGATCTTGCCGGCCTTCATCAGCACGTGGATCATCGACAGGATGAACAACCCATCGGTGCCCGGAGTGATCCCGACCCAATCATCAGCCACCGCGTTATAGCCCGAGCGGATCGGGTTGACGCCGATCACCCGTGCGCCACGGGCCTTGATCTTGCCAATGCCCATCTTGATCGGGTTGCTGTCGTGATCTTCGGCAACACCGAACAGCATGAACAGCTTGGTGTGATCCCAGTCAGGCTGGCCGAATTCCCAGAACGCACCGCCCATCGTGTAAATGCCGCCTGCGGCCATATTGACCGAGCAAAATCCACCATGGGCTGCATAGTTGCATGTGCCGAAGTTCTGCGCCCAGAAGCTGGTGAAGCTCTGGCTCTGGTCCCGGCCGGTGAAAAACGCCAGTTTTTCGGGGTTATCCTCGCGGATCGGCTTGAGCCAGCCAACGGCGATGTCCAGCGCCTCGTCCCAGCTGATCTCTTCGAACTTGCCCGAACCACGTGGACCGACGCGTTTCAGTGGGGCGCGCAGACGCGAAGGAGCATTGACCTGCATGATCCCAGCCGAGCCCTTGGCGCACAAGACGCCCTTGTTAACCGGGTGATCGCGGTTGCCTTCGATATAGGCAACCTTGCCGTCCTTCATGTGTACGTTGATGCCGCAGCGACAGGCGCACATGTAGCACGTTGTTTTTCTGACCTCGTCAGAGACCTTGGGAGAGGTATTAATGATTGGCTGGTTCATTTCTGGTCCCTGTGGCTTTTGATCCGATTATTCTCATGAGCAGAGATCAATCGGAATAGTATTTCGCTTTAGCCGGATTTACGAGGCGTCTGTCCGGGTTTTGGATGTTTCTGCTTGCACGGCCGTAACCGCGATCATGTGCAGAACGTCCTCGGCGGAGCATCCGCGTGAAAGGTCGTTGGCCGGTTTCGCCAGTCCCTGAAGGACCGGGCCGATTGCTTCGGCACCCCCAATACGCTGGGCGATCTTGTAGCCAAGGTTGCCTGCGTCGAGGTTCGGGAACACAAAGACATTTGCCTCGCCGCGCAGGGGCGAATCCTTGGCTTTCTTTGCAGCCACCTCGGGGACGAATGCGGCGTCAAACTGCAGCTCGCCGTCGATCAACAGATCGGGGTCAGCCGACTTTGCAATCTGCGTGGCCTCACTGACCTTCGTGACCTTCGGATGATTGGCGCTGCCGCCGGTGGAAAAGGACAGCATCGCAACGCGGGGTGTCTCATGCGTCAGTGCCTTGAAAGACGCGGCAGATGCCCGGGCGATTTCGGCCAGTTCCTGTTCGTTCGGATCAACGACCAGGCCGCAATCGGCAAAGATGTGCGCACCGCGAACCGTGTGGTGATCGCGGCAGTAGAGCATCAGGAAAAAGCTGGAAACCATGGCCGCGTCGGGCGCTTTGCCGATGATCTGCAAAGCGGCGCGCACTGTGGCCGACGTGGTCTCAACAGCTCCGCCGACGGTTCCGTCGGCATTACCGGTATGAACCAGCATCGCGGCATAGTTCAGGCGGTGTTTGATTTCTTCAGCGGCCTTTTCAGGCGTCATGCCCTTGTGCTTGCGCCGCTCAAAAAGCTCAGCTGCAAACGCTTCGGCATGGGGAGAGTCCGATGGATCGTGGATTTCGATGCCGTCGACATCCTGACCAGCCTGTTCGGCCAGCAGGGCAGTTACTTTGGCTTTGTCACCAACCAGAATGATGCGCGCGACACCTTCCTTGCGGGCCTTCAAAGCACCTTCAACAACACGTGGATCATCGCCCTCAGCGAGGGCGATGATCTTGTCGGAGCTGCTAGCAGCTCCGAGAATTGTGCGTAGTGGCTTCACGCGATTATGCCCCGGCCGACGTATTCATGTCAGCCGCGTCGATACCGGCAACACGGACCGGCTTTTTCATGGCGTCGCGACGGAAGGGATCGCCCAGTTCCTGGTTGATCATGGCTTCGATCAGAGTGGTGATGCCATTTTTCTGGTCGATGATCGCCTGGTTCAGGGCCGCGGTCAGCTCGTCCTGAGTGCGTGCAACGACGCCTTTCAGACCACATGCGGTTGCGATACCGGCATAGGAGACCTGTTGGTCCAGTTCGGTGCCAACGAAGTTGTCGTCGAACCACAGGGTCGAGTTACGCTTTTCAGCGCCCCACTGGTAGTTGCGGAAAACGATCTGGGTCACGGCTGGCCATTCTTCGCGGCCAATTGCGGTCAGTTCGTTCACAGCGATACCAAATGCGCCGTCACCCGAGAAACCGACAACCGGAACGTCCGGGCAACCAATTTTCGCGCCAACAACGGCAGGCAGGCCGTAACCACAGGGGCCAAACAGACCAGGTGCCAGGTACTTGCGGCCTTCTTCGAAGGACGGGTACGCGTTACCGATGGCGCAGTTGTTGCCGATATCGGACGAGATGATTGCCTCGGTCGGCAGCGCCGCTTGAATTGCGCGCCATGCCATGCGGGGGCTCATCCAGTCGGGCTTAGCGGCACGTGCACGCTCGTTCCAGGTGGTGCCCGGATCGTCGTTCTCGTGGGTCAGCGAGCTCAGTTCTTGCGCCCAAGCCGATTTGGTGGTGGCGATCAGGTTCTTGCGGTCTTCGCGACCTGCTTCACCGGCGTTGTCGCCCAGACGTTCCAGCAGACCTTCGGCCACTTTCTTGGCGTCGCCGACGATGCCAACGGTCACGTCTTTGGTCAGGCCGATACGATCAGGGTTCAGGTCAACCTGAATGATCTTGGCATCGGTCGGCCAGTAGTTGATGCCGTAACCAGGCAAGGTCGAGAATGGGTTCAGACGGGTGCCCAGAGCCAGAACAACGTCCGCTTTGGCGATCAGTTCCATACCGGCTTTCGAGCCGTTATAGCCCAACGGGCCAGCGAACAGCGGGTGCGAGCCGGGGAAGGCGTCGTTGTGCTGATAGCCAACGCAGACCGGTGCGGTCAGACGTTCGGCCAGATCGGCGGATGCAGGGATCGCGCCGGACAGAACAACGCCAGCACCGTTCAGGATGACCGGGAATTTGGCGTCGGACAACAGAGCTGCGGCTTCGTCCAGTGCTTCGTTGCCACCGGCGGTCGCTGCGAATTCGACGATCTTGGGCAGTTCGACGTCGATGACCTGAGTCCACATGTCGCGCGGGATGTTCATCTGAGCAGGTGCCGAAGCACGCTTGGCTTGCAGGATGACGCGGTTCAGAACTTCGGCGACACGGCTGGGGTCACGCAGTTCTTCCTGGTAGGCAACACAGTCCGCAAACATGCGCATCTGTTCCATTTCCTGGAAGCCACCCTGACCGATGGTCTTGTTGGCTGCCTGCGGAGTGATCAGCAGAACCGGGGTGTGGTTCCAGTATGCGGTTTTAACGGCAGTCACAAAGTTGGTGATGCCGGGGCCGTTCTGCGCGATCATCATCGACATCTTGCCGGTGGCACGGGTGTAGCCGTCCGCCATCATGCCGCCGGAACCTTCGTGGGCGCAGTCCCAGAAATTGATGCCTGCAGCCGGGAAGATATCCGAGATCGGCATCATCGCCGAGCCGATGATACCGAACGCATGTTCGATACCGTGCATTTGCAGAACCTTAACAAAGGCCTCTTCAGTGGTCATTTTCATCTGAGTGTTCTCCGCACAATTGAAGAAAGGTTCGGGCACAGCACCCGCCTTTGATACGGTTTTGGCGCAAGGGGCGAAGCGGCGTTAGGGCCAGAACGTTAGGCGGGATATGTCCAGAGTCGTGCTAGGCGGACCGGATGGCATCCGCGATCAGTTTCACGCCCGGCCCGATGCGGTCCCGGCCAATGGACGAGTATCCAAGGCGATAGAAGTTGTGCGGTCGGTGCAACCCATTGAAGAACGGGGCGCCTGGTTCGATATGGACGCCCTGGCTCTGCAGCTTTTGGGCAAGTTTGGTCGTGTCCACACGCTCGGGGGCCGACATCCAAAGAGACGAGCCGCCCATGATTCCGCGTCCGGCAACGGTAAGCCCGTACTGTTCGACTGCAGCATCCAACGCTTCGCGGCGCCGGGCAAGGGTCTTGGACATACGCCGAATCTGAGCATCGTAATGGCCCAGTGACAGGAAATAGGCCGCAGTGCGCTGGATATGGCCCGGCGGGTGGCGCAGCACCAAAGAACGCAAGGCTCGTGCCTCGCGGATAAAGGGCTCGGACCCGACAATGTAGCCAAGGCGCAATCCGGGAAACAGCGATTTCGAGAAGCTGCCCACATAGATCACCCGCCCGTCGCGATCCATCGACTTGAGGGCCGGGGAAGGCGATCCCAGAAAGGCCATTTCAAACTCGTAATCGTCCTCGACCACCATAGCATCCAGTTCGCGGGCGCGTTTCAGCAGCTCGTAGCGGCGTTCAACGGGCATGGTTGCCGTTGTCGGGCTTTGATGGCTGGGGGTGGTGAAAATTACGTCTGTTTCGTCAGGTAGCGCATCCGGGGTCAGGCCGTCGCTGTCGACGGCCAGTGGCGACACCTTGCAATCGGAGTGATTCAACAGATCCCGCAGCGCATAGTAACAGGGGTCTTCAATCACCGCTGTGCGGTTGCGGTTCAAAAGAATGCGTGAGGCCAGCCAGAGCGCGTTTTGCGCGCCCATTGTGATCAAGATCTCTTCGGGGCGAGCGGCGATCCCGCGGCGCGGCAACGTGTGACGGGCGATGAATTCGATCAGCAGCGGATCATCCTGATCCATGTAGTCCCCGGTCAGGGATGCAAAATCTTTATGACCCAGTGCCCGAACCGCACAGAGACGCCAGTTGGCGTGGTCAAACAATTTCCGATCTGCCTGACCATAGATGAAAGGGTATTTGTAATCGCGCCAATTACTGGGCTTGGGCAGCACGTCCCCATCCGAGAACCTGCGTGCGAGTGCCGTGTCCCAGTCGACATTTTCATCGCGTTTTTGCACAGGCGAATACTTGGGTGGCACGGGCGCGTTTTGCGAGACGAAATACCCCGACCGGCCTTTGGCAGTCAGGTAGTCATTGGCCAGAAGTTCCGTATACGCCAATGTCACCGTGATCCGGCTAACACCCAGATGCGCCGCCAATTTGCGAGACGAGGGCAGCTTTTCCCCAACGTGGAACCGGCCAGACAAGATGCCTTCGGCAATCATCTGCTGGATCTGCGCCTGCAGCGTGCCTTGTCCGTTCAGTTCCAGAAAGAATGTGTCGACCGATATTCCCATAGCGCCTTATAGGGTGGACTTAAGGTGAGGGCAATCTGGACTTAATCTCGTCTCGAGAATTCGTGAACAAGGCGCTTGACGAAAAAGAACGACTCACCTAAATAACTAGAAATCTAGTTTAATGGAGAAAGCAGATGTGGGAAACAGCTGCAGCAGGATTTTCGGCCATGGGCTCTGAAGCGAGGCTAAAGGTTCTGAAGACCTTGGTCAGGGCTGGTGAAGCGGGCCTGACCGTCGGAGAAATTCAAAATCGCACAGGAATCGCGCCTTCGACATTGGCCCACCACCTTCGGTTCCTCGCGGCCGGTGGAGTTGTCGAGCAAGAGAAAGTCGGGCGCGTCACCATCAACCGAGCAAATTACAATGAATTGAGAAACCTCGCGCAATTCATCCTCAGTGAATGCTGCGCAGACGAAGTGGGAAAGGCCGCGAACGATGGCTGAGTTGACACAAAACCCAAAGGCACCGGTAAAAGTTGCCGTTGAATGGATCAAAACCCCCTGGGCAGTGATCGTGGTCATTCTGGCGCTTGTCGCCATTCTGGACCCCGGCAACTGGGGAGAGGTTGTTACCTTTGCGGGCAAAGCGCTCGCCCATACCGGACAGTATATTCTGTTTGCCGTCCTCTTGCTGTCCTACCTCAAGGCAACCGGTGCCGAAGTAATGGTGGCCCGCGCATTCGAAGGGCGTGAGACACGCATGATCTTTCTTGCGGCGCTGTTTGGCGGGCTCGCCCCCTTCTGTTCTTGCGAGGTCATTCCCTTTATTGCTGGATTGCTGGCCCTTGGCGCACCGCTGTCTGCCGTCATGGCATTCTGGCTCAGCTCACCCCTGATTGACCCACCCACCTTGTTGATCACTGCAGGCGCCTTGGGCTGGCCATTTGCGATCGGTAAAGCCGTCGCAGCGGTTGCATTGGGTCTGTTTGGCGGGTTTGTCGTCCGTGCCCTGATGCGCAGCGGGGCCTTTGCCCAGCCTCTGCGTGAATACAAGCCAACTGGATGCGGTTGCGGCCCCAAACAGGACGACAAACCGATCTGGAAGTTTTGGCAGGAGCCCGAGCGCCGTCAGCGGTTCCGTTCCGAATTCGTTCACAACGGCTTGTTCCTGCTGAAATGGCTGGCGTTGGCCTATGTGCTTGAGGCGCTGTTGGTTAGCTACGTTCCCGCTGATCTGATCGCGCGTGTGGTCGGTGGCGAGGGGGTCGTGCCCATTGTCATCGCAGCCCTGGTCGGGATGCCTGCCTACCTGAACTCCTACGTCGCACCGCCCCTGTTGGCAGGGTTGACGGAACAGGGGATGAGCGCAGGGGCTGCCATGTCCTTTATGGTCGCAGGTGCGGTCAGTTCAATCCCGGCGATGGCTGCTGTCTGGTCGCTGGTCAAACCACGGGTCTTTGCGACCTATCTGGGGTTGGGCATTACCGGCGCAATCGTCGCAGGTATCCTGTTCCAGATGATCTGAAATGAAAACCGCCCTGCGTTGCTGCAGGGCGGTTTTTCTTAACCGGTTTCGCAATAGCGCGGTAGTTTGAACCGATACCGGGCCTCACCACTATCCACAAACACACGCTTTTCTATGCAAGCCGTAGTGCCAACGGTTTGTGAGATCGGAGCGTCAGTCGAAGTGACCGAGGTCGCAGATCCATCCGGCAGCCGGACCGATGCTATCACGCCGTTTTTGAGGTCGCCGTTGATGGGTGTCGCAGACAGGACGTTGACGGTCATGAAGGCCTCATGCTCGTGCTCACCGCTGTCGTTGAAAATCAGCAAACCAGCAGCGACGGCAACAAGACCAACACCGCCTGCCACGGGCAAACCCCAGGTCTTCAGGAAGGCATAGATCGAAACGGCGCGATGCGGTCCAAATAGTTTGGAAAGAACGTTCAGCATGGCTTTCTCGTAAAAAAAAGCCCCGGTCCGTTCAGGCCGAGGCTGTCTGTGCCTTAGGGGCGCGGATCGTCTTCGTCTTCGTCGTCGGCACCGCCTTTGGGCAGGTTGAAGAAGCTGTCCGCGTCGAGGATTGGTTCTTCTTCTTTTTCTTCCGCAGGGTCGTCCGACAGCGAGAAGGTTTCCAGACCTTCGATGGCAGTCGGGATCTTCGGCGCCGCGTCCATTTCCAGCGATTGTTCGGTCGAGACCAGCTTGCGGCGCTCGTCATCGCTCATGACGCCACCTTCGGCAGCTTTCTTGGCTGCGGCCTTCTGCACGATCGCGTCCAGTTCGGACTGTTTGCACAGACCCAGGGCAACGGGGTCGATCGGCTGCATGTTGGAAATGTTCCAGTGGGTCCGTTCACGGATCGACTGGATGGTCGGCTTGGTGGTGCCCACCAGCTTGGCGATCTGACCGTCGCTGAGTTCCGGGTGAAACTTGACCAGCCACAGGATCGAGTTCGGACGGTCCTGACGCTTGGACAGCGGAGTATAGCGCGGACCGCGACGCTTTTCCTCGCCGCTTGCAGCGGGGTTGAACTTGAGCTTCAGCTTGTGCAGCGGGTTGTTCTGCGCGGTGTCGATCTCGTCCTGGGTCAGCTGGTTGTTGGCGATGGGGTCAAAGCCTTTCACGCCAGCGGCCACATCGCCGTCTGCGATGCCCTGCACCTCAAGCTCGTGCATGCCTACGAAATCCGCGATCTGCTTGAAGCTGATCGTGGTGTTGTCCACCAGCCATACGGCTGTTGCCTTGGCCATAAGCGGTTTTGCCATCAGCCCGTCTCCTATAAATACATCTTTCCCGTCGCCGGAATTCGGCGGCCCCTTTTTTAGGGCAGGTTTCCGTTGTCGGGGAACTTGGTCCGTATATAGTCGCGCCAAGGCAAGAAGGGAAGAGGCGAATGCGCTGCGTTGTATTGGGGCTGGTTTCGTGGATTTTCGGTGCAATGGCGGCGCTGGGCGACGGCGAAAAGGCAGGCGAGTTTGACTACTATGTCTTGTCGCTTAGCTGGTCGCCAAACTGGTGCGCCCGCGAAGGCGACGCGCGCGGATCGGATCAATGCGACACCCGGCATGACCATGGCTGGATCCTGCATGGTCTGTGGCCTCAGTACCATCAGGGCTGGCCCGCCTTCTGCCGCACGCCCGAGGCGCCGCCATCGCGCGCTATGTCACGCGAAATGACCGATATTCAGGGCAGTTCTGGCCTCGCGTGGCATCAGTGGAAAAAGCACGGCACCTGCTCGGGCCTCAGCGCGTCCGACTATTATGCGCTGTCCCGGCAGGCGTATGAGACGGTTGAGCGTCCTCAGGTATTCCGCAAGCTGGACGCCTCGGTCAAACTGCCTGCATCGGTCGTGGAAGAAGCCTTTCTGAAAGCCAACCCCGGCCTTGAGCGCGATATGATCACTGTGACCTGCAAGCAGGGCTATATAGAAGAGGTCCGGCTGTGCCTGTCGCGCGACCTTGAACCCGTTCCCTGTGGTCGTGACGTGATCCGCGATTGCACCGCCAAAGACGCGCTGTTCGATCCGATTCGTTAGAGTTTCTTGTTCTGGCAGTCCCGCGCATACTCCAGCGCTTTGGCCGTACCTTTCAGATCAATCGCCATCACCGTCTCACCCGCAGGGTTGTAAACCGTCATGGTCTTGTTCTGCGCAATCGCATTCACGAAGCTGCGGTCGGTGAAAAACACGGTCGCGCCGGGCACATCGCGCTGATTGAAGCCGATGGCAGTGGCATCATAGCTTTTGCCGTCCAGATCGAACCGGATCGGATAACTCTCGCCCTGTTTGATGTCGCCCCACGCCTTGTTGTAGACGGCGAAATACCCGCGATTATCCAGCGCATCATAGCCCAACCGCACGACCGAGAGGTCTTGGTAGATCGTTTGAATCAGACAGCCGTTTCCGAGCGCTGGGTCCATCATAATGTTCCAGCCCTCGACAAAGCCTTTGTCGATCAGTTCCTGCGAAAACGCGGCGGTGGCTGTAAAGGCGGCAAGCGCGAGGGCAAATAGGCGTTTCATAACAGTTTCCAATATCAAATGGATAAGGTCGCAGCCATAGTACACGCCGCGTGCAGGAGGCAAAGGCCATTCTTGATTGATGCGACCGCGAACAAAGACCTATGTGCATAGTGGAACCCGGCTATGCCTCGCAGGGCGAACGCTTGAAACTCGGCCGCGGCACAATAGTTTTCGCTCCATAAAATTAAGGAGCGTGCCATGCCGCAACATCCAAGAACATTTTCTCACATCGGATTGTCCGTCCCAAACGTTGACGAGGCCGTAAAATTCTACTCCGAAGTCCTTGGTTTTTACGTAATCATGCCACCAACGGATGTGGTAGAGGATGACACGGATATCGGTGTCATGTGCACTGATGTGTTTGGCCCGGAATGGAAAAAACTGCGTATTGCGCATCTCGCGACCGCTGATCGCGTTGGTTTTGAACTTTTCGAGTTTCACGGGAACTATGTGCCTGAAAACAATATCGACTTTCGCCAGAACGGTACGTTTCATTTTTGCGTCCAGGACCCGGATGTCGAAGGCTTGGTAGAAAAAATCGTGGCGGCTGGCGGCAAACAACGGATGCCGATCCGATACTATTATCCCGGTGAGAAACCCTATCGCATGGTCTACGTCGAAGACCCATTTGGTATCGTCTTCGAGATATACAGCCATTCCTATGAATTGACGTATTCGTCGGGTGCTTACACCTGACAATCGGAACAGACCTTGGTGTGCAACCGGAAGAGGCGAATCCTTTCCGGTTGTCGCCGTATCGCAAGACTCAGAGTTCTTTTCGTGCCCTCAGCGCCGCCGTAATCGTCCCGTCGTCCAGATAATCAAGCTCGCCCCCAATCGGAACACCCTGCGCCAGTGAGGTCAGGCGGACCTGTCCCTCCAACTGATCCGCGATGTAGTGGGCGGTGGTCTGGCCATCGACAGTGGCATTTAGGGCCAGAATGACCTCAGAAATCCCTTCGGCCATCACCCGATCCTTGAGTCGGGGAATGCGCAGTTCGTCCGGTCCGACCCCATCCAGAGCCGACAATGTGCCGCCCAAAACGTGATAGCGACCCTTGAAAACTGCAGCGCGTTCCATCGCCCAGAGATCAGCCACATCTTCGACCACGCACAACTCTCCGGTCGCGCGATCCTCGCTATCGCAGATGTCGCAGATATCGGTGGTGCCCACGTTGCCGCAATTCAGGCATTCGCGGGCGGTGGCAGCCACCTGCTGCATTACGTCCGACAGGGGCGTCAGCAGCAGGGCGCGCTTTCGGATCAGGTGCAGCACTGCGCGGCGGGCCGAGCGGGGCCCGAGGCCGGGCAGTTTGGCCATCAGGTCGATCAGATTGTCGATATCGCTGTTCGAACTCACGGCGTGCGCTCCTGCAAAAGGGCCGGACAGGGGTGCCCGGCCTTTGGGTCGTCAGGAGTGTCTATCAGAACGGCAGCTTGATGTCTGCGGGCAGACCCATGCTTTCGGTCAGCCTTGCCATCTCGGCCTGAGAGCGCTCGGCCGCTTTGGTTTGCGCGTCCTTGATAGCGGCCAGAATCAGATCTTCGACAACTTCCTTATCGTCGCCGTTGAAGATCGACGGATCGATGTCCAAACCCTTCAGCTCGCCTTTTGCGGTGGCGGTGGCCTTCACCAGCCCCGCACCGGATTCGCCCACAACCATCATGTTGTTCAGCTCTTCCTGCATATCCGTCATCTTGGTCTGCAAATCCTGTGCGGATTTCATCATCTTGGCCATATCGCCCAGACCGCCGAGTCCTTTGAGCATTTACTGTCTCCTAAATTGTGATCGCCTTAGGCGAACATATACAGCGTAAAGTGTCATCGACGCACATAGCGCAATTGCCAGCCCTATGAACAGGGTGGAATGACCGATGCACCCGATGTCTGCCGCCGATCTACGCGAGTCATCCATCAAGTCGTCGACAAAAATGTGAGCCGCCCAAATCGCCCAAGCGAAGGACGTCGCCAATGCGATCCATAGGTTTCCGCGCCAGATTGCTATAGCAGACAACACCAGCAAGACCATGGATACCGGATGCAAGGTGAGAGCAACTGCTTCGACCAATTCGCTAACCGGTTCGCCATCCCAGCCAGGGTTAAAAACTTCGCATGCTTCGTAGTAGACCGCATCGATGTGTGCAAAGTGCAGCTGTTAATCCTCCTCGAACGGGTCCCATTCGTCTTCGACCTCAGGCAGTGCTTCGGTTTCTACCTTGGCGGCGCGTTCCTCCGGGGTTTCGATCCGTTTGATGCGCGCTTTGGGAAACTGCATCAGAACGGCTTGAACCAATGGGTGTTGTTCGGCCTGCGCTTTCAACGCCAGATCAGCCGCGTCTCGAACCTCGGCGATTGTTGCCGCGTCCCCATCGGCCACGATTGAGACGGCCCATCGGTTTCCGGTCCAGCGTTGCAAGGCTGAACCAAGCCTTTGCGCCAGATCGGTCGGCGCTTTGTCCGTCGGCGTGAACTCGATCCGTCCTGGGGAATACGAGACGAGACGCACACCGTTTTCGACCTCAACCAACAGTTTTACGTCCCGGTTGGTGCGGATCAACTCGACCACGTGTTCGAAGGTTGGATAGCGTGCCAGCGCGGTCTGGATGTCCTGGGCAAACGCTGCGGTGGGTGCCCCTGCCGGTCCACGCTGGGCCGAGAGATGCGCAGATGATGTCGCCTGTGCAGGCGCTTGAGTTGGCACAGCCACACCACCGCCGGGCCCCCCGTTCGGTGGGGGGGGAGGCGCATCCTGTAGTCGTTTGATAAGTTCTTCGGGGCTGGGCAAATCAGCCACATGGGTCAGACGAATGATTGCCATTTCGGCGGCCATCATCGCGTTGGGTGCTGCAGAGACCTCTTCCAGCGCTTTCAGCAACATCTGCCACATGCGCGTCAACACCCGCATCTGCAGCGCCTCGGCCATCTGTTGACCCCGCGCGCGTTCATCCGGTGAGACAGTGGGGTCATCGGCGGCATCGGGCGTGATTTTGACCACGGAAACCCAATGGGTGATCTCGGCTAGATCGCGCAGAACAGCCAGCGGATCGGCCCCTTCGGCATACTGGCCGCTCAACTCAGTCAATGCCCCAGCCGCATCGCCACGCAGGATCATGTCCATTAGATCCAGCACGCGCCCGCGATCTGCAAGGCCAAGCATTGCCCGAACCTGATCGGCGCTGGTTTCCCCGGCGCCATGCGAGATAGCCTGATCCAACAGCGATGTTGCATCGCGCGCAGACCCTTCGGCCGCACGTGTGATCAAAGCAAGCGCGTCTTCGGCGATCTGTGCGTTTTCCGCCGCGGCGATCTTGTTAAGCAGACCGATCATGTCTTCGGGTTCGATCCGGCGCAGGTCAAACCGCTGACAGCGCGACAGAACCGTCACTGGAACCTTGCGGATTTCGGTCGTCGCAAATATGAACTTTACATGTTCGGGCGGTTCCTCAAGCGTTTTGAGCAGGGCATTGAAAGCGCTGGTCGACAGCATGTGAACTTCGTCAATGATGTAAATCTTATAACGCGCACTGGCGGCACGATATCGGACACTGTCGATGATCTCGCGGATGTCGTTCACGCCGGTTCGGCTGGCGGCGTCCATCTCCATCACGTCGACATGCCGGCCTTCCATGATGGCAACGCAATGCTCGCACTGACCACAAGGTTCGGTCGTTGGCTTGCCTTCACCATCGGGACCGATGCAGTTCATACCTTTGGCGATAATCCGGGCAGTGGTGGTTTTGCCGGTGCCGCGAATACCGGTCATGATAAAGGCCTGCGCGATCCGATCCGCTTCGAACGCGTTTTTCAGCGTGCGCACCATTGCGTCCTGTCCAACCAGATCTGCAAAGGTTTCGGGGCGGTACTTGCGGGCAAGAACCTGATAGGCGGGGCTGGGCGTTTCGGTCATGTCTGCTCTGTCAGATTCGTGTCAGAAATGCAGCGTAGAGACCCTGACCGCCCGCGTCCACAGCAGGCTTTGTGGAATTTCGGTTTGGACAGCGTCTGTAAGCGGGATAAACCGGCTTTCAAAATCGGGTGGGCCGGTGGCAGTAGGAGCATAAGCTTTGGCAAAATTTGCAATCTACGCGCTGCCTGTTGGCTCAGGCACCTTGGCGCTGTCCCCCTTGCCGGGCGGCGGCGGTGGGTATGTGGATGATCTGAGGGTGATACAGGACTGGAACCCCGATCTGGTGATTTCAATGACCACCGAGGCCGAGATGCAGCAGGTCGGCGCAGGCGGTTTTGGTCGAGACGTTCAAAGCAGGTCCGCTACCTGGGTGCATCTTCCGGTCGAGGATTTTGGCACGCCGCCCCAGCCAATCGAAACTCTTTGGCCCCAAGCCAGCGCAGCCGCCCGGCAGGTTCTGTCCGACGGTGGACGCGTGCTGGTGCATTGCCGGGGCGGTTGTGGGCGGTCGGGGATGGTCGCGCTGAGGCTCATGGTGGAAAGCGGTGAAGATCCAAACCACGCGCTAAACCGGCTGCGCTTGGCCCGACCATGCGCGGTGGAAACGGATGAGCAGATGGCTTGGGCCATGAAACCGGCCCAGAGCGATCGGTGAACTAGGATCAGGCCGTGGCTTGTTGAACAACCTGATGCGATGGACGCGGTGCAAGGGCCGATGCCTGAAGCATGGCGCAAGGCAAGGCCGCCAAAACACCAGCAGGCAGAGTGGAAAAGTCAGGGTTGAACATCATATCGGCGTATTCGTCCAACGTGTCGGCCGAGTCGCCCGTGTTTGCCCCGCAATAGACCCTGATCCGGGCCGGGCTGGCGCGAAACCGTGCGGTGCAACCCTCATCGCAATGGGTCAGTTCGCTGGAGCCGTCCACCTCAAATTCGCTGGTCGTCATTGGTTGTGCTGTTGCCATCGCCTCGGCCAATGCCCGAGCCATTTGGGCCAATGCGGGGCAGGTTTTCCCCGTTTTCTGGCACAGGGTGGCGGTGAATTCGTGGGTCGTTGTCTTCCAGATCATAATGCGCCCTCCGCGCGGTGAGCGGGGGACGTGGAACAGGGAACTCAGCGTACTGAAGACCTGCCCGGACACCCCGCCCGAGTTTCGGTTTTTACTTTGATGGCAGGTCTCCTGACTTGCGGGTCATTGCTTTGCCGACCTTCCCAGCCTTTCGGCCAGTGGTATTTCGGCATTGCTTACCGCTTACAGTTGCGGGGGCAGTCGCGGCCTTGGTCCGTCCCGGCATTGCCGGGCTGGACCGCACCGAGTTCCCTTTTCATCCCGCCCCAATATAAGGACGAGAACCATCACCTCATCGCTAGCGGTTGGAGGTGGCTTGAGTCAAGCGGGCTGTTTTCCATCGTTCAAGTGGACGCTTGGTCACTTTGAAAATCTGTTGACTCTAGTCGCGCAAAAGCGCCGATATGCCATATGTGAACCGAATAGTTCAGATGCTTGCGAGGGCACCATGTTGGACAGCACTCCGGTCGTTTTGACCGAAGATTTCACGTTTTCTGCCGGAGAGGCCGAACTGTCGGCACGGCTGTATATGCCTGCCTCGGCACCTGATGTGGCGGTTGTAGTCCATGCAGCCACAGGCGTACCGCGCGACTATTACCAGCATTTTGCGCGGTGGTTGGTGGAAGAACAGGGTATGGCCTGTCTGACCTATGACTATCGCGATTTTGGCCACTCTCTACGCGGGCGCCTGCGCGATTCGCAGGCCACGATGGCCGATTGGGCGTTGATCGACATGCCCGCTGCCCGCGCTGAAATGCGGCGCAGATTTCCCGCCGCCCAGCAGTGGAGCATTGGCCATTCGGTGGGTGGAATGCTGGGGCCAATTCAGCCCGATATTGAGCAGATCGACCGGATGATCTGTGTCTGTTCAGGTTTGGTGACGGTATCCGACCACCCCTGGCCGTATCGCGCACTGGCGACAATGTTTTGGTATGCCCACCCGCCATTGCTGGTTAAGGCATTGGGATACCTGCCGGGCAAGGCGCTTGGGTTCGGCTCGGACCTTCCGGCACGTGTCTACTGGCAGTGGCGCAAATGGTGCACCAATGCACTGAACTACGTGCCAGATATCGGCAACAGCCTTCCAGAGGCCCGTTGGGTTGCGTCGGAAACACCCGTCGATCTGTTCACAATGGACGATGATCAGGTGGTGCCCCCGAACGCGGTTTGGCGCCTGGCCGATCTTTACGGTCCCAAAGCCCGCCGGCATCAGTTGTCGCCGAAAGACTTTGGATTGGCCGAGGTCGGTCACATCGGCGCATTTGCGCGCCGAAATGCGGCCATATGGCGCCGGTTGATCGCCTGAGCCGGTACTTACAGATTTTTGCGGGATTTCTTGTCCTGCATCACCGATCGTACCATCTTACCAAAGGCCTTGTCGCGCGCACGAGACTGCGCAACGGTTTCCGAGTTCCTTTCATCTTCGCGCCGCAGCTTTCGCCAGCGCTCCAACCGCTCGGTGTCCAGTGATCCGTTTGCAATCGCATCCTGCACGGCGCAGCCCGGCTCGGCCTGATGCTGACAATCGGAAAAGCGGCAGGTCTGAGCCAATTCCAGAATGTCAGAAAAGACCTCATCGACGCCATCCTGCGCATCCAGCAACCGCAAAGCCCGCATGCCCGGTGTATCGACCAGCCAGCCTCCGTTCTGCATCGGATGCAACGCGCGGGCAGTTGTCGTGTGCCGCCCGCGCGCGTCGTCTTCGCGAATGCCGGAGGTTGCCTCATCCAGGCCCGTCATGGCGTTGACCAATGTTGTCTTGCCGACACCGGATGAGCCGACCAGTGCAGCGGTCTGCCCGGTGGGGCACCAGGACAGAACTTGTTGAACGTCCATGGCATCCAAAGCATTGATTGCCAGCACGGTCAGAAACGGAGACAGCGACACGGCCGCTTTTGAGTATTTATCAGGATCGGTGCAGGTATCGGCCTTGGTTAGTATGACGACCGGATAGCACCCGGCCTGATGTGCCAAAGCCAAATACCGTTCCAGCCGGGCCAGATTGAAGTCGGCATTGCAGGAACTGACGATGAACAGCACATCCACATTGGCAGCAATCAACTGAGCCTCGGCCCCGGTTCCGGCGGCGCGGCGTTTCAGAAGGCTTCGACGGTCCAGCAGGTACTGAACGCGGTTTTGATCATCTGCCAATACCCAGTCGCCGACGGCGAAGTCGCCCGTCGGTTGGGTCAGGGTGAGCAGAGGTGTTTCACTGTTGATGTTTGCACCGATCAGACGATCACGGTGAACCGCTGTGATGCGAAAGGGAACGCATGAAGGATTGGCCGCATGTTGGGCGGCAAAGTGTGAGGACCATCCCAGGTCCGAAAGTGTAAAGGACATTGTTCTGCCTGTGTTCAGGTACAGCAAGCCGTCTGGATGGCGGTCGCGCATCCAGCGGTAATGTGTTCAGGCAGGTGTGAGGGTCGGCCTCAGAAACGCTCTGCCCAAAGGGTTTTTGCTACAATCATAAAAGCCCTCCTGTGGCTAGCGGTTCAAGTAAGTGAGAGGTTGGACATCGACCCAAGCGGGGCTCGTTGTGGCTGCTTCCTTCCGGACCTGACCAGGTTGGCGAGGCGCTCGCCCGCGCCAACCTCTCGAAAATCGATATAGGGAAGACACGCAGAAATGACAACCCGTCACAGTGTGAGTTGAATGCGCAAAAACCCTTCGGCATCCGTGCCAGCCAGCTTTGGGCTAAACTCTGCGATGTCCGCGAGGTGACACTGTGCCTTTGGACCGGTCTTCAACAGGACAGAGGACCCCGGCATGGGCGCAAAACGGAATGGGCAGGGACCTTGTTCCAGCGATTCTGTGGGCATTGCACCGGTCAGGTAGCCCTTCAATGCGTGTTGGATCGGCAAGGCTGGAACGTTGATGACTTCGGCGTCTTGTATGAACGGAAAATGTCCACCGCCGCTGGCCCGATAATTGTTCAGTGCAACGACAAAGCGTTGTTCGGCCGTCACTGCGTGGCCTTGGAAACGAAGATCTGAGATGCGCCGGTATGCCGGATTTACCAGTCGCCCTTCCGTATCGAACCGAGGCGGTACGCTGAGGTCGATCACGTAGCTTAGCCCGAACAGAACATCGAAATTGTGTCCGGCTCGATCAGGATTGACCAATTCAGTTTGCGCGCCGGGTTTCACCTGATTGAAAACGCCCGCAGACATTTCAAGCCAATCTCTGATGTGCTCTCCTGACACCTCGATTGCACGAAGTTCGTTTGGAAAGATGTTCAGATCGGCCACATGGCGCATGCGCATTACGCCCGCAGGAATGTCCGAGTAAAAGCGAGGCCCGGCGCGACCACCGAATTTCGAAGGCGCCACGGCAGACAGCAAAGGTGTCGCTTCATGGGGTGTGCCCTTCAGGATCTGGCGCACGGCCGAAGCCTGTGCTGCGGCCACCATCGCAAGCCCGCGATCTTTGGTGCAAAAGCTGAAATAGCTGTGCAGGTGCTGATCCGTATGCCCAATTGGTTCCTCGGCTCGTTTTCGTGTTGCGGAATGCACATCTGAAAACAGCGCCACCAACAGCGGGTCTTCGGCCGCCGGGTCAGCACCTGAGACCGGGCGCAGTTCAGTGCGATGAGCCGCGACCGACCAGCCCTTTTCTGCCGAGGCAACCAGCGTCAGATCAATCACGCCAAGATGAGATCCGGCAGATCCCGGCATGACAACAGGTGTGCCATGCACCATACCGCCAGTGGCATCGACGTGTTCCAGCCCAGCGTGTGACTTCCCCGGCAGGGTCAGATGCGTGTGCCCGGCGATGATGGCGTCTATACCCTCAATCGCGGCAAGGGGGATTATCGCGTTTTCAAGATCGGGCGCGGGGTCGACGGACCCCAGCCCCGTATGGGCAAGCGCGATGATCACGTCGCAGCCGTGGGATCGAAGCTCTGACACTTTAGTGCGCGCGCAGGTCAGAATGTCGTCTATCCGGACGTCATTACCCAGCCGATGAGATTCCCAATTCCGGGTCTGCGGCGGAACGACCGAGAAGACGCCGACGGTTAGCGAGGCTTGGTGCCCCGCGACCTCAACCCGGCGGGTTAGAACTGCCTGATCCTGCCAGACCTCGTTGGCACCCGGGCGATGAACATTGCTGCAAACCACTGGACAGGGGGCCTGCGAAAGGATGCTGTCCAGTATATCTTGACCGAACCCGAAATCATGATTTCCCAACCCGATCGCATCATACTCTAACGCGCCAAACGCCTGCATCAGCGTATGAGGCTTATCGGCCTGCTCGACGGCCAGCTCCCCAACCGGAGTTCCCTGCAGCGAATCGCCGTTGTCAAAAAGCAGCACGGTTGAGCCATCCGCCTGCGCCTCAGTTCGGGCTTCACGGATCAGGCTGGCGGTTCGGGTCAGGCCGATTGTGGGTTCAGGGGTGTCAGAATAGTAATCAAAACTCCTCAAGTTCATATGAAGATCCGTGGTGGCCAGTATTCGGACCCGCACGGACTGCGGATGCAGAGAAGGGGAAGGTTTCAAATTTCTACTTTTGGCAGTTTTGTCTTAGTCATTTTCAACAAAAAGATTAATCACAGTGAATTGCAAGGCTTAGCTGTGTTCATTCGATGGCGACCTGTGGTTTTGGGGGTGAAATACCGTTGCAACTGATTGGCCGACATGGCAGCCCTGTGCGGACAAGTCTAAGGATAACTTATGAAAAATGCGGAATATGTGACGTTTGGTAGCTCGGGGCTGGATCGTGCGGCGCATATTCGCGGGGATGCTGATGCGGTCGCGGGGGCGCGGGGGCATCCCAATGCAAAATGCCTGCTCTTGTGGCGCGGTAAGGTTTTGGTTCAGGGCGAGGCGCTGGATCAGTTGGGACTGATCGCCATGTCACATAAGCTGGTCGAAACCGGGCCGGGAGGTTCTGTCGAGCAGCCTGTGTTCTTGGGGCTGTCGGACGATGCGCCGGTGTTTGCCTTTGATATTTCGGACTGGACGGCTGATGGGTTGGACGTGTCCGGTGTCGGAGGCTTTATCGACAAGTCAGAGCAACAGCACCCGGACTTGCCCCACGGCCATGTCTTTGCCGAACTGCGCCGGATCATGACCCGTTTGTCGACGCGTGACGCCGAACTGGCGGCTTCGGCCAAGGCGGTGACCGCATGGCACGAAACGCATCGGTTTTGCGCCCGGTGCGGCGCAGCCAGTGAACTTGCGCAGGCGGGGTGGCAGCGCAGTTGTCCGTCATGCGGCGGGCAGCATTTTCCACGTACCGATCCGGTCGTCATCATGTTGATTACCCGTGGCGATTCAGTTCTGATGGGGCGTTCGCCGGGCTGGCCAGAAGGGATGTATTCGCTGTTGGCAGGGTTTGTTGAACCGGGTGAAACGCTTGAGGCCGCGGTCCGACGCGAAGTGATGGAAGAAGCCGGGGTGCCCGTGGGTGAGGTCCGTTACCTGTCCAGCCAGCCCTGGCCGTTTCCGGCCTCGTTGATGTTCGGCTGCGCGGGTGAGGCGTTGTCGCGCGTCATCACCATCGACCCGGTCGAAATCGAAGATGCGATGTGGGTTACCAAATCCGAGATGATGCAGGCCTTTGCCGGTGAACACCCCGTTCTGCTGCCAGCCCGCAAGGGAGCGATTGCGCATTTTCTTTTGCAAAACTGGCTTGCGGATACATTGGACTGAAAAAATACTGTTCTGAAAAGCGAGAGAACCCCGAACCACAATGCAGTTTACAGTGCGCGAAGATATCGAAGCTCCCATCAACTCGGTGTTCGAAATGGTGGCCGACTTTGACCGATTCGAACGGATCGCAATGCGGCGCGGGATCGAGGTCCGGCGGATTTCGGGCGAATTGGGCGTTGTTCCGGGCACCAGTTGGGAAACAGAATTCAGGTTACGCGGAAAGCCACGTCAGATTTCTGTGCAGATGGCCGAATGCGACCCACCTTTGCTGATGCGGTTCGAAGCGGCAAGCAAGGGGATGAACGGGGTCACGACGGTGGAGCTTTTGGCCCTGTCGCAGCGCCGCACGCGTCTAAGCGTTGATATGTCCCTGTCAGCCAAATCCCTCCCTGCGCGGCTGCTGTTACAATCACTAAGGCTTGGGCAATCCCGGTTTCGGCGACAGTTTCAGTTGCGCTTGACCGAGTTCGCACGGGAAATGGAACAACGTCACATTCATGGTGGTTGATTGCCCAAAGCTGTGGTGGGAACGAGATGGATAGCTTTAGTGTTCGTGAGGCGGTGTTGACGGATGCCCAAGGTATCTCAGAGGTGCTGCGGGACATCGTAGCGGCCGGAAAGCGTACCAAGCGTTGCAACGTTGATTTTGCCCGCGAGCATTACGAGGCCGACCCCGACCGGATCAGATGTTCCGTCGCTGTTCAGGGGGAACAGGTCCTGGGATTTCAGTCGCTGAAATGGGCGGTCGAAAACAATCCGTATGGCGCTCCGGTTGGGTGGGGTGTCATTGGAACGCATATTCGCCCGTCTGCCGCACGGCGCGGTGTCGGGCGTGCCCTGTTTCGTGCGACGCTCTTGGCGGCACGGGAAAGTGGACTACCGGCTATTGATGCGACCATTTCGGCCACAAACGCCGAAGGATTGGCCTATTATTCGGCGATGGGCTTTGTGGATTACCGGCGACACGAGGTTGCTCTGTGCAAAAGCTTCACCGTGACTTGAGCCGGGGTCGCTTCAGCCGCGCGGTTGAGCCGCTGGGTAGACGCCCAAAATCTCGACATTCGTGGTGAAGTGTTCCAGTTCTTCCATCGCCAGCTGAACGTTCCGGTCGTCCGGGTGGCCCACGATATCGGCATAAAACTGGGTCGCGGTGAACGAACCATCGACCATGTAGCTTTCCAGTTTCGTCATGTTGATGCCGTTGGTCGCAAACCCACCCATCGCCTTGTAAAGCGCGGCCGGAATGTTGCGCACCTGAAAAACAAAACTGGTGATCATGCCGTGCTCACCCCGGCGCGACATGTCGGCCTGCTCTGACATCACCAAAAAGCGCGTGGTGTTGTTGTCGCGGTCTTCAATGTGCCGGGCAAGTACGTTCAAGCCGTAGATTTCGCCGGCCAACTCGCTGGCCAATGCTGCTGAATGCACCTCGCCTTGTTCCGAGACCTCGCGGGCCGCCCGCGCGTTGTCGGGGCTGACACGTCCTTTGATGTTGTGTTCTTTCAAAAACCCGGCGCATTGCGGTAAAAGAACCAGGTGCGAGTGTGCCTCGGTTACATCCTCAAGTTTGGCACCCGGTACGGCAAGAAGGTTGATGTGAACGCGCACGAACGCTTCTTCGATGATGTGTAACCCGCTGTGGGGAAGCAAGCGGTGAATGTCGGCAACCCGGCCATACGTAGTGTTTTCGACTGGCAGCATTGCCAATTCAGCCTCACCTGCGCGCACCGATTCGATCACATCTTCGAAAGTCCGGCAGGGCAGGGCCTCCATATCTGGGCGGGCATTACGGCAGGCCTCGTGGCTGTAAGCGCCGGGTTCTCCCTGAAATGCAATACGTTTGGTCATTTGGTCGATTCCGTGCAACAAGTTCGATAATTGGGCGTTTAGTCGCGGTGTCTATACCTTGCCTCTTGTAAGGGGAAGCCTTAGACACCCCGCAGACAGCTGAAATGGACTCGCGATCAATGTTCGACACGATGACAGTTACCAAGGCCGCAGCAGGCCTGTTTGGCACCTTCCTGGTGCTGCTTCTGGCCAAATGGGGTGCCGAAGTGCTTTACCATGCGGATGGGCATGGTGAGACGGCCTCGTATATTATCGAAACCGAAAGCTCTGGTGAAAGCGCTGACGGCGAAGAAGTGGTGTTCGAAGACATGCTGGCCGCCGCCGACCCAGACAAAGGCGCCCGCGTATTCCGCAAGTGCACCGCGTGCCACAAGCTGGAAGACGGTGCAAACGGTACTGGCCCGTACCTCTTCGCGATTGTGGACCGTCCGGTTGCATCTGCGAAAGGCTTTGGCGGCTATTCGGCCTCAATGCAGGCGCATGGCGGCAACTGGACGCCCGAAGCACTGGACGCATTCCTAACCCGCCCAAGCGCTTATATCTCGGGCACCACAATGAGCTTTGCTGGTCTGAAAAAACCGCAGGAGCGGGCCGACTTGATTGCCTACCTACAGACCATCAACTGATCTTTCGCTCAGTTTTGACGCATTCAAAAGCCGCTGCCCCGTGCAGCGGCTTTATTTTTTGTCTAAGTAAATCTTCACAAAGTGTTCACGCACTCTAAACTTGAAACTGGCAGTGCTGGTCTTTTAGCTGGCGCAAACAATATTAAAGATGTCAACGAGCAGGGGATGAACCACATGAAATCCAATCGAGTTACCGCATTAGCGCGAACAAGGGATTTCGGACGCTTAGTTCACATTCTGGCTTTGGGGGCATTGCTCTGTGCAGCCGCCGCAACTCAGCTTTTTGCTGAGGAAAAGATCATCAAATCACACGGGTTCTCGGAATTCGGTGATTTGAAGTATCCGGACGGTTTTGCGCATTTCGACTATGTGAACCCGGATGCGCCACGTGGTGGAGAACTCTCCTATGCGGCGCAAGGCACGTTCGACAGCTTTAATCCCTATACCAGGCAGGGCCGGGCTGGTGCGCGGTCGGCAGATCACTACGAAAGCCTGCTGGTTCCATCCTATGACGAACCAGCGGCCTATTATGGCCTACTCGCCGAAAGTCTCGAATACCCCGAAAGTTATGAGTGGGTGATCTTCAATATCCGCCCGGAGGCGCGGTTTTCTGACGGTACACCTGTGACGGCTGAGGATGTGGTGTTTTCCCATAACCTGCTTCTGGACCAGGGGTTGAAATCCTATGCCGACGCAATTCGCCAACGGATCCCCAAGGCCGAGGCGTTGGATACCCATCGTGTAAAGTTCTACTTCTCGCCAGATTTCCCCCGCCGAGGCCGGATTTCCCAAGTTGGGGCCACTTCGATTTTCTCAAAGAAATGGTTCGAGGAAGACCCTGAAAACCGCCGGTTGGACAAGTCGCGGCTGGATCCGGGTATCGGTTCGGGGCCATATGTTCTGGATGATTATGACATCAACCGGCGCATCGTCTACAAGCGCAACCCCGATTATTGGGGCAACGACGTCAACGTCAATGTGGGGCGCAACAACTTTGACACCATCCGCGTTGAGTATTTCGCCGATTCCATCGCTGCGATGGAGGGGTTCAAGGCAGGCACATTTACGCTTCGACAGGAAAACAACTCGAAAAGCTGGGCGACGGCCTATGATTTCCCGGCAATTGCGAATGGTTCTGTCGTGCGGGCTGAACTGGCAGACGGAAATGTGCCGACGGCGTCGGGCTTCATCATGAACCTTGACCGTCCAAAGTTTCAGGACCCTCGTGTTCGCGAAGCTATTCAGCTAGCGTATAACTTCGAATGGACGAATGAGAGCCTGCAATATGGATTATTCCAGCAGCGCAGCTCTTTCTGGGAAGGAACGCATCTTGAGGCGACCGGCCTGCCCGAAGGGCGCGAGCTTGAGGTGTTGCAAGAGCTGGGCGACGCGCTGGACCCTGCCATCCTGACCGAAGAACCCGTCTCGGCGCATGAATCCCGGGCCGCCCGCCAAAATGACCGTGGCAACTTGCGCAAGGCGATGAAACTGCTGGACGAAGCTGGCTGGCTTGTTGGGGATGACGGCATTCGTCGCAACGACAAAGGCGAGGTGCTGTCTATTGCATTTCTGTCCGACCAGCCAACGCTGGACAGGCTTATTCAACCCTTCGTCGCCAATTTGCGGGCAATGGGGATTGATGCGAGCTACAACCGCGTGGACAACGCCCAGTTCACCTTGCGCCGCCGGGACCGTGATTTCGACATGATTGTTGGCGGGTACCCGAGGTCGTTGCAGCCGTCGACAGGGTTGTATCAGCAGTTCGGAACCGAAGCGGCCTCTTACTCGGTTTTTAACCCGTCGGGTGTGCATGGCCCGGATATCGAACCGCTGATCGATAACATTGCCTCTGCTGAAGACAGCGAAGAACTGTTTGCAAATGTCCGCGCATTGGACCGCGTCCTGCGCGCCAAGCGGATCATGGTTCCCACGTGGTATCTGGGCAAGCACTGGGTTGCCTATTGGGACATGTATGAATACCCGGAAAATCTGCCGCCTTACGCATTGGGTGTTGAAGACCTCTGGTGGATCAACGAAGAGAAAGAGGCCGAGTTGAAATCCTCCGGCGCCTTAAGGTAATCCGCCCCCATGGGAGCATATATTCTTAGACGACTGTTGCTGGTCATCCCAACCCTGCTTGGGATCATGATCGTCAACTTCACGCTGGTTCAGTTCGTTCCTGGCGGACCGATTGAACAGATCATCGCCCAGTTGGAAGGTGGCGGTGATGTGTTCGAAGGAATCGCCGGCGGCGGCAGTGACATCGAGCAACAGACCGGCGGCACGAATGACCGCTACATTGGTGCACGTGGCCTTCCGCCCGAGTTTATCGAAGAGCTGGAAAAGGAATTCGGGTTTGACAAGCCGCCGGTTGAGCGGTTCTTCGACATGATGGGCAATTACCTGACGCTGGACTTTGGTGAGAGCTATTTTCGGTCGATCAGCGTAACCGATCTGGTGTTAGAGAAGATGCCGGTGTCAATCTCGCTGGGTCTGTGGTCCACGCTGATCGCATATCTGGTGTCGATCCCGCTGGGCATTCGCAAGGCGATTAAGGACGGGTCACAGTTCGATACCTGGACCAGTGGCGCGATCATCGTAGCCTATGCTATTCCCGGCTTCTTGTTTGCGATCCTGCTGTTGGTTCTGTTTGCCGGGGGATCATATTGGCAGATATTCCCGCTCCGGGGGCTGACCTCGGACAACTGGGACAGCCTCAGCCTGTTTGGTAAGATCGTTGACTACTTCTGGCACATTGCCCTGCCGATTATCGCGCTGACGATTTCGGCCTTTGCGACGCTGACTCTGCTGACCAAGAACTCGTTCCTGGACGAGATCAAAAAACAATATGTCATGACCGCCCGCGCCAAGGGTCTGAGCGAAAGTCAGGTTCTGTACGGCCATGTTTTCCGCAACGCGATGCTGATCGTAATCGCCGGATTCCCGGCGGTTTTCATCGGCGTCTTCTTCGGGGGGTCGATCATCATCGAGACGATCTTCTCGCTTGACGGTCTCGGCCGTCTGGGGTTCGAGGCAGCCGTTGCGCGGGACTATCCGGTGATCTTCGGCACTCTGTTCATCTTTGGCTTGATGGGGTTGGTTGTCGGCATCATCAGTGACCTGATGTATGTGCTGGTCGACCCGCGCATCGATTTCGAAAAGCGGGAGGGGTAAATGGCGCTTTCCCCACTCAACCAGCGCCGCTGGCGCAATTTTCGTCGTAACGGGCGTGCATTCTGGTCGCTGATGGTCTTTTCCGTCCTTTTTGGCCTTTCTCTGTTCGCCGAGTTCATCGCCAACGACAAACCAATCCTCGTTAAATACCGGGGTGAGTTTTATACGCCGATCTTCAATTTCTACGCGGAAACCGAATTCGGTGGTGATTTCCAGACCGAGGCGATCTATCGCGACCCCGAGGTTCAGTGTTTGATCGACAGCGGTGGCATCGAAGACTGTTTCGACGATCCCGAGGGGATTATCGACGAAATCAAGGCCGGTACATTCCAGGCAGATGGATACGAGCGTGGCTGGGCCGTCTGGCCGTTGATACCGTATTCCTTCAACACCAGTGTTGATCGCCCCGGTGCAGCACCACTGCCGCCCAACGGACAAAATCTGTTGGGCACGGATGACACCAAGCGCGACGTGTTGGCCCGGGTGATTTATGGCTTCCGACTGTCGATTTTGTTCACGCTCATGGTCACGGGTGTGGCCAGCCTGATCGGCATATTCGCAGGTGCCATTCAGGGCTTTTTCGGAGGCTGGCTGGACCTGATTTTCCAACGGATCATCGAGATCTGGTCGGCGACGCCTTCGCTTTACGTCATCATCATCATGTTCGCCATTCTGGGCCGAAGTTTCTGGCTGCTTGTCGCGCTGATGATCCTGTTCAGCTGGACCGGGCTTGTGGGAGTTGTGCGCGCCGAGTTCCTGCGGGCGAGAAATCTGGAATATGTGCGCGCTGCGCGGGCACTGGGTGTGGGCAATATGACAATCATGTTCCGCCACATGCTGCCCAACGCGATGGTCGCTACGCTGACCTTCATGCCCTTTATCGTGACGGGCACCATCGGCGGCCTGGCTTCACTGGATTTTCTGGGCTTCGGCCTGCCGTCTTCCGCCCCGTCTTTGGGTGAGTTGACCTTGCAGGCCAAGCAGAACCTGCAGGCACCGTGGCTGGCCTTCACCGCCTTTTTCACCTTTGCCATTATGCTGTCGCTACTGGTCTTCATCTTCGAAGGCGTGCGCGATGCATTTGATCCCAGAAAGACCTTTTCATGAGCCTGCTGGATGTGAACAACCTCAAGGTCTCGTTCCGTCAGGACGGGCAGGTGAGCGCAGCAGTCAAGGGCGTGTCCTTTACTGTGGATCGGGGTGAAACGGTTGCGCTGGTAGGCGAATCCGGATCTGGCAAATCGGTCACAGCTCTGTCGACAGTGTCTTTGCTGGGTGACAGCGCGATTGTCGAAGGCTCGGTCACCTATGAAGGGCAGGAGATGATCGGCGCGTCTGACCAGCACCTGATGGATGTGCGCGGCAACGATATCAGCTTCATCTTTCAGGAGCCGATGACCTCGCTCAACCCGCTTCACACGATCCAGAAACAGATGGCCGAGTCACTGGCCCTGCACCAGGGTTTGACAGGTGATGCTGCACGGGCCCGGATTGTCGAACTGCTGACCAAGGTTGGCATCCGCGATCCCGAGGAGCGTCTGGACAGCTATCCGCATCAATTGTCAGGTGGCCAACGCCAGCGCGTCATGATCGCCCTGGCACTTGCCAACAAGCCCGATATCCTGATCGCGGATGAGCCGACAACAGCACTGGATGTTACCATTCAGGCGCAGATCCTCGAACTTCTGGCCGAGCTTCAGAAGTCCGAGAATATGGGGATGCTGTTCATCACACACGATCTGGGGATCGTGCGCCGCATCGCGGACCGCGTTTGCGTTATGAAGGACGGCGAGATTGTCGAGTCGGGTGCAACGCTCGAGATTTTTGACAACCCGCAACACCCTTACACTCGTAAGCTGCTGGCGGCGGAACCTTCTGGTCATCCCGATCCCGTAGCGCCCGATGCCGAAGAGGTTGCGCGCACCGATCATCTGAAGGTCTGGTTTCCGATACAGCGCGGCTTCCTGAAGCGCACAGTTGGGCATGTGAAGGCTGTGAACGATGCAACGCTCAGCGTGCGCGCCGGTGAAACCTTAGGGATTGTGGGCGAAAGTGGATCGGGCAAGACAACGCTGGCGCTGGCGATCATGCGATTAATTGCGTCCGAAGGTGGGATAACGTTCCGAGATCAGGACGTGCGCAGATGGTCGACAAGAGAGTTGCGGCGGCTGCGCAAGGACATGCAGATCGTGTTTCAGGACCCGTTCGGCAGCCTCAGTCCCCGGATGACCTGCCAGCAGATCATTGCCGAGGGGCTGGCGATCCACAAGGTCGACCCGCACCGCTCGCCACGGGAGCTGGTGACCGAAGTGATGACCGAAGTGGGCTTGGACCCGGCTGCGATGGACCGCTATCCGCACGAATTCTCGGGCGGGCAGCGTCAGCGCATTGCCATTGCACGAGCCATGGTCCTCAGGCCTAAGCTATTGGTTCTGGATGAACCGACCAGTGCCCTGGATATGACTGTGCAGGTTCAGATCGTCGATCTGCTGCGCGATCTTCAGCGGAAATACGGGCTGGCTTATCTGTTCATCAGCCACGATCTGAAAGTCGTGCGTGCGATGTCCCACAATGTGATTGTCATGCGAAACGGTGACGTGATCGAAATGGGGTCAGCCGAAGATCTGTTCGAAAACGCCCAGACAGACTATACCCGCGAACTGATTGCGGCGGCGGGCTGAAACCAGCCCGCCCGGGACTTTCAGGCATTCGCTGTTTCGCGTGCCGCGGATTTTGGAACCGGGCCGCGAAGCTCTTCGTAATGGTCGAATTGCAGTTTTACCCACCCCGTGCCGCGTGTCGCGCTGGCGAGGGTGCGGTGTAACTCGTCTTCGGCCACAGCAGGCAGTTGGGCATTGAAAATCTCCCATCCAGACGCGTTGGGATTGCCTTCAAAGCCCAGAACCTGACCCTGCAGCGAACTGATCGTAGGCACCAGGTCGCCCACGAAATCCGAGGGCAAGTGGATTTCGGCGTTCAGGATGGGTTGCAGGACCACCGGTTTCGCCTGCGGCAAAGCCTCTCGAACCGCGTTCTTGCCCGCAGTGCGGAACGCATAGTCGGAACTGTCGACGTTGTGATGCTTGCCATCGCTGAGTGTGACTTTGACATCCACAACCGGGAACCCTTCAGGCCCCTGCACCAGCGCATCCTTGGCCCCGTGTTCGACCGAAGGGATATAGTTTCTGGGCACGGCGCCCCCTTTGACGATCTCTTCGAATTCGAACCCGGCCCCACGTGGGGTCGGTGCGATCGAGATCACCACATCGGCAAATTGTCCTGCGCCGCCGGATTGTTTGCGGTGGCGATGACGATGTTCGATCGGTGCGCGGATGGTCTCGCGATAGGCCGTCTCAACCGTCTGAGTCTCAATCTCGATACCGAAGTCTTCAGCCAGCTTGGCGCTGACCCGGCGCATATGCTGAGGCCCTTGCGATCCCAGAACGGCATGACCGCTCAGTTCATCGTGCTGCAGGTGCAGTCCGGGGTCAATCTCGACCAGTCGGGATAACGCGTTGGACAGGCGTACATCGTCACGCTCATGTGCCGGCGACACAATTTGCCGGTGGGCGGCCGGATGGGCCTCGGCCCACTCCGGTAACGGTGTGGCTCCGGTACTGTCATACAGGTTGCCGGGGTTGAGGTGGTCGGATTTCACAGCCAGCCCGATCTGACCAGCTTCCAATTCCGAAATTTGTGTTTTGGCATCCAGTGTCGTCAGGTTGCCAACCGATTCGCCGCCTAAAGCTTCATGCGCTTTGACGCCCTTGCCCAGACCGCGCAGCACGAGGATTTTTCCGATGTGCTTTTTGACATCCGCGAACCCGGCAATTGCGCGCGCGCCTTCGGCCGCTTCGTCCCGCCCGGCGGCGATATTGAATTCAGGGGCTTCGTGACGAAGCGCTTTCATCAAACGGGTCAGCCCGTTGCCGTGGCTGGCAGACCCCAGGCAGGCCGGGATCAACTGGTGGCTTTGCAGAACCTGCGCGGCCAGATCATAGATTTCTGCGCTGGGCGGCTGTTTGTCCTCGATCAGTTGTTCCAGCAGATGATCATCGAAATCTGAAAGCGTCTCCAACAATTCGGTTCGGGCTTCCTGTTCCCGGTCTTCGACGGACTGCGGAAGTTCGATCAGGGCCGAGGGTTGCCCTTCCTGATACTTCCATGCCCGCTCCGAGATCAGGTCGACCGCGCCGATGATCGCCTCGCCATCGCGGATTGGAACCTGCCGCAATGCGATGTGGTGTGTGCAGTAGGTTTGCAGAGCGGCGATGATATCGCGGATACGTCCGTTTGGTGTGTCCATGCGATTGATGAACAGAAAGCAGGGGATACCTGCCTCTTCGACCAGCCGCAGATAAGGGGCGCACAGCACGGCGGCGTCCGGGTCAGGCGGTACGACGACGACAGCGGCGTCCGAGATCGCCATGGCAGGGCCGACATAGGCCATGGTGTCGCTGCCGCCATTCACGTCAATGGCGCACCAAGGTTCGTCCAAATAAGAAAAACCGTGCAAATGCACGGTTCCGGAAACGTCGAATGTGGTTGGCCGGCCATCAAGGCGGCTGATGGCCTCGACCAGTGTTGTTTTGCCCGAGTGGCTGGGGCCGAGGACAGAAAAAACGCGCATAGATGCAGTCCCTCTTTCAAGTTGCAGAACGGCTGCACGAAAAGGGCGGTCGAGCGCGAACGCGTCGGCACATACTGTCTGGTACTCTGCCTGCCTCAGGCACGGGGCGGATTTCCACCCGCCCTGCAAGTGTGGGGAAAACCCACCCTCCGCGTCAAGTCCTGTCCTGCGTCGGCATCAGATCGCCGAGCTGTGTCCCGCCTTGCTGAGATCGTAGGCGTCAAAGGTGCGGGCGATCATTCGGGTTAGTGCGCGCGCCTCGGGCGGGATGAACAGGCCGTCCTCAGAGACGCTTAACAACCCATCGAAGGTTGCGTTTGCGGTCTGATACATCCCCTGCAATTCCGCGGCGATGATGTCGTGGTCGCGCAGAATCTCGGCGGTATCTATACGGAAATCGCACATCAACGCTTCGATCAATCGTGCGCGCAAAATGTCTTGGCCTTTGAACAAGTGCCCACGGGATATTGAGAAGCGGCCTTCGCGGATCGCTTTTGTATGAGCTGACGTCGCGGGTGCGTTCTGGGCGTACCCTTGCGGGAATCGCGAGATTGAGCTCGCGCCAATTCCAATCAGAACGTCGGACTGATCGTCGGTGTAGCCCTGAAAGTTGCGTTTTAGCCTTCCTGCGTTCAGTGCGTGCGTCAGCCCGTCATCCTGCGTGGCAAAGTGGTCAATGCCGATTTCGGCGTACTTGTCCCACAGGAACAGGCGCCGGGCCGTATCGAACAGATCCAGGCGGTCTTCGGGTGTGGGCAGGGCATCCGTTGGGATCAGCTGCTGCCGCTTTGCCATCCACGGCACATGCGCATAGCCGTACAACGCCACCCGGTCTGGGTTGAGCGACAGCAATTTCTGCACGCTTTCAGTCATCCGTGTCTTGGTCTGGTGCGGCAGACCATACAGAATATCGGCATTCAGGCTGGCGATACCGCGCGCACGGATCATGTCGATGGCGTTGCGGGTGGTGTCGTAACTTTGGATGCGTCCGATGGTTTTCTGGATTTCGTCGTCGAAATCCTGCACGCCGATAGACGCACGGTTCATGCCGGCTTCGGCCAATGCATCGAGCCGACCCTCGTCAATCTCGTTCGGGTCGATTTCGACCGAGAACTCTGCATCCGGCCCCAACGGAACAATCTCAAGAATCCGGGCGGCCAGATCGCGCATCAGATCGGGGTTCAGCAGGGTGGGTGTACCGCCGCCCCAATGCAGGCGCGAAAGGGTAACCCCCGCAGGAAGGTGGGCGGCCAGTAGGTCCAGCTCGGCCTTGAGGACATCCACATAGGCGATCACCGGGTTGTCGGTCTGAGTGCCTTGCGTCCGGCAGGCGCAAAACCAGCACAGCCTGCGGCAGAACGGGACGTGGACGTACAGCGACACGGAACTGCCGGGCTTGATCCCGGAAATCCAGTCACCAAAAAGGCTTGGACCCACGTCATTGCTGAAATGCGGGGCGGTGGGATAGCTTGTGTAACGCGGGACTTTCGCGTCAAATAGTCCAAGCTTTGACAATTGCGGTTTCACTATCATAGCGATACCGTTACTGCACGGCCGTCTACGAAACCTTGACTGAGATCAAGTGAAAGCGCGAACGATGCTAAAAGCACAGATTGATCATACCAATTGTTCCGAATGCCCCATTCGGCATCGCGCCGTCTGTGCGCATTGTGATGCTGATGAGTTGGAAGAGCTTGAAGGCATTAAGTATTACCGTAGCTTCGAAGCTGGTCAGACAGTCATCTGGTCGGGCGATCAGATGAACTTTGTGGGCTCTGTCGTGTCGGGAATCGCCTCGTTGACCCAGACGATGGAAGATGGGCGAACCCAGATGGTTGGCCTGTTGCTGCCCAGCGATTTCGTCGGTCGGCCGGGCCGTGATTCTGCGCCTTATGATGTGCAGGCCACAACTGATCTGGTCATGTGCTGTTTTCGCAAGAAGCCATTCGAACAACTGATGAACGACACGCCCCATATTGCGCACCGGCTGCTTCAGATGACGCTGGATGAACTGGATGCCGCGCGCGAGTGGATGCTGGTGCTGGGGCGCAAGACTGCGCGTGAAAAGATTGCAAGCCTGCTGTCGATTATTGCACGGCGCGACGCTTCGATTGTGCCAAAAGCAAAACCTGGCCCGATTGTCTTTGACCTACCGCTGACACGCGAGGCTATGGCGGATTATCTGGGTCTGACGCTTGAAACCGTAAGCCGCCAGATTTCGGCCCTGAAGAAAGAGGGGGTCATCGAGTTGGAAGGCAAACGCCATGTGACAATCCCAGATATGCGGCGTCTGATGGACGAGGCCGGCGACGACTCGGATGGCGGCTTTCTGATTTAAGCCTATCCTGCTGCCTGCAGCCGTGATTTACTGAATGCGTGAATGAACCGCGCAGGAGTAAGGCATGGAATTCAGTAGCATTTTGGCAATGCTGGTCATCGGTGCGATCGCCGGGTGGCTTTCGGGCAAAATTATGGAAGGCCGCGGGTTCGGCCTGATCGGAAACATAATAGTCGGGATCGTGGGCGCCTTTCTTGCAGGTCTGATTTTCCCGGCGCTGGGCTTTTCGGTTGGCGGCGGCGTGTTTTCGTCAATACTCTTCGCAACCATCGGCGCGGTCATACTGTTGTTTGTGATCGGTCTCATAAAACGCGTCTAGGCCATCCGTCCGAACGGAAGGCCCTGAATAGGAAACACGTCCGATCAGTGTGCCAGAAACACTGGGACCGAGGTTTGTTCCAGCATGTTGCGGGTTGCACCACCCAGAATGGCTTCGCGGAACCTTGAATGGCCATATGCACCCATAACGATCATGTCCGCCTCGCAGTCGGCAGCGTGCCTGTTCAGGATGTCTGAGACACGGGTCATGGTTTTGCTGAGCACATCAATCTCACATTTGACCCCGTGACGGGCCAGCATCTGAGACAGCAGTCCACCGGGGTCAGAACGGTCGGGGCCGTGGCGCGGCGGGTCGATGACGACAATTCGGACCAGATCGGCTTGCGTCAGGAAAGGCAGGGCGCATCGGATGGCGCGCATGGCTTCGACACTTTCATTCCACCCGATCAGCACAGTACCGGGGCGCTCAAAGGGCGCTGAGCTATCAGGCGTGACCAGAATTGGCGCGTGACCCTCGAACATGGCGGCTTCGACAATTGGTTCGGCCTCGGCGCTGCGGTCTTTGCCATAAGGTTTAGGCAGGACAACCAGATCCGAGAACCGGGCACGATGCGCTACGTGCCGACCAATATCGGCGATCTGAGCGACCCCGCTTTCGGCAGACCAGCGAATATCGGATTTGCCCAGATATTCCTGAGTTTGCGTCAGCAGTTCGTCGGCGTCTGCGTTGGCCCGGCTCAGCGTTTCTTGCAGGACCAGAGCATTTGCACCTGCGTAATAATAACCCGTTTGGCTGCGATCGACGCCAAGGCATAGCGCTTCGGCATGCGCATCCTGTGCATTTGCCAGTGCAACCATTTGCGCCAAGGCTGATTGTGATTGTCCCGAGTCCGTTACGACTGTGAGAAGAGATTTGTACGCCATTTTGACCTCTTGTCTTCAGGGCTAAGTGGCATGCGGCCATGCAACTCAGTCTAAGGCTTAGGATTGTCACAGATTTCGGGCTATTGTCTTGATACAGATCAAAGCGAGGTTGGCCGCTGTCCGACAAAACAACGGCCAGTCAAAAGGGTTCCGCGACAAATAAGAATCGCGCGGGGCATGGCAAAGGGACGCAATATGTCAAATTACATCAAGCTGATCGTGCTTGGTCTGATCGCGATATTCGCGGCGATCGGAACCAATTACGCACGCGATTTGGCGTATCAGGTGCATGCAATTCTGGTGATGCTGATCGCCGGTGGATTGTTCATCTGGACGCTGAGAAATACGGATGAGCCAGATATCCTCGTCGACCGTTCGGCCGAGTACATGGATGACGTGATCCGCTATGGCGTGATCGCAACTGCCTTCTGGGGGGTGGTCGGGTTCCTTGCGGGGACCTTTATCGCCTTTCAGTTGGCCTTTCCGGTGCTGAACTTCGAGTGGGCACAAGGCTATCTGAACTTTGGCCGTTTGCGTCCGTTGCACACCTCGGCTGTGATTTTTGCCTTTGGTGGTAACGCGCTGATCGCGACGTCTTTCTATGTGGTCCAGCGCACAAGCGCTGCGCGCCTATGGGGCGGCAATCTGGCGTGGTTCGTGTTCTGGGGCTATCAGCTGTTCATCGTTCTGGCAGCAACCGGCTATGTGCTGGGTGGAACGCAGTCCAAGGAATACGCGGAACCCGAATGGTACGTTGACCTGTGGCTGACCATCGTCTGGGTGGCCTATCTGGCCGTATTCCTGGGTACGATCGTCCGGCGGAAAGAGCCCCACATCTACGTGGCGAACTGGTTCTATCTGGCGTTCATCGTGACCGTCGCCATGTTGCACTTGGTCAACAACATGACCATCCCGGTCAGCGTTTGGGGTTCGAAGTCAGTCATCGTCTGGTCGGGCGTTCAAGACGCCATGATCCAGTGGTGGTACGGCCACAACGCCGTGGGCTTCTTTCTGACCGCGGGCTTCCTGGGCATGATGTATTACTTCATCCCGAAACAGGCCGAGCGTCCGGTATTCAGCTACAAGCTGTCAATCATCCACTTCTGGGCGCTGATCTTCCTGTATATCTGGGCCGGTCCGCACCACCTGCATTATACCGCGTTGCCGGATTGGGCGTCGACGCTGGGCATGGTGTTCTCGATCATCCTGTGGATGCCGTCCTGGGGTGGTATGATCAACGGTCTGATGACCCTGTCGGGCGCGTGGGACAAGCTGCGTACTGACCCGGTGATCCGGATGATGGTGATCTCGGTCGGCTTCTACGGCATGTCCACGTTCGAGGGGCCAATGATGTCGATCCGCGCGGTCAACAGCCTCAGCCACTACACCGACTGGACCATTGGTCACGTGCACTCGGGCGCGCTGGGCTGGAACGGCATGATTACCTTTGGTGCGCTGTACTTCCTGGTGCCGGTCCTGTGGAAACGTGAGCGTCTGTATTCGCTGCAGATGGTCAGCTGGCACTTCTGGCTCGCCACCATCGGTATCGTTCTGTACGCCGCGTCGATGTGGGTGACCGGTATTATGGAAGGCCTGATGTGGCGGGAAGTGGATGCAAACGGTTTCCTTGTGAACTCGTTCGCTGACACCGTGGCTGCCAAATTCCCGATGTATGTGGTGCGTGCTTTGGGTGGCGTGATGTTCGTCGCGGGTGCGTTGATCATGTGCTACAACCTGTGGATGACTGTGCGGAAAGCGCCGGCCAAAGAGGCCAGCCTGACCGTCGCGGTCCCGGCTGAATAGGAGGGCCGGAGCAATGGCAATTCTCGACAAACATAAGATCCTCGAGACCAACGCGACCCTCCTGCTGATCTTCAGCTTTTTGGTCGTGACCATCGGTGGCATCGTGCAGATCACCCCGCTGTTCTATCTTGAGAACACCATCGAGAAGGTGGAGGGCATGCGCCCTTACACCCCTCTCGAAATGGCGGGGCGTGACATCTACATCCGCGAAGGCTGCTATACCTGCCACAGCCAGATGATCCGCCCGATGCGGGACGAGGTCGAACGCTATGGCCACTACTCGCTGGCGGCCGAGTCGATGTACGACCACCCGTTCCAATGGGGGTCCAAGCGTACTGGACCAGATCTGGCGCGTGTTGGTGGCCGCTATTCCGACCAGTGGCATGTTGATCACTTGCGTGACCCGCAGTCGGTGGTTCCGGAATCGGTGATGCCGAAGTACGGCTTCCTCGAGCATCGCAAGATCGACGGCAAGTATATCGGTGATGTCATGTCGGCGAATGCCGTCGTGGGCACGCCCTATACGGAAGAGATGCTGGCAAATGCGCAGGCGGATTTCCGAGCGCAGGCCGACCCGGACAGCGACTATGACGGTTTGCTGGAACGGTACGGTGACAAGGTCAGCGTTCGCAACTTCGACGGCCAGCCCGAGCTGACCGAGGCTGATGCGTTGGTAGCTTATCTGCAGATGCTGGGAACGCTGGTCGATTTCTCGACCTTCACCCCGGATCCGAGCCGCTAAAGGAGGGTGTGATGGAAGAATACACAATCCTGAGGCAATTCGCGGATAGCTGGATGCTGTTGGTACTGTTTGTCTTCTTTGTTGGCATCGTGATCTGGGTTTTCCGTCCCGGAGCCAGCAAAGAATACAAGGACACCGCCAACATCCCGTTCCGGCACGAAGATGCCCCTGCGCCCCTCAAGGGTGATGAAACAGCTGCGCCCCGTGGGGGCGACAAACCCGCCACATCCAAGGAGGCGCGGCAATGAGCAAGATACCTGAAAAACAGCCGGGCGATCCGAATACCACGGGCCACAGCTGGGACGGCATCGAGGAATTCGACAATCCGATGCCACGTTGGTGGCTGTGGACCTTTTACGTCACGATCATCTGGGGTGTGATCTACACGATCATGTATCCGGCCTGGCCGCTTGTTCAATCCGCAACTGCGGGCGTCCTTGGCTGGTCTTCACGAGAATTGGTGCAGGAAGAGATCGTTTCCTTCGAAGAGGCCAATGCGCCGTGGAACGCCAAACTGGTTGAAACCTCGCTTGAAGATGTCTCGAAAGATCCGGAGCTGCAGCAATATGCGGTCAATGCGGGCGGCGCGGTATTCCGGACATGGTGCGCGCAGTGCCACGGTTCGGGCGCGCAGGGTGCGCCGGGCTTCCCGAACCTGCTGGACGACGCATGGCTCTGGGGCGGTTCGCTGGAAGATATCGAGACCACCATTGCCTATGGTATTCGGAATGAAGAAAGCGACGATGCACGTTATTCCGAAATGCCAGCCTTTGGCGAAATCCTAGAGAAAGAGGAGATCACGGAGGTCGTACAGTACGTCATGTCGCTGACCAATGCGCAGACCGACGACGCGGCGGCACAGGCAGGCAAAGTTGTCTTTGAGGACAACTGCTCGGTTTGCCATGGCGAAGACGGCAAGGGTGACGTCACTCAAGGTGCACCGAACCTTACGGATGCGATCTGGCTTTATGGTGGCAGCGAAGAGGCTTTGACCGAAACGGTACAGTATAGCCGCTTTGGCGTGATGCCCCCGTGGGAAAACCGCCTGACCGAAGCGCAAATCCGCGCTGTCACCGCCTATGTCCACCAGTTGGGTGGCGGTCAGTAACCTCAAAAGAATACCTTCGGACGGTTCGCCGTCCGAAGGTTGAGGCACCGGCTGTTCCATCTGTTCGCGCGTTTCCTGAACAGCCGGTGCTGCCTCTCTACCTTACAAACCACCAGCGAGGCGGTCCAGACGCGGGCTTCGGTTTGCTAATCGCATTGCGAAAAACTGGCGCGTTTGTGTTGCTTCCACCAATGACTTTCCGGCAACCAGCGTTGCTTTTGTCTGTCAGGCCGATCCGATGATTTTGGTTCATCCAGCTCATGTGTCTGGGTGGCGATCATGAATGACTTTGCAAGAATTGAGAGCATCTGACATCTCCTGAGTTTTGGTTCTTCTGTCATCAGGATTGATTTTCAGACTGCAAAATGCGACTCAATTAGCATTTCTATATGTAATCAGGGCTTACATATGAACTGGATGGAAATGCCGCCGCTCGCATCGCTCAGAGCTTTTTCCGCTTTTGCGGCGACACGGAATGTTGTGGAAGCGGGCAACTCACTGAATGTCAGCCACGCTGCCATCAGCCAGCAATTGCGCGTGCTTGAGAAATTTCTTGGAGTTGCGCTGTTGGATCGGTCCGGCAAATCCATGACCTTGACGCCTGAAGGTGAAAGGTTGGCGCGCGCCGTGCATCTTGGGTTCGGTGCGATTGGCGATGCCTTGGTCGAACTGACCCAATCCAAACAGGATCGTCCGGTTCATGTTTCTTTGACGTCGTCATTTGCCGCGTCATGGCTGATGCCCCGCCTGCCAGCATTTCAGGCCGAACACCCGGATATCCAATTGGCGCTTGATCCGTCACCTGCACTGGTCAGCCTAGATCCCGGCGGTGTCGATGTGGCCATCCGCTATGGTGCAGGCACATGGCCCGGTGTCCGTACAGAAATGTTGCTGCAAAGCCCTATGGTGATCGTCGCGGCCCACAATCTGGTGGGGGAAAAAACGTCGTGGACGCCAGACGAGCTCAGCGAACTGCCTTGGCTTGAAGAGTTCGGCACCACTGAGGCAACCAACTGGCTGGCCCGACGTGGTGTCGGGCACGGGCCAAACGCAGGGCGAATCTCATTGCCCGGCAATCTGCTTTTGGAAGGGTTGCGCGCGGGGCAGGGCGTAACCGTCACGGCGCGGCATTTTGTCGAAGCAGAAATCACGTCGGGCCAAATCATCGAACTGTTTCGCGAGCCCGAAAACAGCGGATATCACCTTGTTACTGGTGATTTCCCTCTGCGTCCGGCGGCAAAAACTTTTATTGCATGGCTCAGGCGGCAAGCTGGTAAGATGTGACAAAAGGTGTCTGCACGATGCGCTTTTGACCCATGTCAAAGTGGCTACCTTTGTGTTCTGGAACAAGACACCGTGATATAGCCACATCTGGAGCCAGCCCGTGAGCGATTCCGACCCCGCACCCAGCCTTTACGCCGCACGAGAACCCATATTTCCGCGCCGCGTGTCCGGGCCGTTTCGCAACCTGAAATGGATTATTCTCGCGGTCACATTGGGGATCTATTACATCACCCCGTGGATCAGATGGGACCGGGGGCCCAGCCTGCCGGATCAGGCGGTGTTGCTGGATTTGGCCAACCGCAGGTTCTATTTCTTCTGGATCGAGATCTGGCCGCATGAATTCTACTTTGTTGCCGGTCTGTTAATCATGGCCGGGTTGGGGTTGTTCCTGTTCACCTCGGCGCTGGGGCGCGTGTGGTGCGGATATGCCTGCCCGCAGACGGTTTGGACTGACCTGTTCATCCTTGTCGAACGGTGGATAGAAGGAGATCGCAACGCCCGATTGCGTCTGCATCGGCAGGAAAAGCTAGACTTTCGTAAAGCGCGGTTGCGGCTGACGAAATGGGGTGCCTGGCTTTTGATCGGTCTGGCGACCGGTGGCGCCTGGGTGTTCTATTTTGCCGATGCGCCGACACTTCTGCGGGACCTTGTGACCGGGAATGCCCATCCGGTTGCCTATACGACAATACTGATTTTGACGGGAACGACCTTCCTGTTCGGTGGCTTCGCGCGCGAACAGATCTGTATCTATGCCTGCCCATGGCCGCGGATTCAGGCGGCTATGATGGACGAGGATACACTCGTCGTCGGGTACCGTGAATGGCGTGGTGAGCCGCGTGGCAAGGGCAAACGAACTGCGGATTCTGAGCTGGGCGACTGCATCGACTGTATGGCCTGCGTCAATGTCTGCCCGGTTGGGATCGACATTCGCGACGGACAGCAGTTGGAATGCATTACTTGTGCGCTGTGTATCGACGCCTGTGACGACATGATGGCCAAGATCGGCAAGCCGCGTGGTCTGATCGACTATATGGCCCTGAGCGACGAAGCCAACGAGCGGGCAGGTAAACCTCCCAAAAATGTCTGGAAACACATCCTGCGGCCCCGGACCATCCTGTACACGGCCCTTTGGTCACTTGTCGGCTTTGGGCTGCTCTTTGCCCTGTTCATCCGGTCCGACATCGAAGTTACCGTGGCCCCGGTTCGCAACCCGACCTTTGTCACCCTGTCCGACGGCACGATCCGCAATACCTATGACGTGCGCGTGCGGAACAAACATGGCGAGGAACGGCTGTTCAAGCTGTCCCTGTCCGGTGATCCGGCGATGCGGATCGTGATCGAAGGCACGCCACTTGATACGGTGAATGTCACGGCGGATACTGCGCAATTGCAGCGGGTCTATATTATCGCCTCGAAAGACACGGATCCGGCAGCGGCGGACGCGACACCGGTTCGGATCTGGATCGAGGATATCGAAAGCGGTGAGCGCGCCTACAAGGACACGACGTTCAATGGACGAGGAAACTGAGATGGCCGAGCGTCAATTTACTGGAAAGCACTTTCTGGCGATCTTTGTCGCTGCTTTCGGGGTGATCATTTCCGTGAATCTCGTGCTGGCCTACAAAGCTGTCCAAACCTTTCCCGGGCTCGAGGTCAAAAACTCTTACGTCGCCAGTCAGGAGTTCAACGAGCGCCTGAAGGTGCAACAGGCCTTGGGTTGGGAAATCCGGGCTGAGACCAATGGTGGTCTTTTGATCCTGCACATCACCGACCAAACCGGCGCGCCGGTCCAAGTGGCCGAGCTGCAGGCAGTTGTTGGCCGGGCGACGCATGTGAAAGAGGATTTCGCCCCGGATTTCACTTTTGACGGGACCGCCTATTCCACGCCCGCAGCGCTAGGCAAGGGGAACTGGAACATCCGTCTGGTGGCCAAAGACAACAGCGGTGCCGAATTTGCGCAGCGGGTTCCGTTGTATGTGAAAGGGTAGGGGATGACCGCTCAGCTCGGCTCAGGTACGGCGGCGTGCCCCGGTTGCATCGCAGCACCGGCGGAACCAGCGCGACCCGTTCCTGAAGATGTGCAGATTGCCCTATCCCTGCCCGGCATTCACTGCTCGGCCTGTATTGCGAATGTTGAACGCGCGCTGAACGCCCATCCGGGTGTCGAGGACGCGCGGGTCAATCTGACGCTCAAGCGTGCAATGGTCAAAGCAGCCGCAGAGACGCGCGCTGCCGACCTGATCCCTGTTTTGGAGCGCGCCGGGTACGAGGCGCATGAGCTGGACCCGGGCGCTTTGTCGGCAACCCAATCCGACAAGGCCGGGCGTGATCTGCTGATGCGACTGGCGGTGGCCGGGTTCGCATCGATGAACGTAATGCTGTTGTCTGTGTCGGTCTGGTCAGGGGCAACGGATGCGACGCGGGACCTGTTTCACTGGATTTCAGCGGCCATTGCGCTGCCCGCGATTGCCTTTTCCGCGCAGCCCTTCTTTGCCAACGCCTGGAGTGCGCTGCGCGTCAAACGATTGAACATGGATGTGCCGATTGTGCTGGCCATTCTGTTGGCGCTCATGACGTCGCTGTGGGAAACCGCGCTCAGCGGAGAGCATGCCTATTTCGACGCCGCACTGACGCTAACTTTCTTCCTGCTCGCGGGCCGGTATCTGGACTACCGCACCCGCGCCGCAGCGCGATCAGCAGCCGAAGAACTGACGGCCCTGGAAGTGCCGCGTGCCATTCGCTTAGTTGATGGGGCCGAAGAAGAGGTGTCCGTCGCAAGCCTCGCGGTTGGTGATCTGATTCTAGTTCGGCCCGGCGGGCGTATGCCTGTGGATGGTGAGATTGTATCGGGCAAGTCGGAGCTCGACCGGTCATTGTTGACGGGCGAGACCTTGCCGGTCTTTGCCGAAGCCGGTCTTGCGGTCAGCGCGGGTGAGGTTAACCTGACCGGCCCGCTGACGATCCAGACCACAGCGGTCGGTGAGGATACTTCACTGCACCGTATGGCGGATCTGGTGGCCATCGCAGAATCCGGTCGATCGCGCTATACGTCGCTGGCTGACAAGGCGGCCAAGCTATACGCGCCGGGGGTGCATATTCTGTCCGCGCTCAGTTTTTTGGGTTGGTACATCTATTCCGGCGATATCCGAACCGCGCTGAACATCGCTGCGGCGGTTCTGATCATCACCTGCCCCTGTGCGCTGGGGCTTGCCGTGCCTGCGGTGACGACGGCGGCCTCGGGGCGACTGTTCCGCAAGGGGATGCTGATCAAACATTCTACAGCACTGGAACGTTTGGCCGAGGTTGATACGGTCGTTTTTGATAAAACCGGCACACTTACATCCGGCACTCCGGAATTGACCAATCTTGAGGATCATTCCCGCGCGGATCTTGAGATTGCACTGGCGCTGGCCGAGGCGTCTTCGCATCCGTTGTCGGTGTCGCTTGCCAAGTCCACCAGAGATGCCGGGATCAAGCCTGCCAGACTTGAGGATGTGGTCGAGGTTCCGGGGTATGGCACCGAAGGAACCTACCGTGGTCAGCGCGTGCGCCTTGGGCGCGCCGGTTGGACTGGCGCGACCGAAGGTGATCAGACGGCAGCTTGGTTGGCGGTCACGGGGCAGTCACCGGTTGCGTTCCTGTTCTCGGATTCACTGCGTCCAGGCGCGGCTGAGGCTGTGCAGGCGTTCCGTGACGGCGGAAAGAGCGTCGTTCTCATCTCGGGTGATACACGAGGCGCGGTCCAATCGCTGGCAGGCAAGCTTGGGATTGAAACATGGATTGCCGAGGCGCTGCCTCAGGACAAGGCCGCCCATGTGCAAGACCTCAGCGATCGTGGGCACCATGTGCTGATGGTTGGTGACGGGCTGAACGATACGGCCGCGCTTGCCGCGGCGCATGTATCAATTTCACCTGCCTCTGCACTGGACGCAGCGCGGGTGGCGTCGGATATCGTATTACTGGGCAACGATTTGTCCCCGATTGCAGATGCCTGTGACACAGCGGTGAAGGCGACCAAAAGGATTCGCGAGAACTTTCGCATCGCTACGGTTTACAATATTATAGCCGTACCCTTGGCCGTGGCCGGGTTTGCCACACCGCTGATCGCGGCATTGGCGATGTCGACCTCGTCCATTACCGTGTCCCTGAATGCCCTGCGCCTGAGGTAGTTGATATGGAAGTTCTGGCCTATCTCATACCGATTTCCCTGTTTTTGGGCGGGGTTGGCCTTGTGGCGTTTATCTACACGGTGCGGTCGAACCAGTATGATGATCCCGAAGGTGACGCGCGGCGTATCCTCAGCGATGAATGGGATGACAAACCCAAGTCCTGACCACTCTTGAAATTGCCGCAATGCCCGGTTATGTCCGGCCCATCCGCTAGCAGAGAGAACCAAGCCAAATGGCAACAATGAATCCGATCCAGTTCATTCAGCAAGTCCGCGCCGAAGTCGCAAAGGTCGTCTGGCCCACGCGTCGTGAGGTTCTGCTGACCACGGTCATGGTGTTCATCATGGCGGCGCTGACCGCAGTGTTCTTTGCGCTGGTCGATCTGGGTATTCGCGGCGGTCTGCAACTGATCCTGGGCGCATTCGGTTAAACCGGATTGGGCCGGGTGGAAACGCCACAGCCCCCTTGCACAGCGCGGGATGTCAGAGTAGTTGACACAGTACTATTCGGAATGGGCGTGCGGCGATTCGGGCTGTGCGCCGCTTTTTATTCCGGGTGACGTGACAGAATTTCAATGACGGTGCTTGCGGCATTCCGAACGCACCGAAGGCAAACAAGGACGACAGGTTCATGGCGAAACGGTGGTACTCGGTCAGCGTTCTTTCGAACTTCGAAAAGAAGATCGCAGAGCAGATCCGCACGTCCGTGGCTGAGCAAGGCCTTGAGGACGATATCGACGAAGTACTGGTGCCCACCGAAGAGGTGATCGAAGTGCGCCGGGGCAAGAAGGTCACGACCGAACGCCGCTTTATGCCCGGCTACGTGCTGGTGCATATGGAAATGTCGGATCAGGGCTATCACTTGGTCAACTCGATCAACCGGGTCACCGGCTTCCTGGGCCCGCAGGGCCGCCCGATGCCGATGCGCGATGCCGAGGTGAACCAGATCCTCAACCGTGTTCAGGAAGGTGAAGACGCACCGAAACTGATGATCTCGTTCGAAGTGGGCGAGAAGGTCAAGGTCAACGACGGTCCGTTCGAAGATTTCGACGGTATGGTCGAAGGTGTGGACGACGAAGCCCAGAAGCTGAAAGTCTCGGTTTCGATCTTTGGCCGCGAAACCCCGGTCGAGCTGGACTTTACGCAGGTTACGAAGCAGGGCTAAAACCCACTTCAGCGAATTTTGGAACGCCGCGATGCTTGGAGCAACGCGGCGCTTTTGCTTTTATGGCATCAGCTTTTTAGGTTTGCGGACGAAAGGCAGAAGATATCGACCGGACAGAAAGAGCTTTGCGGCTAGGGTGGACCGGGAATTAGTTCTTGTTGTTGAAGAACTGTTAGGATGTCCAGAATTGTCGACGGGCTGACATCCACCGAACCGTCCAAAAATACACCAAGTCCACCTTCTCCGATCTCTCGTGGGCCACCAGAGTCATAAACCGGATCAAGAGACGCGAGCTCTGCCGGCAGTACCGGACACAAAGGGGTTTCGTTCAAAACAAGGTCTACGGCAGCCAACATCAGCTTCTTGACGGACTCGAGCGTATCGTCCTCAAGGAGTTTTTCGCGCTGCGCTTCGGGAGCCGTGAGTACGAGGTCGATAAGTTCGAAATAGGCACAGTTGTCCCGCAACTCTACAGTCGCTTCGGTGGACATGTTTGCCTGGATAGAGTTTTTTTGTTCACCCCGCTGAAAGTCGCGCTCACTGGTTCGGCTGCATTCAAAGATTGTGATGGTCACTTGCCCATCCAGATCGATCGCGTCGTCTTGAGCCTTAAAGCCGAATTCATCCAGTCGGACTTGCAGGCCGCAATTGTCGACTATTGCGTTTTCCGCCAGTCGCTCAGGTACAGTTTTCTGTACTTCGCGCAGATCAAGAAGGGCACCCACACCGATCCGGGTAGGGGCAACAGCGGAGAGGTTAAGATCAAGCGTATAAGGCAATTCCGTATCACGAACTGGCAGTGTCGCGTCGATGACAAAATCTACCTGTTGCGCGTCGGGTGCTCGGGCTCCCAGAACTACTGCCATTAAGACTGGAAAAATCAACCAAAGTCTCATTCAGCAAACTCCAATACGCCAAGCTCCTTCAATCCTCCAAGGACTTCGACAATTGTCTCAGCGCTGACATCGGCAGACCCGACAATGGCAGCACCCATCCCGCCAGGCGCAATTTCCCGAGTGCCTCCGGACTCGTAAATCGGGTCGAGTACAGTGAACTCCGCGGGCAATGGCGGGCAGACCGGGTGCGCAGCCAAAAACTCCCCGCCTTTTTCGAGGACGGCTTCGTTGATGCGATTGGTCAGTCCGAAAAGATTGGAGACAGCGCCAATAAAACCGCGCGGATCTAGATCAACGCCTTCGATGCTGAATGTCAGGCATTGGCCCTTCACCTCGGCCTTGGCGACCGCGACCGCGTCTACTGTGGCCCCAAAATACCGAAAGCCCGGTTCTTCTTGGCGGTTACATCTCGTAAACTGCGCACGGGCTGAACCCTCGATCTTTACGGTGTCGTCCATGGCGGTGACGTCCCGAACCTCAAGATAGATCTGGCGTTTACAGCTTTCTTCCAGGGGACCGGTCAGTATTTGAGGCGCTTTTTCCTGCAATCCGCGCAAATCCATAAAGGCGCGCAGTTTCAAACGGGTTGGGCTGGCCTCTTCAAGGCCACCATAAACCGTGAAGGGAACCGGAATATCGCGCAGTGGAACTTCTTTAGTCAATTTGATCTGAAACCGACCGGCATAGGTGGCAGGATCAATTCCCGTCGAAGAGTATGAAGAAGAACTGTTGGATCCGCCGGTTTGGGTGACCGCCTTCGGCTCTGTGCCCTGATCCTGAGCCTTGCTACCACAGCCCGGCAGCATAGCAAAAAGAATGCAGACCAATAGTCCCTTGTTCAGTCGAGATGATGCCATCCCTGACCACCTCTTCTGTGTCCAAGCCGTACCAAGATACCCGCCTGCGTTTCTTAAGCAACTTATGTATTCAGTTTATTTATTTTGTTTCGCTGTTTCCAACTGTCACAGAGGCTCGTTCAGGACACAAACACGCCCTTTGGAAACAAGGTGTGAGCTACTTGCCAACCCCACCATTCCCCTATTCATGCCGCCTTTACCGTTTCGGGCGAGATTCTCTCGTGGGAGGTTGCCGGGATCGCGGTCCCGTATCTGACCGCGCGAAACAAGTCGGGTGGGACGTGCCGGTCAAGCTGCTATTCTAACTTTTGGCGGTGAAGTCACGGTCGAACTAGGTTTCTAGCAACTTGCGAAGTAGAGCTGGGTTGTTTTCTGGCTACATTGATAACGCCGCGATGCAATACGCAACGCGGCGCTTTTTTGTTTCAGCTTGGTAGACGCCGATAGCGTTTAGTTTATCGACTTATCTCGCCTGCACCATAGCCGCACGCAAGAGTTGCGGGCGGTCTGATTGGGATGGCAGGAAGACAGCCTGCGATCCGGCATCCAGCGCAGAAAGGCTCGCATCGTACCATTGCATCGCAAGATCGCGGCGTTCTTGTACACCAAAGCCTTCGCGCAGGTGGTGCCCAACCAACTCTCCATAGGCTGGCTCGCCCATTGCGACCAACATCAGTGCAGAACCAACAGCGGTATCCATGTTGTCCTGCAGGTAACCCATTGCCAGGCAGACTTTGCTTGTCGCCGCAAGATCCTCGGGGCTGAGCCCGGAATCCAATGCGAGCTTGCGCATCTGAGTTTCCGATTCTGTTTTTGAGTTCAGAGACAGCGCAACAACTTGCGGCTCCAACATCTCACCAAAGGCGTCACACTGAGTTGCTACCTGATCTGGCGTCAGTCCCTGAATGTCCTGCATCAGATCTTCACCGCGCGCCATCGCGTAGCTACGGGCGAGGCAGAACTGTTCGCTGAGTGCAAAATCAGGATCGGACATATTGGCCAAAGTCGTGTAGCCGCCATTGGTCGACGTCTGAAGCATAACCGCGCTGCAGCGATTGGCGAGTGACGGGCCTGTTGTGCCGCCAGAAAACAAGGTCGGTAGGGTAGTGGTTGGTGCTTCGGCAACGTCTGTCTTGGGTTCGATCTCTTGCGCGGTTGCGACCGGGGCGGCCACTGCCGGTGGCTGCGGAGCCGCCGCCAGAGCGGTGCCGTTATGCACTTGCTGACGGTACGCTAACAAAAGAGGCTGTCCGGACAGTTGAGTCGATGCCTGTCCTCCGCTTGTCGCCCAATAGTAGGCCTGCATAAGGAAGTCGCGCTGATAGGGCTGAAAATCATAGCCATTGATAGGGTAGCCCATTGAAACCTGATAACGTTCGATCGCAGACCGGGTTCCGCGGCCGACCTGTCCATCGACCCTTCCGGCATTGTAACCAAAGTAGTTGAGTGCGGTCTGAGTTTGCGCACCTTGTGTTGTCGACGGTATGCCCTGCCGGTAGGTCCGGGTGGACCCCGTTGTTCTCTGAGCTTTTTTCTTCTGCTGGTCCTGGCCTATCGCGTAACCTAAGACCCCACCAACGACAGCGCCGCCGAGGAAGTCACCGGCGTCGGCCCGCGCCACCTGAGGAGCGGTTGCAGCAAAGGATAGGGCGAGTCCGAGCGTAACTATCAAACGAAAAAACATAACTTACCTCCAAAACAAAACGCCTGAATTTGATGAGTATACCACATTCATTGCTCAACGCGGACCTGGACATTGCAGTGACGCTCGAATCCCAGTCTTAGCGCGGTTGGTTGGCGGACTTTTGCCAATTTCAGGCTATTTTCCGATGGGTATAAAAGTCTTCTAACTCACGAAATGTGGACGAGCGGGTCAACTATGGTCCGTTCGAGGAATTCGTCGGTATGGGCGACGGCGTGGACGACGAGAACCAGAAGCGAAGGTCTTGGTTTCGATCTTTGGCTGCGAGATGTCGGCCGAGCTGGACTTCACGCAGGTTACGAAGCAGGGATACTTGGGCTTCGCAGAAAGTTTATGTTGAGGTGACCTGTTGGGCACCCTTTTTATGAATTTGCTGTGCGAACTTTCCAGACAGATTGATCCTCGCCAAACCCTTTTAGGGACGCCGTTCCGATCTGTTCGCACAGTTCTGGCAGAATTGCCGCAGCCGCGTCAGAGAGGACATGATCAGAATCTAACTCTGTCGCCGCTGTAAGCAATCGGGCGGTTAGATTCACGTCAGGCCCAATCGCTGTAAAATCCAGCCGGTCGCCACCTCCGATGTTGCCATAATGAAACCGACCATAGTGGATCGCTGTGCGGACGCCCAGTTTATGATCGAAGCTTGCCGTGTCCAGCGCTTGCCAACCTTCTTGAACCGCCGCAATTGCGGCTTTGACCTGTGCGTCCGGGGGCATGTTTTCCCGAGTTGGGAAAATGGCAAAAAATCCGTCACCCATAAATTTCAATATTTCACCGCCCTGATCCATCACGGATGGAGCCAGGCAGTCGAAAGTATTATTCAGAAGCCTGACTAACGCGTCTCCGGAAACTGAATTCGAGAGTTGTGTGAACCCCTTAAGATCTGCAAAAAGAATGACGGCGTCGATTTCTCCTCCGTCGCCGCGGTGTATCTTGCCATCCAGAATTTGTGCGCCACTGTTCCGGCCCACATAGGTCGACAAAAGATAGGTTGCATCCAGTCGCAGCATATAGGACTCGGTCAGGCGTGCGAGCGGTCCACGGACCCTCTCCAGAATTTTCAATTCCCGTTCTGAGAATCCGCCCGGCGATGCGCTCGACCACGTGCACACGTGGGTATCGCCGTTGAGGTAGATCAGTGGCTGCGCAAGATAGTCTGTAAACCCTTGTTCGCGCAATTCGCCTATGATGATGTAATCTTCCGGGCAATCGGGGTCTTCCAAGTGCCGACGAATAGTTTCCTTCCGCTCGATCACATGGGGCAAGGGATTGTTCGTGTAAATTTCGGTCGTAAACAACTGCAGCGGGGCATCAACCCTGTCCACTCCCTCACCCGCCTTCCATAAGAACCGGCGGCCTGTCAGATTGGGATGAAGCGTCCAGATGAACAACCCGAACCGGTCGATTGCTACGCCCGCATGCACTAGACTCGTACAAATACCCTCAATGATGCCTATGGCATTTCCTGCCGAGCGGGCCCCATCGACCATCCATTCGATCAGGGCGTCAACTTTAGTTTGTTGCGGGCTGGGTTTTTGCGATGCGGGCAACATGAGTTTCTCGTTAGGCGGCGTGTTGTAGCGTTTAAACCGGTATCATGAAACTCTGACTGTCTTGGGCTGAAACTGCAAGATTCGTACGTCGGGCAGATCGGCGATCAGAAATTCGGCTTGCAATTGGACGTGCAGACGAGTAAGGCGCAGCTCTGTCGTTGAAAGCGACAAGCACTGTGGAAGGCGAGCGTATCGCGATTCGCGGACCAGACCACACAACTGAATAGCCCTGATGACGCGTCAGAGGGGTGTTGGAAAAGGAGAAACCAAATGGCTAAGAAGCTTGCTGGTACGATGAAACTGCAGGTTCCTGCAGGTCAGGCGAACCCGTCGCCGCCAGTTGGTCCGGCGCTGGGTCAGCGCGGAATCAACATCATGGAATTCTGCAAGGCGTTCAACGCCAAGACCGCAGACATGGAGCAAGGCGCACCTTGCCCGACCGTGATCACCTATTATCAGGACAAGTCCTTCACCATGGACATCAAGACGCCGCCCGCGTCTTATTACCTGAAAAAAGCGGCTGGTCTGAAGCCGGTTGGCAAGCGTAACCGCCCCCGTGGCGCGGAAAACCCAGGTCGTGAGACCGTGGCAACCGTGACCTCGAAGCAGGTTCGCGAAATCGCCGAAGCCAAAATGAAAGATCTGAACGCCAACGACGTCGAAGGCGCAATGCAGATCATCCTGGGCTCGGCCCGCTCTATGGGCATCGAGGTGAAGTAAGATGGCAAAACTCGGTAAACGTACGCGCGCCGCGCGCGAAGCTGTCGCTGGCAAGGAAAACCTGTCGGTAGACGAAGCAGTTGCCCTGGTCAAAGCCAACGCAACTTCGAAATTCGACGAGACCATCGAAATCGCTCTGAACCTGGGCGTTGACACTCGTCACGCAGACCAGATGGTTCGTGGCGTTGTTGGCCTGCCCAACGGCACCGGTAAAGCGATGCGCGTTGCTGTATTTGCTCGTGGCCCCAAGGCTGACGAAGCGAAAGAAGCAGGCGCGGATATCGTTGGCGCAGAAGACCTGATGGAAACCATTCAGGGCGGCACCATCGAATTCGATCGCTGCATTGCAACCCCTGACATGATGCCGATCGTTGGCCGTCTGGGTAAAGTTCTGGGCCCGCGAAACCTGATGCCGAACCCCAAAGTTGGCACCGTGACCATGGACGTGAAAGCGGCCGTGGAAGCAGCCAAGGGCGGTGAAGTTCAGTTCAAGGCGGAAAAAGGCGGCGTTGTGCACGCGGGTGTTGGCAAAGCGTCCTTCGACGAAGCCAAGCTGGTCGAAAACGTCCGTGCCTTTATCTCGGCCGTGGCCAAGGCCAAGCCGACAGGCGCCAAAGGCACCTACATGAAGAAAATCGCGCTGAGCTCGACCATGGGCCCTGGCGTGACTCTGGATGTTGCCGCTGCTTCGGGCGAATAAGCCCTATTGTTGCAACGCGAAGATGAAATCCCGGGTGGTGCGAACCGCCCGGGATTTTTTTTATTCTTAAATATGATGAGGCTGTCCGCGTGAAGGCCGCATTCAAGTGACCTGCGCCAGGCGGAAGCTGCGGATTAAGACTGCGCGTGTCTGACCTCTACGGCTTAGATGTATGCGCGCAATACACCGGCCTCACGCGCGCTGATCGTTGGGGCTGCGGTGCGTCGAAACGCATCGCTGACATCTTCGATTGATGGGAATAGCGCCAGGATTTCAGATCGTTGCGGGGACGACAGTGCGTATTTTGCGCTTTCGCCATAATAGTAGCTTTCTGTCAGCGCGCCGTTGGATCGGACAATGTGGTGTCGGTCGAACATGAAGTGAGTGTAGATGATGCGATCCGTTGGGCGGATCGAAACCCCTGGAATGCCACACAGGTGCTTGGCGGCCACGAACACTTCGGATGATCCAAAAAGCATGTCAGTGGCAGGAGAGCCGATCAGAATTCGATGCTGTTGCGAAACCACCAGCTCTTTCGTGTTCCCGATCGCGCCGGCCTCGATCACCACCGGAGCAAATGACCCATGACCATGAACCTCGGTCGTTCCGATCCAGAGGATCGGTTGAAATCCGCTTTCCCGTGTCCAGACGCGTTGACCTTTTGCGAGGTCTTGAACCTCAACGATACCGTCGGCAGTTTCGATAAGGGTTCCCGGCCCAAAGCAGGTAACATAGTCAGCATAAGCCGACGACCCGGCATTTGAACCACCGGTTTTGACATACGACGTTCCGGTATCTAGCGGGGCAGATGTCGCATAGCCCCAAACGTCCTGCGTCACGCCGCCTTGGGAAAACACATAGATGGTGATTTCTGGCCCGGTCGGGTTGAGATCGTCATCCAGGGCTCGCACAGTGATAATTGACTCAGATTCTACCTGCATGCCGTTTGTCACTATGCCGCCACCATCGGTGATGACGTGGCCAACTGGCAGGTCATCGTCGAAAACGTCAGGGCTGCCAGCAGTGTCATCCAGTGTGATGGTGGTACCGGTGCCGCCCGAGTAGGTAAAGATGGTGCCATCCGGTGTGTCCGAATTGTTGATGATCGAGCCTCCGACCACGATATCGTTCGCGTCAGCTGTATCCGGGACAAAAGTAGCGACCAGGCTGGAGCTGTCCTGAGCAAAAAAACTGCGGAGAACCATGTAAGCGACTTACCTTCTGTGTGGCGGATTTTGTCGGCCTAAACTGACAAACGCCGCGTGGGTTATGGTTTGGGATAACGTTTCTTGGGATGGTTCGGTCAACTAAGATTTGCGCGATGTCGCTCACAATCTCGTCATTTACGCTGACCATCCATCCAGCTCAACGGTGCTGGAACGCGACTTGCAGGCGATCGCCCAGTCTTTGCCGCTTGTCTCTTTCGAATTCGCTGCATTCGTGGTCGTTTCGCCACAAGGCCAACCAGTCTTTCAATAGCCGTCCGCGGAGACAATAATCCAGGATTTCAACATTGACAGGATGTCGGTAAAGGCGAAAGAACATGTCTTTGTTTCTTTTAAGGATACCGCTTCGGTCGACACCGAATGCGCCGCCATTCCGAAAAATATCCGCTTTTAGAAAATCGACGATATCGTAGACCGCCAGCTTGTCTCGGGCTTCGGTAAAATCCAGACCAATCGTTTTCCCCTGTCCCACAATCAGGTTCTGCCCGTGATAATCGCCATGTGAAAAAACGCGCAGGTCCTCGGTGCCCTTCAGGCGGGTCCCTTCGGACAGCATCAAGTTCACCATCGTCCGGCTTTGGTTCGCGATTTTATTAGGTACGGCCGTCATCAGCTCTTTCAAGCTGTCTGTCATCCACCTGGGGCGAAAGGCGTATCGAACAGGCGGGTTGCGACTGTGAAGATCGTTCAGCCACGACCCCGCGCGACGGTACACCTGGGCGACCTGATCATCGTCTTTGCTGTTGTAGATCAGATCAACGGCGGTTGGCCGATTGATGTATTCGGTCACCAGAAAAGCGCCACCTGGCGAGAGGTAAACGGGTCGGACAACGCGCGAAGTCTCATTGCCCTCAAAAAATCGGTACAGTTCGACGAGCAGGTCATATTCGTTCCGCAATCGCCCGGTGTCTGGCGATTGCGTGTCGATCTTAAGGGCGAAGGCCTGCGCTGCGGTATGCAGGATCACGACGGATCGCGTGTCGTCGAACGCATGCGATCGGTAGATGCATTCATAGCGGCGGATGGGTTCTTTCAGGAACTGGTTTGAAAACTCGTCGATAAATAAGGCGACGCGGGCATTTTCTTCGTCTGAAAGGGGCAGCGTTCCAGCCAACGAGCCAAGTCCTGAGTGTTATTTTCCAGTCCCCGGACAGGATAACAGTGCGATGTCCGTGTCAACGGAAAGTCGATGCTTGGACCTGCTTGATTTGGCGTTTGCGCGTTGTATTCCGCAAATCCGCGCCTATGTGCACGCCAAGCCCCGAACGGGTTGGAAATCGTTTTCGACAGATGCTGTTGCGAACCTGCGGAAACCGCAATTTACCCCTTGGAAACCGGCCCCATCTGCCCTAAGTAGGGCTACGAAGTAAAGCGTGCGATTCGTCGTGCGCTTTATTTTGTTTCGTCCAAGACGGTGGGTGGTGCCATATGGCTCCTTAATTCCCTGCCTGAGACGGGTAAGACCAAAGAATTCTGGGGGGTCCAACCCTCGGGCGCATTTTGGCCAATCCCGTAACAACGGACCTGAACGCCGGAGCGAAAGCTGCGGCTAATATGAGCCGGGGTGAGATATCGCCCCAAACTTGGAGAGAACTGTGGATAGAGCCCAGAAAGAGAAAGTGGTCGAGGAACTCGGCCAAATCTTCGAAAGCTCTGGCGTCGTAGTGGTTTCACACTACGCCGGTCTGACAGTTGCCGAGATGCAGGACCTTCGCGCACGTGCTCGTGACGCGGGTGGCTCCGTGCGTGTTGCCAAGAACAGGCTCGCCAAAATCGCCCTCGACGGAAAGCCATGTGAAAGCATTGCCGACCTGCTGACGGGTATGACCGTTCTGACCTATTCCGAGGACCCTGTGGCAGCAGCCAAAGTGGCCCAGGACTACGCCAAAGAGAACCAAAAGTTCGAAATTCTTGGCGGTGCAATGGGTGAGAACGCTCTGGATCGTGCCGGCGTCGAAGCCGTGTCCAAAATGCCTTCGCGCGAGGAGCTTATTGCTACTATCGCGGGCATGCTTGGCGCACCTGCTTCGAACATCGCTGGCGCAATTGGCGCACCTGCAAGCAACATCGCAAGCATCCTTTCCACCATCGAAGAGAAGGCGGAAGCTGCGTAAGCGGTTGGCACTGAATGATCTGCGTAGGGAAATGTCCCTGACGTTGGAACACACACTGTAAACGGAAAGAGCTGATAAAATGGCTGATCTGAAAGCACTCGCAGAAAGCATCGTGGGTCTGACCCTGCTGGAAGCACAAGAACTGAAAACCATCCTCAAAGACGAATATGGCATCGAGCCCGCAGCTGGCGGCGCAGTTGTCATGGCAGCCGGTGGCGACGCCGGTGGCGCAGCTGAGGAAGAAAAAACCGAATTCGACGTCGTTCTGAAGAACGCCGGCGCTTCGAAAATCAACGTGATCAAAGAAGTTCGCGGCATCACCGGTCTGGGCCTGAAAGAAGCCAAAGAACTGGTCGAAGCTGGCGGCAAGATCAAAGAAGGCGTGTCGAAAGACGAAGCCGAAGAAGTCAAAGGCAAGCTGGAAGCAGCTGGCGCCGAAGTCGAGCTGGCCTAAGCCATTCGACAGGTGCATCGCTGATGTGCCGCAGAATTTGGCTGGATCCGGAGAAATCCGGGTCCAGCCGAACCTGTCTTAGAAAGGGCCTCTGAAAATTGGGGTGTTTTCTAAGACGCGGTTCGCGGATCGGGAGGCTGCCATTCGGGACGGTGGCCACGAATTGATCCGGACGTGTCGTCTCTAATGTGCAAGGCACCGGGGCCCGACGGTGTCTTTGTCCGCTGAGAACATCGAAAGGTGACATCTGACATGGCTCAAACGTTCCTTGGCCAGAAACGTCTTCGTAAATATTACGGCAAAATCCGCGAAGTGCTGGAGATGCCGAACCTCATTGAGGTCCAGAAATCCTCTTATGATCTATTCCTGCGCTCCGGCGATGCAGATGTGCCCACAGACGGCGAAGGCATCAAAGGCGTGTTCCAATCGGTCTTCCCGATCAAGGATTTCAACGAAACCTCCGTTCTGGAGTTCGTGAAATACGATCTGGAAAAACCTAAATATGACGTCGAAGAGTGCATGCAGCGCGACATGACCTACAGCGCGCCGCTGAAGGTCACTCTGCGTCTGATCGTGTTCGATGTCGATGAGGACACCGGCGCCAAATCCGTCAAAGACATTAAAGAACAGGACGTATTCATGGGCGACATGCCCCTGATGACGCCCAATGGTACGTTCATCGTGAACGGCACCGAGCGTGTGATCGTGTCCCAGATGCACCGTTCGCCCGGCGTGTTCTTTGACCACGACAAGGGCAAGACCCACTCTTCGGGTAAACTGCTCTTTGCTTGCCGCATCATCCCGTATCGCGGCAGCTGGCTGGACTTTGAGTTCGACGCCAAAGACATCGTGTTCGCCCGTATCGACCGTCGCCGCAAACTGCCTGTGACGACCCTGTTGTATGCGCTGGGTCTGGACCAGGAAGCGATCATGGACGCGTACTACAATACCGTGTCCTACAAGCTGGACAAGAAGAAAGGTTGGATCGCTCCGTTCTTCCCGGAACGTGTACGCGGTACCCGTCCGACCTATGATCTGATTGATGCGAAGTCTGGCGAAGTGATTGCCGAAGCGGGCAAGAAAGTTACTCCGCGCGCGGTCAAAAAGCTGATCGACGAAGGTGTTGTCACCAATCTGCTGGTTCCGTTCGATCATATCGTTGGCAAGTTTGTCGCCAAGGATATCATCAACGAAGAAACCGGTGCGATCTATGTCGAAGCTGGCGATGAACTGACGCTGGAATACGACAAAGACGGCGAGCTGATCGGCGGTACTGTTAAGGAACTGGTCGACGCAGGCATCACCGACATCCCGGTTCTGGACATCGACAATGTCAATGTCGGCCCCTACATGCGCAACACCATGGCGCAGGACAAGAACATGGGCCGCGACACTGCGCTGATGGATATCTACCGTGTTATGCGTCCGGGCGAGCCGCCCACCGTCGAAGCGGCTTCGGCCCTGTTCGACACGCTGTTCTTCGACAGCGAGCGTTATGACCTGTCCGCCGTTGGCCGTGTGAAGATGAACATGCGTCTGGCCCTGGATGCGCCGGATACGCTGCGCACTCTGCGTCGCGAAGACATCGTGGCCTGCATCAAGGCGCTGGTTGAGTTGCGCGACGGCAAAGGTGACATCGACGATATCGACCACCTGGGCAACCGTCGTGTGCGTTCTGTCGGCGAACTGATGGAAAACCAGTACCGCGTTGGCCTGCTGCGCATGGAGCGCGCGATCAAAGAGCGTATGTCGTCGGTTGAGATCGACACCGTCATGCCGCAGGACCTGATCAACGCGAAACCGGCTGCTGCTGCTGTCCGCGAATTCTTCGGCTCGTCGCAGTTGTCGCAGTTCATGGACCAGACCAACCCGCTGTCGGAAGTCACTCACAAACGCCGTCTCTCGGCGCTTGGCCCCGGTGGTCTGACACGAGAGCGCGCGGGCTTTGAGGTCCGCGACGTACACCCGACCCACTATGGCCGGATGTGCCCGATTGAAACGCCCGAAGGCCCGAACATCGGTCTGATCAACTCGCTGGCCACCTTCGCCCGCGTGAACAAGTATGGCTTCATCGAAACACCGTACCGCGTCGTCAAAGACGCCGAGGTGACCGATGAGGTTCACTACATGTCCGCGACCGAAGAAATGCGTCACACTGTGGCGCAGGCGAACGCGACATTGGATGCAGATGGAAAGTTCATCAACGATCTGGTTTCGACCCGTCAGTCCGGTGACTACACCCTTGCCCCGCGCGAGAATGTGGACCTGATCGACGTCAGCCCGAAACAGTTGGTATCGGTTGCTGCATCGCTGATCCCGTTCCTTGAAAATGACGACGCCAACCGCGCCCTGATGGGTTCGAACATGCAACGTCAGGCGGTTCCGCTGCTGCGGGCCGAGGCGCCGCTGGTCGGCACCGGTATCGAGGAAAAGGTTGCCATCGACTCGGGCGCTGCGATTCAGGCGAAACGTGCCGGCATCATCGACCAGGTCGATGCCCAGCGTATCGTTATTCGTGCTACCGAAGATCTGGAACTGGGCGACGCGGGTGTGGACATCTACCGTCTGCGCAAATTCCAGCGTTCGAACCAGAACACCTGCATCAACCAGCGTCCGCTGGTGAAAGTGGGTGACACTGTCACGAAAGGCGAGGTTGTCGCCGATGGTCCGTCCACCGATATCGGTGAACTGGCACTGGGTAAGAACGTGGTCGTCGCGTTCATGCCGTGGAACGGTTACAACTACGAAGACTCGATCCTGATCTCGGAACGTATCGCGCGTGATGACGTCTTTACCTCGGTCCATATCGAGGAATTCGAAGTCGCCGCCCGTGACACGAAGCTGGGCCCGGAAGAGATCACCCGCGACATCCCGAACGTCGGTGAAGAAGCGCTGCGCAACCTCGACGAGGCTGGCATCGTTTACATCGGCGCGGATGTTGAGCCGGGCGATATTCTGGTCGGCAAGATCACTCCGAAGGGCGAAAGCCCGATGACCCCGGAAGAAAAGCTGCTGCGCGCCATCTTTGGTGAAAAAGCATCAGACGTCCGTGATACTTCGCTGCGCGTGAAGCCGGGTGATTACGGTACGGTCGTGGAAGTCCGCGTCTTCAACCGTCACGGTGTGGAAAAAGACGAGCGTGCGCTGCAGATCGAGCGTGAGGAAGTCGAACGTCTGGCCCGTGACCGGGACGACGAGCTGGCGATCCTTGACCGCAACATCTACGCGCGTCTGCAAGGCCTGATCCTGGGTAAAACCGCTGTCAAAGGCCCGAAAGGCGTCAAGGCGGGATCGGTGATCACCGAGGAACTGCTGGACATGCTGACCCGTGGTCAGTGGTGGCAGCTGGCACTGGAAGACGAAAAGGACGCACAGATCGTAGAGGCTCTGAATGAGCAATACGAAGTGCTCAAGCGCGCTCTGGATGCCCGTTTCGAGGACAAGGTCGAGAAAGTCCGTCGTGGTGACGATCTGCCGCCGGGTGTGATGAAGATGGTCAAAGTCTTCATCGCCGTGAAGCGTAAGCTGCAGCCGGGCGACAAGATGGCCGGTCGTCACGGGAACAAAGGTGTGATCTCCAAGGTTGTTCCGATGGAAGACATGCCGTTCCTGGCTGATGGTACTCCGGTTGACTTCTGTCTGAACCCACTGGGCGTGCCTTCGCGTATGAACGTTGGACAGATCCTTGAAACCCACATGGGTTGGGCCGCACGCGGTCTGGGTCTGAACATCGACGAAGCACTGGGTGAATACCGCCGCTCCGGCGACCTGACCCCGGTTCGCGAAGCGATGAAGCTGGCCTATGGCGAGAATGTCTATGAAGAAGGCATTGCCGGCATGGACGAAGGTCACCTGATTGAAGCTGCGGGCAACGTGACCCGCGGTGTTCCGATCGCGACCCCCGTCTTTGACGGAGCCAAAGAGGCTGACGTCAACGACGCGCTGGTGCGTGCGGGCTTCTCGGAAAGCGGTCAGTCGGTTCTGTTCGACGGTCGTACGGGTGAGCAATTCGCGCGTCCGGTGACCGTGGGCATCAAGTACCTGCTGAAACTGCACCACCTTGTGGACGACAAAATCCACGCGCGTTCGACCGGGCCTTACAGCCTGGTTACCCAGCAGCCGCTGGGTGGTAAGGCGCAATTCGGTGGTCAGCGCTTTGGTGAGATGGAGGTCTGGGCCCTGGAAGCTTATGGCGCCGCCTACACCCTGCAGGAGATGCTCACCGTGAAATCGGATGACGTCGCCGGCCGGACCAAGGTCTATGAGTCGATCGTCAAAGGCGAGGATAACTTTGAAGCGGGCGTACCGGAATCGTTCAACGTTCTGGTTAAAGAAGTCCGTGGCCTCGGCCTGAATATGGAACTCCTGGATGCGGAGGAAGAGTAGGGGCGGCAACGCCCCACACTCATCCCATCCCAATTTGTAAGGACGCAAAATGAACCAGGAAATCACCAATAACCCGTTCAACCCGCTGACGCCGCCGAAAGTCTTTGACGAGATCAAAGTCTCCTTGGCGTCGCCCGAGCGGATTCTGTCTTGGTCCTATGGCGAGATCAAGAAACCCGAAACCATCAACTACCGGACGTTCAAGCCCGAGCGTGACGGTCTGTTCTGCGCGCGTATCTTTGGCCCGATCAAAGATTACGAATGTCTGTGCGGCAAATATAAGCGGATGAAGTATCGCGGCGTTGTCTGCGAGAAATGCGGTGTGGAAGTCACCCTGCAGAAAGTCCGCCGCGAGCGTATGGGCCATATCGAACTGGCAGCACCCGTCGCACATATCTGGTTCCTGAAATCGCTACCGTCCCGCATCGGTCTGATGCTGGACATGACGTTGCGCGATCTGGAACGCGTTCTGTACTTTGAAAACTACGTCGTCATCGAGCCCGGTCTGACCGACCTTTCTTACGGCCAGATGCTGACCGAAGAAGAGTACATGGACGCGCAGGATGCCTATGGCATGGACGCGTTCACCGCGAACATCGGTGCCGAAGCTATCCGTGAGATGCTGGCTCAGATCGATCTGGAAGCCGAAGCCGAGCAGCTGCGCGCTGATCTGGCCGAAGCGACCGGTGAACTGAAGCCGAAGAAGATCATCAAGCGTCTGAAGGTAGTTGAATCCTTCCTCGAGTCGGGCAACCGTCCCGAGTGGATGGTCATGACCGTGATCCCGGTCATTCCGCCGGAACTGCGTCCGCTGGTTCCGCTGGATGGTGGCCGTTTCGCGACCTCGGATTTGAACGATCTGTATCGCCGCGTCATCAACCGGAACAACCGTCTGAAGCGTCTGATCGAACTGCGCGCGCCAGACATCATCGTCCGCAACGAAAAGCGGATGTTGCAGGAATCCGTTGACGCTCTGTTCGACAATGGCCGTCGTGGGCGCGTGATTACCGGTGCCAACAAGCGTCCGCTGAAATCGCTGTCGGACATGCTGAAAGGTAAGCAGGGTCGCTTCCGTCAGAACCTTCTAGGGAAGCGCGTCGACTTCTCGGGCCGTTCGGTCATCGTGACCGGTCCGGAACTCAAGCTGCACCAGTGTGGTCTGCCCAAGAAGATGGCGCTGGAGCTGTTCAAGCCGTTCATCTACTCGCGCCTTGAAGCCAAGGGTCTGTCTTCGACCGTGAAGCAGGCGAAGAAACTGGTCGAGAAAGAGCGTCCCGAAGTGTGGGATATCCTCGACGAGGTGATCCGCGAACACCCTGTCATGCTGAACCGTGCGCCGACGCTGCACCGTTTGGGCATTCAGGCGTTCGAGCCGGTCCTGATCGAAGGTAAAGCCATCCAGCTGCACCCGCTGGTCTGTTCGGCCTTTAACGCCGACTTCGACGGTGACCAGATGGCTGTGCACGTCCCACTGAGCCTTGAGGCCCAGCTGGAAGCCCGTGTTCTGATGATGTCGACGAACAACGTTCTGTCGCCTGCAAACGGTGCGCCGATCATCGTTCCGTCGCAGGATATGATCCTGGGTCTCTACTATGTGACTCTGGAACGCGAAGGCATGCCGGGCGAAGGTAAGGTGTTTGGTTCGATCGACGAAGTTCAGCACGCGCTGGATTCCGGCGAAGTGCACCTGCACACCAAGATCACCGCGCGGATCACGCAGATCGACGACGAAGGCAACGAAGTTCAGAAGCGTTTCGAGACTACTCCGGGCCGTCTGCGTCTGGGTGCCTTGCTGCCAATGAACAACAAGGCCCCGTTCGAGCTGGTTAACCGTCTGCTGCGGAAGAAAGAAGTGCAGCAGGTGATCGACACCGTCTACCGTTACTGCGGTCAGAAAGAGTCGGTTATCTTCTGTGACCAGATCATGTCGATGGGCTTCAAAGAAGCGTTCAAGGCGGGCATCTCGTTCGGTAAGGACGACATGGTCATCCCTGATGACAAGTGGGGCATCGTTGATGAGACCCGAAGTCAGGTAAAAGATTTTGAACAACAGTACATGGACGGTCTGATCACGCAGGGCGAAAAGTACAACAAAGTTGTCGATGCCTGGTCGAAGTGTAACGACCGCGTCACCGATGCGATGATGGGCACGATCTCGTCTTCGGATCGGGCAGAGGATGGTTCCGAACAAGAACCAAACTCGGTCTACATGATGGCCCACTCGGGTGCGCGTGGCTCGGTTACTCAGATGAAACAGCTGGGCGGTATGCGTGGTCTGATGGCCAAGCCGAACGGTGACATCATCGAGACGCCGATTATCTCGAACTTTAAAGAAGGTCTGACCGTTCTCGAGTACTTCAACTCGACCCACGGTGCCCGTAAGGGTCTGTCGGATACCGCTCTGAAGACGGCTAACTCGGGTTACCTGACCCGTCGTCTGGTGGACGTGGCGCAGGACTGCATCGTTCGTGAGATCGACTGTGGTACCGAACGTGCGATCACTGCCGAAGCTGCGGTCAACGATGGTGAGGTTGTTGCATCTCTGGCAGAACGTGTGCTGGGTCGTGTTTCGGCCGATGACGTTCTGCGTCCGGGTACGGAAGAGGTTCTGGTCGCTGCGGGTCAGTTGATCGACGAACGCATGGCCGACACCATTGATGAAGCCGGTGTTGCGTCGATGCGCATCCGTTCTCCTCTGACCTGCGAGTCTGAGGAAGGCGTATGCGCCACCTGCTATGGTCGTGACCTTGCACGTGGTACACGGGTCAACACGGGTGAGGCTGTCGGCATCATCGCCGCCCAGTCCATCGGTGAACCAGGTACACAGCTGACGATGCGGACCTTCCACATCGGCGGTGTTGCGCAAGGTGGTCAGCAGTCGTTCCAGGAAGCCAGCCAAGACGGTGTGGTTTCGTTCGAGAACCCGCAGGTTCTGGCCAATTCCGCAGGCGAAATCCTGGTTATGGGCCGGAACATGAAGCTGGTGATCAAGGACGAACACGGCGAGGAACGTGCCAGCCACAAGCTGGGCTACGGCTCCAAGCTGTTCGTCAAGGACGGCGCCAAGGTTGCCCGTGGCGACAAGCTGTTCGAGTGGGATCCCTACACCCTGCCGATCATCGCCGAGAAAGCCGGTACCGCGAAGTATGTTGACCTTGTTTCGGGCATTGCTGTCCGCGATGAGACCGACGATGCAACCGGCATGACCCAGAAGATCGTGATCGACTGGCGCGCCGCCCCCAAAGGCAGCGACCTCAAGCCCGAGATCATTCTGGTTGGTGAAGATGGCGAGCCGGTCCGCAATGATGCGGGCAACCCGGTTCACTATCCGATGTCGGTGGATGCGATCCTGTCGATCGAAGACGGTGAAAAAATCGAGGCTGGTGAAGTCGTTGCGCGTATCCCGCGTGAAGGCGCCAAAACCAAGGACATCACCGGTGGTTTGCCGCGTGTGGCTGAACTGTTCGAAGCCCGTCGTCCGAAAGATCACGCGATCATCGCAGAAGCTGATGGTTACGTGCGCTTTGGCCGCGACTACAAGAACAAGCGCCGCATCAGCATCGAGCCGGCTGACGAGTCCATGGAGACCATCGAGTACATGGTGCCCAAGGGCAAGCACATCCCGGTCGCCGAAGGGGACTTCATCCAGAAGGGTGAATACCTGATGGACGGTAACCCGGCTCCGCATGACATCCTGTCCATCATGGGTGTCGAAGCGCTGGCGGATTACATGATCGACGAGGTGCAAGACGTCTATCGCCTGCAAGGTGTGAAAATCAACGACAAGCACATCGAAGTCATCGTGCGTCAGATGCTGCAGAAGTGGGAGATCCTGGACTCAGGCGACACCACTCTGCTGAAAGGCGAACATGTCGACAAGCAGGAGTTTGACGCAGCCAACGAGAAGACGTTGGCCCGCGGCGGACGTCCAGCTCAGGGCGAACCGATCCTCTTGGGGATCACCAAAGCCTCGCTGCAGACACGTTCGTTCATCTCGGCGGCGTCGTTCCAGGAAACCACCCGCGTGCTGACCGAAGCTTCGGTTCAGGGCAAGAAGGACAAACTGGTCGGCCTGAAAGAGAACGTCATCGTTGGTCGCCTGATCCCAGCCGGTACCGGTGGGGCCACTCAGGCCGTCCGCCAGGTTGCGCAAGGCCGCGACAACGTCGTGATCGAAGCCCGCCGGGAAGAGGCCGAAGCGGCCGCTGCTCTGGCTGCGCCGGTCATGGATGACGATATGGTCGGTGACGAGCTGGACGTTCTGGTGGAAACACCGGAAAGCCGCGAGTAACTTTCTCATCATAGAAATAAGGAAAGGCCCTGCGATTTCGCGGGGCCTTTTCTTTTGCCCTTGGTGCGCTTTCGCCCAATCGTGATACAACTGAATAGTCTCGAAGACAGCGACCCACTGACCAAGGGATGCATGATGCTTACAATCAAGGGTGATTTGATACAGCTTGCACTGAATGGTGAGTTTGATGTCATCGTTCACGGTTGCAATTGCTTCCATGCGATGGGGGCCGGGATAGCACGGGCGATTGCAGTGGAATTCCCTGATGCGCTTGAGGCCGACAAGCAGACGGACCTTGGGTCCCGATCAAAACTCGGAACGATTTCTTCGGCCCAGGTCACGCGGGGTACGACCGAGTTTGCGGTGGTTAATGCTTATACCCAGTTTCATTGGGAGGGGCCGGGGCCGCTTGTGGAATATGAGGCGATCTCGGGTTGTTTTTCGAAGATTGCACGCGCATTCCCCGCATCGCGGATCGGCTATCCGATGATAGGTGCAGGTCTGGCCGGTGGCGATTGGGCAGAGATCGCGCCGCTCATTGACGTAGCTCTTGCGGGTATGGACCACACACTGGTGATCTTGCCCGACTGACCGACGGGTCCATGGTTGCATATTGACATCTCACAAGGACTTACGGCCAATGATCCGTGTTTCTTTAGAGTATTGGATTCTGCGACTATGAACCCGAATGTGAAGGGCGCTATGCTGATGATGGGCAGCATGGCCGCCTTTACCGTTAATGATGCATTGATCAAAGTTGCGGGGGCAGACTTGCCGCTGTTTCAGATGGTTGCGATGCGTGGCCTCTTGGCGACGTTATTGGTGTTTCTGATGGCGCGTCATCTTGGGGCGCTGCACCTGAACTTTCCGCGCCACGACAAGTGGCTTGTTGCTGCACGCTGCTTGGCCGAGTTGTCGGCCACATTCTTCTTTCTGACAGCGCTTTTGCATATGCCGCTTGCAAATGTAACGGCCGTTCTTCAGGCGTTGCCACTTACGGTGACATTGGGGGCTGTTTTGTTCTTTGGTGAACATATCGGCTGGCGCCGCATTCTAGCGATCGGGATGGGCTTTGCAGGAATGTTGCTGATTGTACGGCCGGGGCCTGATGGGTTCAGTCTTTACGCGATTTACGCTCTGATTGCCGTGGCATCCGTCACCGCACGCGACCTGATTACCAGGCGTATGTCCACCCATGTTCCGTCCTTGACGGTCACATTGGCGACGACGGTTTCCATTACAGTGGCCGCAGGGATCGCAACTGCAGTCACAGGGTGGGAGCCGGTAACGCCGGGCGCAGGCATAATGGTGGCCTCAGCCGCGGTCTTTGTTCTGACCGGATATCTTTGCAGCGTCATGGTCATGCGCGAAGGCGACGTCGGTTTTATCGCGCCGTTCCGGTATTCCAGCCTGATCTGGGCTTTGGGGCTGGGTTGGGTCATTTTTGGCGATTGGCCCGATACGATCACGATGTTGGGCGCTGTTCTGGTCGTGGGTGCGGGGCTTTTCACGCTGTTCCGGGAACGTCAATCTCAACCTGCCGAGTGAGCCCGCCGCACCTTATCCTGTTCAATTGCAAATCGCGCGATGAACTCGCCTTCTTGTTCCGGTGTCAGTGGGGACAGCTCGGTCTTGCTGGCGCGGGCATGGGGGGAGTCGTTGAAGTTGTTCAGCGTACGGACCCACATGGGCGCGTCGGGATAGCTGATTACGGGCATGAAACGACCGATCTTATGGTGCGTGAAGCTCATGATCGTGTGTTTGCAGCCGCCGGCAATATACATCCCCAACCCTACGCCCAAAAGGGACCGGAACACCTGGGTGGCGCGAATGCCATCCGGTCCAAACCGCGCCAGAAACCCGCTGTTGAAATCCAGCCCGACCGTCCGGCTATTCCGGGTCAGCCCTTTGGCGTCAATCGCCGCAAGGCGTAGACGTTCGACAAAGTCGACCGATACGGCATCATCGTCGTCATGCCGGAACTGGAGGCACGGCTGATCCGGGTCGGTGCGGGCGCTGTGCAGAACCTCTTTGACGACTGGGCGGTGCCGGGCTGGTGTGCGCTTGACGATGCGGATCTGCCTGATGCCCGAGGTTAGATCATACAGTCGGTCCATGGACTTTTGGGGAAGGCATTCACCGGTTAGCACCACCAGTTCAAAGTCCTCGTCTGTCTGTTCCCGAAAACCGGGCAGGGTGGTGGTTTCGAAAAGACGAAACCGTTCTTCCAGCCGCTCTGGATTGTACAGGTATTGACGACGCTCTTCGACAGTTTCGTGTTCTACCTGATAGCCGCCGATCGCGGGGTAGGAAAAGCGGCACAGGCCAATGACTTGCATGTTTCGTCCATCGAAAAGTTTCGTGGCCACTATGCAGAAATCCGCAATTGCCGGCAACGGGCGAGTAGCGCTGGAAGCTGCAGCTAAGTCTTGATAAAACGCTGCCAATCGGCTTGTCGGGTATGTGCTGTTGACACTCAGGCCGACTCCCCATATACGCGCGTCATCTCGGTGCCGGGGGCCGCCCCACAACCGATTCCAGTAATGAACTGGTCAAGGCCCGGACACTTTTATCGTTCGCGCCCTCTGATAACAAACCGCGACGTTCACCTCGGAATGGGAACGCTCGCGGGTTTTGCGCTTGTGGACGCACGAACGCAGCAAGTTTAGCCGCACGCAATGCGCGTGCATGTCATGTGTGTTGCAAAACGGGGAAGAAACCGGAATGCCAACTATTCAACAGCTGATCCGCAAGCCGCGTCAGCCCAAAGTAAAACGCTCGAAGTCCATGCACCTGGAGCAGTGCCCGCAGAAGCGCGGCGTCTGTACTCGTGTGTATACGACCACACCGAAAAAGCCGAACTCCGCTATGCGTAAGGTTGCCAAAGTGCGCCTGACCAACGGGTTCGAGGTCATCTCGTACATCCCCGGTGAAAGCCACAACCTGCAGGAACACTCGGTTGTTCTGATCCGTGGCGGCCGTGTAAAAGACCTTCCCGGTGTGCGTTACCACATCCTGCGCGGTGTTCTGGATACTCAGGGCGTCAAAGATCGTAAGCAACGTCGTTCGAAATACGGCGCGAAGCGTCCCAAGTAAGAAGGAGAGGCTGATATGTCACGTCGTCACGCCGCCGAAAAACGCGAAGTCCTGCCTGACGCCAAATTTGGCGACAAGGTACTAACCAAATTCATGAACAACCTGATGATCGACGGCAAGAAGTCGGTCGCAGAGCGCATCGTTTACAACGCCTTTGATCGCGTTGAAGGCAAGATCAAGCGCGCTCCTGTCGAAGTGTTCCACGAAGCACTCGACAACATCAAACCGTCGGTCGAGGTTCGCTCGCGCCGGGTTGGTGGTGCAACCTATCAGGTTCCGGTCGAAGTGCGCCCCGAGCGCCGCGAAGCACTGGCCATCCGCTGGCTGATCACTGCTGCGCGTGGCCGTAACGAAAACACCATGGAAGAGCGCCTTGCGGGCGAACTGCTGGACGCCGTACAGTCCCGCGGTACTGCCGTGAAAAAGCGCGAAGACACCCACAAGATGGCCGAGGCGAACAAAGCCTTCAGCCATTACCGTTGGTAATTCCAGAGGCTTATCAAAATGGCACGCGAATATACACTCAACCATTACCGTAACTTCGGTATCATGGCGCACATCGATGCAGGTAAAACCACCTGCTCGGAACGCATCCTGTATTACACCGGCAAATCCCACAACATCGGTGAGGTGCACGATGGTGCAGCCACCATGGACTGGATGGAGCAGGAGCAGGAACGCGGCATCACCATCACTTCGGCGGCGACCACCACGTTTTGGGAACGCACCGAAGACGGTGTAACTGCTGACTCGCCCAAGCACCGCCTGAACATCATCGACACCCCCGGCCACGTTGACTTCACCATTGAAGTTGAACGTTCGCTGGCGGTTCTCGACGGTGCCGTCTGCGTTCTGGACGCAAACGCCGGTGTTGAGCCCCAGACCGAAACCGTGTGGCGTCAGGCTGACCGCTACAAGGTTCCGCGTATGGTGTTCGTCAACAAGATGGACAAGATCGGCGCCGACTTCTTCAACTGCGTTGCAATGATCGAAGATCGTACCGGCGCACGTGCTGTTCCAGTTGGTATTCCAATCGGCGCAGAAACCGAGCTGGAAGGCCTGATCGACCTGGTCACCATGGAAGAATGGCTGTGGCAGGGCGAAGACCTGGGCGCAAGCTGGGTCAAAGCACCGATCCGTGACAGCCTGAAAGACATGGCTGACGAATGGCGCGGTAAAATGGTCGAAGCGGCCGTCGAAATGGACGACGACGCGATGATGGAATACCTGGACGGCAATGAGCCCGACGTTCCGACCCTGCGCGCCCTGCTGCGCAAAGGTACTTTGGAAATCGCGTTTGTTCCGGTTCTGGGTGGTTCGGCGTTCAAGAACAAAGGCGTTCAGCCGCTGCTGAATGCTGTGATCGACTATCTGCCCAGCCCGCTGGACGTTGTCGATTACATGGGCTTCAAACCCGGTGACGAAGAAGAAACCCGTAACATCGCCCGCCGTGCGGATGATGATATGGCGTTCTCGGGTCTGGCGTTCAAAATCATGAACGACCCCTTTGTTGGCTCGCTGACCTTTACCCGCATCTACTCGGGTACTCTGGCCAAGGGCGACACGCTTCTGAACTCGACCAAGGGTAAGAAAGAGCGTATCGGCCGGATGATGATGATGCACTCGAATGACCGTGAGGAAATCACGGAAGCATTCGCAGGTGACATTATCGCACTGGCAGGTCTGAAAGACACCACCACGGGCGACACTCTGTGTTCGACCGGCGATCCGGTGGTTCTGGAAACCATGACCTTCCCTGATCCGGTGATCGAGATCGCGGTTGAGCCGAAAACCAAGGCTGACCAGGAAAAGATGAGCCAGGGTCTGGGCCGTCTGGCCGCCGAAGACCCGTCCTTCCGTGTGGAAACTGATCTGGAATCGGGTCAGACCATCATGAAGGGGATGGGCGAACTTCACCTGGACATCCTGATTGACCGTCTCAAGCGTGAATTCAAGGTTGAAGCGAACATTGGTGCGCCGCAGGTGGCCTATCGCGAAACCATCGGTCACGAAGCTGAGATCGTTTACACCCACAAGAAACAGTCGGGTGGTTCGGGTCAGTTCGCCGAGGTGAAGATGATCATCTCGCCAACAGAGCCGGGCGAAGGCTATTCGTTCGAATCTCGCGTTGTTGGTGGTTCGGTACCCAAGGAATACATCCCGGGTGTTGAAAAAGGCATCAGATCCGTCATGGATAGCGGCCCATTGGCTGGCTTCCCCGTGATCGACTTCAAAGTTGCCCTGATCGAAGGTAAATACCACGACGTGGACTCCTCGGTTCTGGCGTTTGAAATCGCGGCTCGTATGGGTATGCGTGAAGGCATGCGCAAAGCTGGTGCGAAACTGCTTGAGCCGATCATGAAGGTCGAAGTGATCACCCCGGAAGAATACACCGGCGGCATCATCGGCGACCTGACATCACGTCGGGGTCAGGTTTCCGGTCAGGAAAACCGTGGCAACGCCATCGCGATCGACGCATTCGTGCCGCTGGCAAACATGTTCGGCTACATCAACACTCTGCGTTCGATGTCGTCGGGCCGTGCCCAGTTCACCATGCAGTTCGATCATTACGATCCGGTTCCGCAGAACATCTCGGACGAGATCCAGGCGAAATACGCATAAGCGAAGATTTGAGGGAGCTCTGTTCAGGGGCTCCCTTCATTACCGAAAAAGGAGGCCATCATGGCAAAGGAAAAGTTTGAGCGTAATAAGCCGCACGTCAACATCGGCACGATTGGCCACGTTGACCACGGCAAGACCACGCTGACCGCAGCAATCACCAAGTATTTCGGTGACTTCAAAGCGTATGACCAGATTGACGGCGCGCCTGAAGAAAAAGCACGTGGCATCACCATCTCGACCGCCCACGTGGAATACGAGACCGACAC